>JBBIIE010000029.1:0-30143 GCA_037446605.1 Geminicoccaceae bacterium | reverse complement strand
GCGCCGTCGCCGCCCCCCGCCTCGTTCCGGCCCTGTTCGGGCCGGCCTTCGCCGAGGCGGTACCGCCGTTCCTGGCGCTGCTGCCTTGGCTCGTCCTGCAGCATCCGAGCGCGGTGCTGCAGGGGGCACTCGCGGGGGCCGACCGCAGCCGCGCCCTCCTCGCCGGCAACCTCGCCATGGCAGCCGCGCTCGCGGCGGCGCTCCTCCCGGCGCTCGCACTCGGCTCGGTCGTGGGCTGCGCGCTCGCCCGTGCCGTCGCCGAGGCGGCCCGACTGGTGGTGCTCGGCTGCGCCGCCCGCGGGCAGTTTTTGCAGCGCAGCAGGAAGCGATTGCGGACCGCCCACGGATCGCCACATTGGCGGCGGTGGGCCGACAGGGGATGTCCTAGGGCCCGGCCGACGGGAACGGGATGACCGGGGTCACCTCGAGGTTGCTGCGGGCCGTCCTCCTCGCGATGCTCGCCCTGACCGGCGGCGCGGCCTCGCCGTCGGCGGCAGCGCCGGGCGATCTGCCGCCGGCCCTCGAGTCGCGCGAGATCGAGGACGATGGCGACGAGGCCGAGATAACCCAGTTCGTCCTCGGCAACACGCTCGCCACGGTCACCCGGGAGCTCGCCCGGGCGCTGCTCGCGGAGCTCGCGATCCAGCCGCCCGGGCTGGCCTTCGAGGCGCTCGACGAGCTCTCCCTGCTCCTTCTCCTGCCGACCGAGCCGGACCCGCTGCGCGACGACCTCGTGCGCGCCGCGGCGGCGGGATGGGCGATGGCCGCCGACCGGCGCGGCGAGCCCGAGGAGCCGGTCTACTGGATCGAGCACGGGGTCGACGAGCAGCGCTTCGCGCGGCTCGCCTGCCTGCTGGTCGGCAGCGACCCCGACAGCTTCGCCGAGCTGGCCGAGGCGCTCGGCCTGGAGACCGAGGAGGTCGCCCGCTGCGTGGAGGAGTACGAGCAGGTCCTGGCCAACTGGACCGCCATCCTCGAGCCGCACGGTCGCGCCAAGCGCCGCCGGGCGCGCGGCGGCACCATCCGGGTGACCTGGGACGACGTGCCGGCGTTCCGCCCGCTGCGCGACCGCCTGCGCGAGGCCGGCGTGATCGAGGCGGCGGCGGCCGAGCTCGTGAGCAGCCTCGTCCTGCCGCGCACGCTCACGGTGCGCTTCGCCGCCTGCGGCGAGGAGAACGCCCGCTGGCTGCCGGCGGAGCGGCGGATCCTCGTCTGCTACGAGCTGCTGGCGGCGTTCGACCGGCTCGCCCGCGACGAGGCGGCGCCGCTGGTGGAGCCCGCCGACCCACCTCAGAAGTGAGCCGCGCGGGCGACCTCGACGTCGCCCATCAGGACGATGCCGACATGCTCGGCGAGGAGATCGAGGACCGCCGCCATGGTGCGCCGGGCGACCTCCTCGCTGGTCACGACCAGGATCAGGACCGTGTCGAGCGCATCGGTCGCCCCCTCGGGCAGGCGCGTTCCGGTGTGCCCGCGCCCGCCGAGGCAGGGCAGCATGGTCCAGCCGGTGACCTCGGGGTCGCGATCGAGCAGCTCGAGCACGGCCGGTGCGCGGCGCTTCTCGACCACGATCTCGAGCCGCTTGCGCGCGAAGGTCCGCATCGTGCCTCACCCCGTCAGCCGCTCGGCCGCCGCGACGTAGAGCGGGATGCCGAGCACCAGGTTGAAGGGAAAGGTGATGCCGAGCGCCAGCGAAAGCGAGAGGGACGGGTTGGCACGCGGCAGCGCGAGCCGCATCGCCGCCGGGACGGCGATGTAGGAGGCGCTGCCGGCGAGCGTCGCCAGAAGGGCCACGCCACCGGTCGACAGCCCGACGAGGAGGCCCGTGGCGAGCCCGGCTGCGGCGCCCACGAGCGGCATCGCCACACCGAACAGCAGGAGGCCCGCTCCGATGGTCCGGAAGCCCGCGAAGCGGCGTGCCACCAGGAGGCCCATGTCGAGGAGGAAGAAGGCCAGGGCACCCTGGAACGGGCTCGAGATCGCCGGTGCCAGGCGCCGCATGCCGTCGGCGCCCGTGACCATGCCGATCGCGAAGCTGCCGAGCAGCAGCACGACCGAGCCGTTGGCGAGGATCTCGTGCGCCAGCTCGCGGCGGCGCCGGGCATCCAGGCGCGCCTCGCCGCCGGATCGCGCCAGGAGCAGACCGGTCAGGATGGCCGGGGTCTCCATCACCGCCACGACCGCCGCCATCGTGCCTTCGAAGCCGATGCCGCGGCTCGTGAGGAAGCTCGTGGCGGCGACGAAGGTGACGATGCTGACCGAGCCGTAGTGGGCGGCGATGGCGCCGGCATCGACCGGTCCGATCCCGCTCAGCAGGCGCAGCAGGGCGAAGGCCGGCAGCGGCAGGAGGAGGCTCAGGAGCGCCGCCGCGGCGAGCAGGGGGACGAGCCCAGCACCGGCACCGCTCGCCGCCAGCTCGACGCCGCCTTTGAAGCCGATCGCGAAGATCAGGTAGAGCGCCAGCGCCCGCGCCACCGTCTCGGGCACCTCGAGGTCGGAGCGCACCGCGCCGGCGAGGACGCCCAGGAGGAAGCAGAGGACCGCGGGCTGGAGCAGGTTGGCGAGCGCGGCTTCCACGTCCGGGCGGGCTCCCCACGGGCTCGACCGGGCTGGCGCGCCGGCCGGCGAGCCGCTAGCACGGCGCCGACGAGGTGGCGACCATGACCGCATTCGACCGCAGCTTCATCGCCTCGACCGTGGCGCGCATGCTCTGGGAGGTCGATGCCGTCGCCTTCCGGCCCGACCCGCCCTACCGCTTCACCTCGGGCTGGGCGAGCCCGGTCTACATCGACGTGCGCAAGCTCATCTCGTTCCCGCGCCTGCGCCGCACGCTCCTCGACCTGGCGGAGCGGACCATCCTGCAGGCGGTCGGGCACGAGCAGCTCGACGTGGTGGCGGGCGGCGAGACGGCCGGCATCCCCTACGCCGCCTGGCTCGCCGAGCGGCTGATGCTGCCGATGCAGTACGTCCGCAAGGCACCCAAGGGGTTCGGCCGCAACGCGCGGATCGAGGGCGAGGTCAAGGAGGGTTGGCGCACCCTCCTGGTCGAGGACCTCGCGACCGACGGGCGCAGCAAGGTCGGGTTCGTGGGTGCCCTCCGCGACGCCGGCCAGACCTGCGAGCACGCCTTCGTGGTCTTCTACTACGACGTGTTCCCGCACGCGCGCGCCACCATCGAGCGGCTCGGCGTGCGGCTGCACCACCTGTGCACCTGGCGCGACGTGCTCGCGATCGCCCGCGCCGAGGGCCGCTTCGGGCCGGCGGTGCTGGGCGAGGTCGAGGCCTTCCTCGCCGATCCCGTCTGCTGGTCCGGTCGCCACGGCGGCCTGGACCACGTGCCGGACTGACGCCGGCTCACTCGACCATCACGAGGTGGCCCGGAGCCACCTGCTCGTAGGTGGCGGGCAGGGGCTCGAAGCCCCAGGGCCGCAAGGGCGAGGCGATCTCGTCGGTGGCGAGCCGGAGCTCGGTGCGGCGGCGGGTCGGATCGGCCACGGGCACGGCCGCCAGGAGCTTGCGCGTGTAGGGATGGCGCGGGTCCTCGAAGATGGCGGCGCGCGGGCCGATCTCGACGATCCGGCCGAGATACATGACGGCGACCCGGTGCGCGATCCGCTCGACCACGGCGAGATCGTGGCTCACGAACAGGTAGGAGAGACCGAGCTCCTCCTGCAGGTCGATCAGCAGGTTGACGATCTGCGCCTGGATCGAGACGTCGAGTGCCGAAAGCGGCTCGTCGGCGACGATCAGATCGGGCTCGAGGGCGAGGGCACGGGCGATGCACAGTCGCTGCCGCTGGCCGCCCGAGAACTCGTGCGGGTAGCGGCGCAGATGCTCGGGCTCGAGGCCGACCCGGCGCAGGAGCGCGACCACCCGGTCCCGCAGTGCCGCGCCCGCGGCGAGGCCGTGGATGCGCAGCGGCTCGCCGACGAGGCGGAGCGCCGGCAGCCTCGGGTTGAGCGAGGCGTAGGGGTCCTGGAAGATCATCTGGACCCGCCGTCGCACCGGCTCGAGCGCGCGCCGGTCGAGCGCCGTGATGTCGCGCCCGGCGAAGAGCACGTGGCCGCGGGTGGGCTCCTGCAGGCGCAGGATCGTGCGGGCCGTGGTCGACTTGCCGCAGCCCGACTCGCCGACCAGCGCCAGGGTCTCGCCACGCCCGAGCTCGAAGGACACGCCTTCGACCGCGTGCACCGCCCCGCGCGGCCGGCCGAACAGGCCGCCGCCGATCGCGAAGCGGGTGGTGAGACCTTCGACCACCAGCAGCGGCTCGGCGCTCCGTGGCTCGGCGGGCGGTGCCACCGGGACCACGGCCGGCGACGCCTCGTCGAGCCTCGGGAACCGCTCGGGCCGGAGCTTGCCGCGCATCGAGCCGAGCCGCGGCACGGCGGCGAGCAGCGCCCGGGTGTAGGGGTGCTCGGGGGCCTCGAAGATGCGCCGGACCGGACCCTCCTCGACCTTGCGGCCGCGCCACATGACCACGACCCGGTCGGCCATCTCGGCCACCACCCCCATGTCGTGGGTGATGAACAGGACGGCCATCCCGATCTCGCGCTGCAACAGCTTGATGAGGTCGAGGATCTGCGCCTGGATGGTGACGTCGAGCGCGGTGGTGGGCTCGTCGGCGATCAGCAGGGCCGGCCGGCAGGCGAGCGCCATGGCGATCATCGCCCGCTGCCGCATCCCGCCCGAGAGCTGGTGCGGGTACGACTCGAGCCGGCTCTCCGCCTCCGGGATGCACACCCGCTCGAGCATCTCGAGGGCGATCCGCCGGGCCTCGCGCCGGCTGCGGCCCTGATGCAGGACGATCGCCTCGCCGATCTGCTCGCCGACCGTGAGCACGGGGTTCAACGAGGTCATCGGCTCCTGGAAGATCATCGAGATCTCGTTGCCGCGGATCTCGCGCAGCACGGCCGGTGCGGCCTGGGCGAGATCGAGCACGTCGCCGTCCTTGCGGCGGAAGCGCACGGCCCCCTCGACGAGGCGTCCGCCACCGAGCTCGGCCAGGCGCATCACCGAGAGGGCGGAGACCGACTTGCCGGAGCCCGACTCGCCGACGACGGCCAACGTCTCGCCCTTGTCGACGTGCCAGGTGACCCCGTCCACGGCGCGCACCACGCCGTCGATCGTGCGGAACTCGACCGCGAGCCCGTCGACCTCGAGGAGGCGCTGCGCGTCCATGGGCGTCAGAGGTTGCGCGCGCTGCGGCTGAGCCGCGGGTCGAGCGTCTCGCGCAGCCCGTCGCCGAGCAGGTTGACCGCCAGCACCACGAGCGAGAGGAACAGCCCGGGGAAGACGAGGAGCCACCAGGCGACCAGCACGTAGGTTCGACCCTCGGCCATCATGTTGCCCCAGGAGGGGATGTCGGGCGGGGTCCCGGCGCCGAGGAACGAGAGGATCGCCTCGATGATGATCGCCGAGGCGCAGACATAGGTCGCCTGGACGACCAGCGGGGCCATCGTGTTCGGCATGATGTGGACGGCCAGGATGCGCGGCAGCCGGGCACCGAGCGAAACCGCCGCATCGACGAAGAGCTGCTCGCGCAGGGTGAGCACGACGCTGCGTACGAGGCGCACCACGCGCGGGATCTCCGGGATCGTGATGGCGATGATCACGGTCCGGATCGAGGAGCGGGAGAGCGAGATCATGGCGATGGCGAGGAGGATCGCCGGGATCGCCATGAGCCCGTCCATGATCCGCATGACGACCGCGTCGAGCCGGCGCAGGAAGCCGCTCGTGAGCCCGATCGCCAGACCGAGCAGGGTGCTCAACAGCGCCACGGTGAAGCCCACGAAGAGCGAGACCCGGGCGCCGTGCACGACCCGCGAGAACACGTCGCGCCCGAGATGGTCGGTGCCGAACCAGGCCGTGGCCGAGGGCGGGCGCAGGCGCAGCCGCGGATTGATCCGGCCCGGATCCTCGCTGGCGATCCAGGGAGCGAGCAGGGCCACGGCCACCATCAGCACGAGGATGGTGAGGCCGACGGCCACGGTCGGGTAGCGGCGCAGCCAGCGGCGCAACCCGCCCCGCCTCCCCTGTCCGGCCGTTTCGACGGTCGCCGCGGCCATGCTCAGTAACGGATCCGCGGGTCGAGGAAGGTGTAGACGACGTCGATCACGAGATTGATGAGCACGTAGACCCCGCTGAAGATCAGGATGACGCCCTGGATGATCGGATAGTCGCGGCGCAGGATCGCATCGACCGTGAGCCGGCCGAGGCCGGGAATGGCGAAGACGCTCTCGGTCACGACCACGCCGCCGATGAGCAGCGCCACGCCGATCCCGATCGTGGTGACGATCGGCACCGAGGCCGGCTTGAGGGCGTGGCGGAAGAGGATCGGTGCCAGCGCCAGCCCCTTGGCGTGCGCGGTGCGGATGTAGTCCTGGTGGATGACCTCGAGCATCGAGGCACGGGTGATCCGGGCGATCAGGGCGATGTAGGTCACGCCGAGCGCCAGGGTCGGCATGGCGATGCTGCGCAGGAAGCCCGCCGGATCGTCGCGGAACGAGACGTAGCCCATCACGGGCAGCCATTTGAGATTGACCGCGAACAGCAGGATCAGGACGTAGGCGAAGACGAAGACCGGGACCGAGAAGCCCAGCACGGCGAAGCTCATGACCGCGCGGTCGAGCCACGAGCCGGCGCGCCAGGCGGCGAGGATGCCGAGCGGCACGGCGACCGCGACCGAGAGCAGCATGGTCGCGGTGGCCAGTGCCAGCGTCGGCTCGATCCGCTGCAGGATCAGCTCGGCCACCGGACGATCGGAGAAGATCGAGCGGCCGAGGTCACCCTGCAGGATGTGCGTCAGCCAGACCACGAACTGCTCCCAGAGCGGCCGGTCGAGGCCGAGCTTGGAGCGGATCCGGGCGATGTCCTCCTGGGTCGCGATGTCGCCCGCGATGATCGCCGCCGGATCGCCCGGTGCCAGGTGCAGCATGGCGAACACGAACAGGGCCACGACCGCCATGACCACGGCGGTCGAGGCGATGCGGCGGAGGATCAGCCCCAGCATCGCCCGGGGGTCCCCCCGCGCTCGGGCTCGCCGGTCGCCGCCGGCGGCGCGTGCCGCATCCTCCCTCCCGCCTCCGCTCCGGACACCCGGCCGCGACTATGGCGGCCTCCTCGCAGGTGGTCGAGAGGCGGAACGGCTCACCGGCCGAAGCGGTGATCCTTGGGAAAGCCACGCGGGGCGAGGCGGCCGGCGCCGCCCCGCCGACCGAGGTAGGGTGCCAGGTCCCTGAAGGTGCGGAGCTGGTCGCCGGCGCGCCAGGTGAGCCCCTGCTCCGCGGTGGTGGTGACCAGATCGGCGAGCTCGGCATCCCGCAGCCGCACGAGGATCACGCCGCGGCCACGGGCCTGCTCGGGCAGCTCGGCCACGGGGAAGACCAGGAGCTTGTGGTTGGTCCCGACGACCGCGACGAGGTCGCCCTCGACCGGTGCGGCGACCGCGAGCAGGTCGCCCTCGGCGAGGTTGACGACCTGGCGGCCGGCGCGGGTCTGCGCGACGATCGCGGCCTCGGGCGCCACGAACCCCAGGCCGCGGCGGGTCGCGAGCAGCAGCCGGCCGTCCGGCCGGTGGATGCGGGCGGCGACGATGGGAACGCCCCGCGCGAGATCGAGGTACAGCGTCACGGGCTCGCCGGTGCCCCGCCCGCCCGGCAGGCGGTCGACCGGCAGCGTGTAGGCCTTGCCGTCGGCGGTGAGCAGCAGCAAACGGTCGGTGCTCTGGCCGTCGAGCTGGAAGCGGGGCCCGTCGCCCTCCTTGTGGCGGACCTCGGTCCCGGGCTCGAGCCGACCCCGAAGTGCCCGGATCCAGCCCTTCTCGGACAGCAGCACGGTGACCGGATAGCGCTCGGTCGGGACCTCGAGGGCCTCGGGGGCGAGCGTGGGTGGCGCCTCGAAGCGGGTGCGCCGCGCCCCGAGCGGCCCGCCGGCGAACCGCCTGCCGGCCTCGACCATCTCGGCGCGCAGCCGCTCGCGGCGCGCCGGCTCGCTCGCCAGGAGCCGCTCGAGGCCGGCCCGCTCACGGGTGAGCGTGCGGGCCTCGGCCCGCAGCCCCTCCTCCTCGAGCCGGCGGAGGTTGCGCAGGCGCAGGTTCAAGATCGCCTCGGCCTGCCGCTCGCTCAGCGCGAAGGCCGTCATGAGCGCCGGCTTGGGCTCGTCCTCCTCGCGGATGATCCGGATCACCCGGTCGAGGTCCGGGAAGATCCGGAGATAGCCCTCGACCAGCTCGAGCCGGTCGGCGATCGCGGCGAGGCGATGCCGCGAGCGCCGGATCAGCACCTCCATCCGGTGCGCGAGGTAGCCGTCCAGGAGCTCGAACAGCCCCATGACGCGCGGCACGCCGCGGGCGTCCAGCACGTTCATGTTGACCGGCAGGCGGACCTCGAGCTCGGTGGAGCGGAAGAGCTGCTCCATGACCGCCTCGGGCGGCACCGTGCGGCTCCTCGGCACCAGCACGAGGCGGACGGTCTCGGCCGACTCGTCGCGCAGATCGGCCAAAAGCGGCAGCCGCTTGGCGGCCAGGAGCTCGGCCAGCCGCTCGACCAGCCGGCTCTTCTGCACCTGCCAGGGGATCTCGGTCACGACGATCTGGTACTGGCCGTAGGGCAGCTCCTCGCGCTCCCAGCGCGCCCGCAGCCGCAGCGACCCGCGACCGGTGCGGTAGGCCTCGGCCAGGACCTCGGGCGGCTCGACGAGCACACCGCCGGTCGGAAGATCGGGCCCGCGCACGAAGCGCAGCAGGTCCTCGACCGCGGGCCGCGGTGCATCGGCGGGCCGCTCCAGGAGCCAGGCGAGCGCGGCCAGGAGTTCGCCCGCATTGTGCGGGGGGATCGCCGTCGCCATCCCGACGGCGATGCCGGTCGAGCCGTTGGCCAGCAGGTTGGGGAAGGCGGCCGGCAGGACGACGGGCTCCTGCTCGCTGCCGTCGTAGGTCGGCCGGAAGTCGACGGTGGCCTCGTCGATGCCCTCGAGCAGGGCCATGGCGACCGGGGTCAGCCGGGCCTCGGTGTAGCGCATGGCGGCCGCGGCATCGCCGTCGACATTGCCGAAATTGCCCTGGCCGTCGACCAGCGGATAGCGCTGGGCGAACTCCTGGGCGAGACGGACGAGCGCGTCGTAGACCGCCACGTCGCCGTGGGGGTGGAACTTGCCGATCACGTCGCCCACCACGCGGGCGCATTTCTTGAAGCCCGAGGCCGGATCGAGGCGGAGCTGCAGCATGGCCCAGAGCAGCCGGCGCTGGACCGGCTTCAACCCGTCGCGCAGGTCCGGGAGCGAACGCGCGGTGATCGTCGAGAGGGCGTAGGCCAGGTAGCGCTCGCCGAGCGCCCGGCCGAAGTCGATCGGCTCGACCGTCGCGGCGGGCGCAGCTCGGCTCATGCGCGTTCCTCGTCCTTCGGTTGCAGCAGGCCCACGAGGCGCTCGCGTGCGAGCGGCATCGGGCGATCGGCCGGGCCGAAGATATGCCGGTCGAGGAAGTGGCCGGCAAGACGCAACCCCTGGGCGATCTGCCGGGGGTCGGCGGCGCCACGACCGGCCAGGAACCCCGGCAGCGGCAGGAGGCGCGCGGCCCAGGGTGCCGCGGCCGCGGCGCCGACCGCGCGTCCGGTCCTGGGTGAGACGAAGGCCAGGTCGTCGCTGGCGCCGGTGACCGCGCAGCGCTCCAGGTCGAGCGCGAAGCCGAGCTCGGCCAGGAGCATCAGCTCGAAGCGGACATAGGCCTCGGGCCACTCCGCCGCCGCCTCGGCGAGCCGCCCGAGCAGCGCCAGGAGGGCGGCGTAGAGGCGCGGGTGCGGCTCGCGCTCGGCGAGCGTGGCATCGAGCAGGGCGGCGGCCGACGCGAGTGCCGCGAGCCGCAGCGGATCGTCGACCAGGAGCGCCGCGTACAGCCGCTGCGGCTCGACGGTGAAATGGCCGAGCTGGCTTTCGAGCCGCGCCCGCCAGGTGAGCGCCAGTCGGTTGCCGGGCTGCAGCAGGGGTGCGGTGCGGCGGCTGCGGCCGGCGACCACGAGTCCGGCGTGCCGGCCGTGCTCGAAGGTCAGGGCCGTCACGAGCGCATCGCGCTCGCCGAACGGCCGCACGCTCAGGAGAACGCCCTCGTCGTGCCACTCCATCGGCAGCCGGTCAGCGCCGCGGCGGCGGCTCGAGGCCCATCTCGCGCCAGCGCACGGGATCCTCGCGCCAATCCTCGCGCACCTTGACGAACAGGAACAGGTGGACCCGCTGGCCGAGCTGCGTCTCGAGGTCGCGCCGCGCCGCCTCGCCGATGGCCTTGAGGCGGGATCCGCCCTTGCCGATCACGATCGCCTTCTGCCCGGGCCGCTCGACGTAGATCGTCTGGTCGATCCGCACCTCCGAGCCGTCCGGGCTCTCGACCCACTGCTCGGTCTCGACCGTCGCCGCGTAGGGCAGCTCCTGGCGGAGCTGGAGGAAGAGCTTCTCGCGCGTCGTCTCGGCCGCCATGGCGCGGTTCGACAGGTCCGAGAGCTGGTCCTCGGGATAGAGCCAGGGGCCCTCGGGAGCGCGGGCGGCGAGCGCATCGAGCAGCTCGCCGCAGCCCTCGCCGGTCTCGGCCGAGACGTAGAGGGTCTCCAGGAACGGGTGCAGCGCGTTGACCTCGGCGGTCAGCGGCAGCAGCGCCGGCGGATCGACCAGATCGATCTTGTTGAGCGCCACGAGCGACGGCCGGCCGACCCGCCCGAGGCCCTCGACCACCGCCCGCGCCCGCCGGTCGAGCCCGCGACGGGCGTCGATCACCACGACCGCCAGGTCGGCGTCCGCCGCGGCCCGCCAAGCCGCCTCGACCATCGCCTGCTCGAGCTTGCCGGCCGCGGCGAAGATCCCGGGCGTGTCGACGAAGCAGAGCTGGGCCGTGCCGTGCACGGTGATGCCGACGATCCGCCGGCGCGTCGTCTGCGCCTTCGGCGAGACGATCGACACCTTGGCGCCCACGAGCCGGTTCAACAGGCTCGACTTGCCGACATTGGGGGCGCCCAGGATCGCCACGAAGGCGGCGCGGGTGGGGCCCGTGCCGCTCAAGATCCGGCTCCCGACCCGAGCTGCTCGAGCAGCCGGCCCGCGGCCTCCTCCTCGGCGGCCCGCTTCGAACCGCCGCGGCCCGAGGCCTCGCCCAGCCCGGGGACCACCACCTTGACGAGGAAGCTCGGGGCGTGGTCGGGGCCGACGCGCTCGGCGAGCTCGTAGCTCGGCGGCGGATATCCCGCCGCCACGACCCGCTCCTGCAGCGCCTGCTTGGGGTGGCGGGGTGGTGCCCGGCCACCCGCCAGCCGATCGGCCCACAGCCGCACCACGACCCCACGGGCGGCCTCGAGCCCGCCATCCAGGTGCACGGCGCCGACGACCGCCTCGAGCGCGTTGCCGACGAGGCTCGGGTTGCGTCGGTCGGCGGCGGCCCGACCGGGGCGACCGCCGCCCACCTCGAGGGCACGGTCGAGGCCGAGGGCGAGGCCGATCGCGGCCAGCGTCTCGCCCTTCACGAGGGCGATCAGGCGATGCGTGAGCTCGCCCTCGTCGTCCTCGGGGAACCGCTCCATCAACAGCTCGGCCACGACCAGCGCCAGCACCCGGTCGCCCAGGAACTCGAGCCGCTCGTTGCTGACCCGATCGGTCGGCCGGGGGCGGCCGCGGCCACGCGCGCCCGCGGCGGCGCTCTCGTGCGTCAGTGCGCGCGCGAGCAGCGCCGGCTCGCGGAAGCGGTAGCCGAGCTCGACCTCGAGGGCGGCACGCGCCGCCGCGAGCCCGCGGTCGCTCAGCGGATCCGGCTCAACAGCCGCTCGTAGCGGATGCTCCACGGCCATTTCCAGGGCTCGACGAGCGAGCCGTAGCCGTTGACCGAGAAGAAGATGATCTCGGCCCGGCCGATCAGGTTCTCGAGCGGGATGAAACCCACGTGGTCGACCCGGGAATCGAGCGAGTTGTCGCGATTGTCCCCCATGGCGAAGACGTGTCCGGGGGGCACCTCGTAGACCCGGGTGTTGTCGAGCGGACCCTGCCGGGTGATGTCGATGGTCATGAAGAAGCGGCCGCCCGGCAGCGTCTCCTCCAGCATCGGCACGGGCACGCCACGCCCGTCGACATCCTCGACGAAGCTGCCGGCGGGCTCGCGGCGCACCGGCTCGCCGTTCACGAACAGCACGCCGTCCTTGACCTGGATCCGGTCACCGGGCAGCCCGATCACCCGCTTGATGTAGTCGGTGCGGTTGTCGGAAGGCAGCTTGAACACCGCGACGTCGCCGCGCTCGGGCAGGCTCGCGAAGATCCGCCCCTCGAACACCGGCAGGCTGAACGGCAGCGAGTAGCGGCTGTAACCGTAGGCGAACTTCGATACGAACAGGTAGTCGCCCACCAGCAGCGTCGGCTTCATCGACCCCGAGGGGATGTTGAAGGGCTCGTAGAGGAAGGTCCGGACGAAGAGCGCGATCGCCACCGCGTAGACGAGCGTCTTGACGGTCTCGACCAGGCTGCCGCTGCGGCGCTCGGGCATCGCGATGGGCTCGTGCATGGATCGGCTCGCTCCACGCCTCGGGGAACGTTCCGCAGCACGGCTCTTGGTCGGATCAGGCCCCGCCGGTCCGTGCGCCCGGACCGGCCCGGTCGGCTCGCAACGGCGGCAGAGTAGCGGAGCCCGCCGACTGCGACAAGTTCGCTTCCGCCGGCAGCGGCACCGCGGTGATCACCACGATCGCCTGCGCCAGCGGCGGCTCGTCGGTGAGGCTGACCGCGATCTCGGCACGCATGCCCGGCGGCGTGATGGCGGCGAGCCTCTCCGCGGCGCCGCCGGTGAGCTCGACGGTCGGCTGGCCACCGGGCCGGTTGACGATCCCGATGTCGCGCCAGAACACGCCCCGGCTGAAGCCCGTGCCGAGCGCCTTGGCACAGGCCTCCTTGGCGGCGTAGCGGCGCGCATAGCCTTCCGCGCGCAGCGCCCGCGCGTCGCAGCGGGCCCGCTCGACCGCCGTGAAGCAGCGCCGCGTGAACCGCTCGCCGAAGCGGGCGAGCGTGCGCTCGACACGGCGGATGTCGACGAGATCGCTGCCGAGACCGAGGATCACCTGGGGTCCGCTCCGCGCTCCTGGCGTACCACGGCGCACCGGAGGAAACGGCGCCGGGCCCGCGCGGTCAACCGGGCGCCGTGACGCCGCCGCCCGCCGATCGGTCGGATCAGCTGCGCGGCGGCGGTCGCCGGCGGAAGCCGATCGCCTCGGCCAGATGCGCCTTGCGGATCGAGTCCGATCCTTCGAGGTCGGCGATCGTGCGGGCGACGCGGATCAGCCGGTGCCAGCCGCGCGCCGAGAGGTGAAAGGCCTCGCTCGCCCGCCGGAGCAGGGCCCTCGACCCGGCATCGAGGGGAGCGATCGCCTCGAGGACTTCGCCTTCGGCCTCGGCGTTGGTCTTGAGCGCGGACCGGCCGAGCGCGGCCAGGCGATCCGCCTGCACGGCGCGGGCGGCGGCCACCCGCGCCGCCACCTCCGCCGAGCCCTCGGCCGGCGGCGGCAGCTCGAGGTCGGCGGGTCCGACCGCCGGAACCTCGATGGCGATGTCGATCCGGTCGAGGAGCGGCCCGGACACCCTGCCCTGGTAGTCGGCGGCACAACGCGGGGCGCGCGGACAGGCGAGCGCCGGGTTGTCCAGATGGCCGCAGCGGCAGGGGTTCATCGCGGCCACGAGCTGGAAGCGGGCGGGCCAAGTGACGTGCGCGGCGGCGCGCGCCACCTGCACCGAGCCGGTCTCCAGCGGCTGGCGCAGCGCCTCGAGCACCGGGCGCTGGAACTCCGGCAGCTCGTCGAGGAACAGGACCCCCTTGTGGGCGAGCGAGACCTCGCCCGGCCGTGCCTGCGGCCCGCCGCCCACCATGGCCGCCATCGAGGCCGCATGATGCGGGCTCCGGAACGGACGCCGGCGGCTGAGCCGCCCGTCGGCGAGGCGGCCGCCGAGGCTGTGGATCATGCCCACCTCGAGGATCTCGGCGGCATCGAGGGGCGGGAGGAGCGCCGGCAGGCGCGCCGCCAGCATCGACTTGCCCGCCCCCGGCGGCCCGATCATCAGGAGGTTGTGCCCGCCGGCGGCGGCGATCTCGAGCGCCCGCTTGGCGGTCTCCTGACCCTTCACGTCCCTGAGGTCGGCCACGATCGGCGCCTCCTCGATCGGCCGCGGCTCGGGCTGGTGCAGGACCTGCAGGCCGCGGGCATGGTCGAGCAGGGCGAGCAGCGAGGGCGGCGCCAGGATGGGGATCTCGGCCGCGAGCCAGGCCGCCTCCCCGCCGCTCGCCGCCGGGCAGATCAGGCCGCGACCCTTGGCCGCGGCGGCGATCGCAGCCGCCAGCACGCCCGCCACCGGCTGCAACGACCCGTCCAGCGCCAGCTCGCCGAGCACGACCTGACCGTCGACCAGATCGGCCGGCAGCACGCCCATCACGATCAGGAGTGCGAGGGCGATCGGCAGGTCGAGATGGCTGCCCTCCTTGGCGAGGTCGGCCGGTGCCAGGTTGACGGTGACGCGCCGCGGCGGGAGCGCCAGGCCGAGCGCGTTCAGGGCGGCGCGCACGCGCTCGCGGCTCTCGCCCACGGCCTTGTCGGGGAGCCCCACCAGGGTGAAGGCGGGAAGGCCCGCCGAGACCTGCACCTGCACCTCGACCTCGGCGGTGTCCATGCCGGCGAAGGCGATCGACCGCACCCGCGCCATGGTGAGGGCGGGGGTCGGGTTGCCGCTGCGCGCCATGGGCCGCTCCGATCGGGGAATGCCGCCGACAGACTATCAACCCATGCGCGAAAAGCCAGCCCCGTTGCCGGTCCGCTCAGCTCGCCGCGCGCTCGACCGAGGTGACCACGCTCGTGGTGCGCAGCGCCGCCAGGATGCGCTGCAGATGGTCGATCCCGGTGACCTCGACGTCGAGCAGGATCTCGACCAGGTCCGGGGCCCGGCGGCCGAACTTGACGTCGGCGATGTTGGCGTCCTGGCGGCCGATCACCGTGCTGATCGTGCCGAGCGCGCCCGGCCGGTTGAGCGTCATGACGCTCAGCCGCGCGACGCCGCGCGGCGCCCGCGCGCGATCGTTCCAGCCGACATCCAGGGCCCGCTCGACGAGCTCGCCCGAGCGGGCGAGGAACGGGCAGTCCACCTTGTGGATGCTGACGCCCCTGCCCGTCCGCACGATCCCCAGGATCGGATCGCCCGGCACCGGGTGGCAGCAGCCGGCGTAGTGGAACGCCACGCCCGGCGGCAGGCCGAGGATGGGCTGCTCCCCGGCCGCCGGCGGGGTGGGCGGCGGCTTGCGCAGCGGCAGGATCGTGGCGCTGCCCCGGGTGCGCGGGGTCGAGGCCTTCCTGAGCTCGGGCTGGACCGCCTCCAGGACCGCGCGCACCCCGAGCGTGCCCTCGCCGACCGCCGCCAGGAGATCGTCCACCGATTTCTGGCGCAACGGCTCCAGCACGCGCTCGAGTCGGCTCTCGCCGAGCTGGACCTGCTCGGCGCGCGCCGCCTTCTGCAGCAGGTCGCGGCCCTGCTCGACATAGACCGCCCGCTGCCGGGTGCGCAGGAAGCGGCGGATCCGCGCCCGCGCCTTGCCGGTGACGACGAAGCGTTCCCAGGCCGGCGACGGGGCGGCGTTGCGGGCGGTGATGATCTCCACCTGATCGCCGTTCTCGAGCCGATGGCGGAGCTGCACGAGGCGCCCGTCGACCTTGGCACCGACACAGTGGTCGCCGACCTCGGAATGCACCGCGTAGGCGAAATCGACCGGCGTGGCGCCGCGCGGCAGGGCGATCAGGTCGCCCTTGGGCGTGAAGCAGAACACCTGGTCGCTGTACATCTCGAGCTTGGTGTGCTCGAGGAACTCCTCGGGTTCGGCGGCGTGCTCCAGGATGTCGAGCAGTTCGCGGATCCAGCGGTAGCGCTTCCCCTCGGTGACCCCGGTCTCCTGCTTGTAGACCCAGTGCGCGGCGACGCCGAGCTCGCACACCTCGTGCATCTCGCGGGTGCGGATCTGGATCTCGATCTTGCGCTGCTCGGGGCCGAGGATGGTGGTGTGCAGCGACCGGTAGCCGTTCGGCTTCGGCGTGCTGATGAAGTCCTTGAAGCGGCCGGGCAGCATCGAATAGCGCTCGTGCACCGCGCCGAGCGCGCCGTAGCAGGCGGCCACGCTGTCGACCAGGACACGGAAGGCCATGATGTCGGCGAGCTGCTCGAAGGTGACGTTCTTGCGCTCCATCTTGCGCCAGATCGAGAGGGGCGACTTCTCGCGGCCGGTGACCTCGGCCTCGATCCCGGCATCCGCGAGCGTGCCGCGCAGCTCGGCCACGATCCGCTCGATCAGCGCCGAGCCGGTCGGACGGAGCTGCTCCAGCCGATGCACGATGCTGGCGCGCGCCTCGGGCCAGAGCTCGGCGAAGGCCAAGTCCTCGAGCTCCGCCTTCATCCGCTCCATGCCGATCCGCTCGGCGAGCGGCGCGTAGATCTCCATGGTCTCGAGCGCGATCCGCCGCCGCCGCTCGCTCTCCTTGATGAAGTGCAGGGTCCGCATGTTGTGCAGACGGTCGGCCAGCTTGACCAACAGGACGCGGATGTCCTCCGACATCGCGAGCAGCAGCTTGCGGAAATTCTCGGCCTGCTCGGTGTTCGGGGACTGCAGCTCGAGCTTGTTGAGCTTGGTGACGCCGTCGACAAGCCGGGCGATGGTGGGACCGAACAGGCGCCGGATCTCGTCGAGCGTGGCGCCGGTGTCCTCTACCGTGTCGTGCAGGAGGGCGGTCGCGATCGAGGCGCTGTCGAGCCGCAGGCCGGTCAGGATCCCGGCGACCTCGACCGGATGGTGGAAATAGGGATCGCCCGAGGCCCGCAGCTGCGCGCCGTGCGCCCTCATGGCGAAGACGTAGGCCCGGTTGAGCAGGTCCTCGTCGGCGCCGGGATCGTAGGCCTTGACCCGCTCGACCAGCTCGTACTGACGCAGCGGCGCGCGCCGCTGGCGGGCCGGCTCGGTCGTGGCCTCGGCGGTGGCCGCAGCGGTGGCGAGCGCGATCGTCATCGCGCCGCTCCCCGCCGCGGCGCCGCGGTGCGGTGCTCAGTCCTGGTCGGGAACGTCGTGCTCCGCATAGGAGATGCCGCTCGGCATCGGCGCCACGGCCCCGAGCTCGGGCGGCGGCATCAGCGCCTCCAGCTCCTTGGCGAGATCGGTCGGCTCCTCGCTCTCGACCTCGACGTGGCGACGCAGCCCGTGCACCAGCTCGTAGCGCAGATGCTCGAGGTCGATGGTCCCCTCGGCGATCTCGCGCAGCGCCACGACCGGGTTCTTGTCGTTGTCCCGATCCACCGTCAGCGGCGAGCCCGCCGATATGTCGCGCGCCCGTTGCGCCGCGAGCATCACCAGCTCGAAGCGCGACGGTACCCGCCCGATGCAGTCCTCGACCGTGATCCTGGCCATCTCGACTCCGCTGCCCGTTCAAGCCACATTGCTGCCGGCAGCCTAGCGCAGTCGGCCCGGCGAGGCGAGTGGGTGCGATGACGAGCCTCGTCGCGCCCGAGGTCACACCGGAACCGCTGTCTGGCAGGCGCGCGATCGACGTGCTAGCGCTCCGCCCGCGCGCGCGACGTGGCGAAGCCCGGGCACGGGTCCGGTCGGCCGCCCAACACGAGCCGGGGCCGTTGTCCCGGCCGCTTCGGAGGATTCCTGATGGCCAACTCGACGCCGGCCCGCTGGTTCCATCCGCAGGAGCGGATCGCCGTCTTCATCGACGGGGCCAACCTCTACCAGGCCGCCCGGGCCCTCGCCTTCGACATCGACTATCGTCGCCTGCTCGACGTCTTCTCCAGCCGTGGGCGGCTCGTCCGCGCCTATTACTACACGGCGCTGCTCGACGAGCAGGAGTACTCGCCGATCCGGCCGCTGGTCGACTGGCTCGACTACAACGGCTACACCATGGTCACCAAGCCCCTCAAGGAGTACAGTCAGGCGACCGGCCGTCGCAAGTACAAGGGCAACATGGACGTCGACATCGCGGTCGACGTGATGGAGGTGGCGCCGCACGTCGATCACGTCGTGCTGGTCACCGGCGACGGCGACTTCAAACGGCTGGTCGAGGCCGTGCAGCGGCGTGGCGTGCGGGTCTCCACGATCAGCACGATCCGGACCACCCCGCCGCTGATCGCCGACGAGCTGCGCCGCCAGTCCGATCAGTTCATCGATCTGGCCGAGCTGCACGCCTTCATCGCCCGGCAACGGGCCGCCGAGCCGGCGGGCGCCGGGCGCGACGAGCTGATCGAGGAGGAGGACGAGGCCGACGATCTCGGTTGACCGCCGCGGCCCGCCGCGGCGGTCGGCCGTGGCTCGAGGATCCGGCCGGCGCGCGCTTCCGCAACGCCCGGGAGCGAGGGATCGAGCCGTGGTCCGGCGGTTCGGGCGGCGGGCCCGGGCGGGCAGGAGCGTGTTCCGCGACGGCGGCCGAGCGGGAGCAGCGGCGCCCGAAGCGCGACCGGTGCTCTTCGGTGGCACCGTACGCCGTACGTCGCTCGAACGGTAAGCGCGGTCTTCCGGACCGCGGACCCGGGCTTGTCGCTGCGAGCCGCGCTCCCCGATGGCGCGGCCGGAGCGCCGGGCCGAGGACGACGCCGGGCTCCGGCGCTCGCTCAGCGCGGCGGTCGCTCCGTGCCATCGGGGGTCGGCGGCCGCGGCCCTGCGCCGAGGAGGAAGCCTGCCAGGGTGTCGAGCACGCGGGTGCGGACCTCGGCTCGTTCCCAGAGCAGGTCGTGGCGGGCCCCGGGGAAGTCGACCAGGGTCGCCGTGTGCAACCGCTCGCCGAACCGAGCGATGGCGCGGTTGCAGACGATCCGCTCCTCGCCGGCGCGCAGCACGAGGAGCGGTGTCGCGATCCGCTCGAGCAGGCCGGGGGCCCGGCTCGCCTCGATCGAGCGGAGCGCCGCGGCGAGCCAGCCCCAGGTGACACCGCCGATCCGCCGCTCCGGGTGGCGCCGCAGGAGCTCCCACCACGCGGCGAAGGCCTCGCGGCAGGAGGTCGTGGGGTTGCCCTCGAAGCGACAGGCGGCGACCGGGTCGCGCTGACCGGGGGCGTAGCGACGGGCCGCGCCGAGGCCCACCGCGGCGTGCGCGAGCATTTCCACGAGCGGGCGCGGCAGCGGTCCGAGCGCGATGTCGAACATCGGTGTGACCAGCGCCGCGCGGGCGATCCGTCCCGGCGCGCGCGCCAGGTGGAGCAGCGCCACGTGGCCGCCCATCGAATGGGCGAGCAGTGACCAGGGCTCCGGCAGTCCGAGCTGCTCGGCGCGGGCCAGGAGCAGGGAGAGATCCAGGAGATAGTCGGCGAAATCGTCGACGTGGCCCCGCTGCGTCTCCGGCAGGAGACGCGGCGAGCCGCCCTGTCCGCGCCAGTCGAGCCCGAACACCACGAGCCGCTCGGCGACCAGGCGCTCGACGGTCGGCGCGTACTTCTCGAGGAACTCGCCGCGCCCCTCGAGCAGAAGGACGGTGCCACGCGGCGGTCCGCCCGGCCGTGCGAGCGCGGCCCGCAGCGGTCCGACCGGCGAGGGCAGCCGCATCGGCTCGACGGCGACGGCGGGCCAGGGCAGGGCGCACCTCCGGGATCGGCTCGGGACCACCGTCTCCTAGCCGGGCAGGGCGCCCGCGACGAGATGTCGGGCTCAGCCGGGAGGGTCGGCAGCACCGCGGTCGTTCAGGAGCACGAGCGAGATGCGCCGGTTGCGGGGATCGTGCGGGTCGGCCGGGACCAGTGGCTCCGCATCCGCCCGGCCGACCACCTCGGCGATCCGATCCGGGGCGAGGCCCACCTCGAGCAGCGCCAGGCGGGTGGCGTTCGCCCGGTCGCTCGACAGCCGCCAGTTGTCGTAGCCGGCACGCGGCGCGAACGGCCGGGCGTCGGTGTGGCCGCGGATCGAGATCCGGTTCGGCAGGTCGCGGACCGCCTGCGCCACCACCGCGAGCAGTCGCCGCGTGTGCGGGTACATCACATCGCTGCCGAGCGGGAACATCGCGTACTGCTCGCGATCGACGATCTGGATGCGCAGCCCTTCGGGAGTCCTGTCGAACACCAGGCTCTCCTTGAGACGCTGCAGGTCGGGCGTGCTCGAGAGCGCCGCCTCGATCGCCGCCCTGGCGGCATCCAGGCGCTCGCCGTCGCGGCGCCGGCGTGCCGCCTCGGCCGCCTCTTCGCCCGCCGCCTCGCTGCCGCTCTCCGCCTCGCCGTCGGCGCTGCGCTCCGCCGCGTCCGCGCGACCGAGCTCGACCTCCTGCTGGTCGGACCGGTCGGAGCGGCGGACCGAGATGGTGGGCTGCAGGTCGAGCAGCGAGCTCGGCGTGCGCGGCACCGCGTCGGGAATGACCGTGAGACCCTGGAGGGCGCCGCCGACCCCGCCGGGTGGTCCCGTCTGGGCGATCGATTCGCTGAAATACTCCGCCAGGCCCTTGAGGGTCTCCTCGCTCGACGTGCTCAGGAGCCAAAGGAGCAGGAAGAACGCCATCATCGCCGTCACGAAGTCGGCATAGGCGACCTTCCAGGCACCGCCGTGATGGCCGTGCCCACCACCCTCGACGACCTTCTTGACGACGAGGGGACGGCTGGCCTTGTCGCGCGCCGGCACGGCTCAGGCCGCCAAGGGATCGGCCGGGATGGCGCCCAGGATCTCGTCGAGCTCATGGAAGCTCGGCTGCAGCTCGCTCGGCACGTTGCCGCGGGCGAGCTCGACCGCGACCGGTGCCGAGTGACCCTGCAGGTAGGCCACCAGGCAGTCGCGGATGATGGCATAGAACTGCCCGTCCTGCTCGTAGGTCTGGTTCAGCTTGGCGGCGAACGGCCCGAAGAAGCCATAGGCCAGGAACACGCCGAGGAAGGTCCCCACCAGGGCACCGCCGATCATCTTGCCGAGGATCTCGACCGGCTCGTTGATCGAGGCCATGGTCTTCACGACACCCAGGACGGCCGCCACGATGCCGAGCGCGGGCAGGGCGTCGGCGACGCTCTGCAGCGCCGCGGCCCGCGCGTGGACCTCGGCATGGTGCTTCTTCAGCTGCCGCTGCATGCAGTCCTCGACCTGGTTCGGATCGTCCATGCTCATGGTCATCATGCGCAGCGTGTCGGCGATGAACGGCAGGGCGAAGTGATCGTGCTGGATCTTCGGGAACTTGCCGAACAGCGCGCTCTCGTGCGGCCGGTCGAGGTGCGGCTCGAGCGCGAGCACGCCCTTGGTCTTCAAGACCTTGACGATCATGAACAGGAGCTGGAGCAGATCCCGGTAGTCGTCCTTGGTCCACTGGGGCCCGGAGAACACGCGCTTGAGGTCGGTGAGCGCGCCCTTGACCACGACCGTGTTGTTGGCCACCAGGAACGTGCCGGCCGCCGCACCGCCGATCATCATCAGCTCGAACGGCAAGGCCTTGACGATGATGCCGAACTTGCCGCCAGCCAGCAGGTAGCCGCCGAACACCATGGCGAAGACCACGATGATGCCGACGATCGCGAGCATGCCTGCGCCCCTCGTCCGTCCGGGGCGACGAATAGGCGCCGAGGGTTAAGGAATCGTGTGCGCGGGACACCCGCCGCGGGCGAGCTCAGCCGCCCGCCCGTCCGGCCTTCATCAGTCGCTCGCGCTCGCGCTGCCAGTCGCGGTCGCGGGTGGCTTCGCGCTTGTCGTACAGCGTCTTGCCGCGGGCGAGGCCGAGCTCGACCTTGGCCCAGCCGCGCGGCGTGAAGTAGAGCTGGAGGGGGATCAGCGTCATCCCCTTGCGCTGCACCGCGCCGCGCAGCCGCTCGATCTCGCGCCGGCGCAGGAGCAGCTTGCGCGGCCGCCGGACCTCGTGGTTGAAGCGGTTGGCGCCGCCATATTCGGGGATGTAGGCGTTGAACAGCCAGAGCTCGCCGCGCATCTCGCCGGCGTGCGCCTCGGCGATCTGCGCGCGACCCTGGCGCAACGACTTGACCTCGCTGCCGGCGAGCTCGAGGCCCGCCTCGATCCGCTCCTCGATCGCGTAGTCGTGTGTTGCGCGCCGGTTGACGGCGACCACACGCCGGTCGGCACCGGCGCCCTGCCGTGCCACGACGACGACCTCAGCCGATCAGGCCGGCGGATGCCATGGCCGCGTCGATCAGCCCGCGCGACCGCTCGGCGGGCTCGACCAGGGGAAGGCGAACCGAGGGAGAGCAGCGCCCGAGCCGGCCGAGCGCGTACTTGACGGGTGCGGGGTTGGTCTCGCAGAAGAGTGCCCGATGCAACGGCATCAACCTTCTGTGGATGGCGAGCGCATCGGCGGTCCGCCCCTCCGCCCAGGCCTCGTGCAGGCTGGCGCACAGGCCGGGTGCCACGTTCGCCGTCACCGAGATGCAGCCGTGACCGCCGTGCGCCAGGAAGGCCAGGGTGTTGGCGTCCTCACCCGAGAGCTGACAGAAGCCGGGCCCACAGCTTTCGGCCGTTGCGAGCGGCCTCGTGATGTCGTTGGTCGCGTCCTTGACGCCGACGATGTTGGGGATGCGCGCCAGCCGCCCCATCGTCTCGGGCGTCATGTCGACCACGCAGCGGCCGGGGATGTTGTAGATGACGATCGGCAGGTCGACGGCCGCGGCGATCGCCGCGTAGTGACGATAGAGGCCCTCCTGGGTCGGCTTGTTGTAGTAGGGCGTCACGACCAGGGCGGCGTCCGCCCCGGCTTTCTTCGCGTGGCGGGTGAGGCTGATCGCCTCCTCGGTCGAGTTCGAGCCGGTGCCCGCGATCACCGGCGCCCGACGGGCGACCGCCTCGACGCACAGCTCGATCACGCGCTCGTGCTCGGCATGGCTCAAGGTCGGGCTCTCGCCGGTGGTGCCGACCGGCACGAAGCCGTGCGTTCCCTGGCCGAGATGCCACTCGACGAGGTCCTGCAGCGCGCGGGCGTCCACCTCCGCGTTGCGGAACGGCGTGACCAACGCCACGATGGAGCCGCGGAACATGGGCTTGGCCCTCGACGTTAACCGGATCTCAAGCGACGGCGGGGAACCATAAAGAGGGCCGGTGGCGGCGGCAAGCGGCCCCGGTGGAACCGACCGTTCGACGGAGAGGCCGATCGCGCATGTGGCACGGGATCCGGATCGCGCTCGGCGCGCTCTTCCTCCTGGCGGCCTCTGGCGCCACGCCCGTCGCCGCGCCGGTCGACCCCGTCCTCGTCCGCCGGATCGTGGCCGCCGCCGAGCGCCGCGACTGGGAGACCGCCGCGGCGGTCGCGTCGGGGACGGGGCAGCCCGTGCTCGCGACCTGGGTCCGCTGGCGCCGCCTGCGCAGCGGTGAGGTCCGCGAGCTCGACGCCTACCGCACCTTCCTCGACGGCCATCCGGACTGGCCCGAGCTCACGCGGATCCAGACCGCCGCCGAGGACCTGCTCGACGGCAGCCAATCCGCGGAGCTCGTGCGCGCCCTGCTCGCCGGGCGCGAGCCGCGCTCGCGACCGGGCCGCCTCCACCTGGCCGCGGCGCTGCTCGCCGAGGATCGGCTCGAGGAGGGACGGGCCCTGCTCCGGCGGACCTGGGTGGCCGACGATCACCCGGTGGCGGACGAGCGCTGGATCCTCGATCGGTTCGGGGGGCTCTTGCGCCCGGAAGACCACGCCGCGCGGCTGGACCGGCTGCTGTGGGACGGCTCCACGGCCGCCGCCCGGCGGCTGCTGCCCCTGGTCGAGCCGCGCCGGCGGGCCGTGGCCGAGGCCCGGATCGCGCTCCAGGCCGGCGGCAAGGCCGCCGACCGGGCGATCCGCCACATGCCGGCCGAGATCGCAGCCGAGCCGGGGGTCGTGTTCGACCGCATCCGGCTGGAGCGCCGGCGCGGCCGGCACGCGGCGGCCCGCGCGCTCCTGCTCGGCCAGGACCGGGCCCCGGTCCGGCCGGAGGCGTGGTGGGCGGAGCGTTCGCACCATGTCCGCGCCACTCTCGACGGCGGCGATGCCCGGACGGCCTACCGCCTCGCCGCCGGCCATCGCCTGTCGGCGGGCACGGCGTTCGCCGAGGCCGAGTGGCTCGCCGGCTGGATCGCGCTCCGGTCGTTGCGACGCCCGGACGAGGCGCTGCGGCATTTCGAGCGACTGTTCGAGCGGGTCTCGACGCCGCTCAGCCGCAGCCGCGCGGCCTATTGGGCGGGTCGCGCCGCCGCCTCGGCCGCTCGCCCGGAGGCGGCCCGGACCTGGCTCGAGCGCGCCAGCCGCTGGTCGACCACCTTCTACGGTCAGGCCGCCGCCGCCGAGATCGGCCAGCGACCTCGGCTGGCGGACGCCCCGGCCGGAGCCGATGCGGCGGCACGCCGGGCCTTCGCGCGCAACGAGCTCGTCGTCCTCGCCGAGATCTTCTGCGCCGCCGGAGCGGCGGGCGAGGCCGGCCCCGCCATCCGCCGGCTCGCCGAGGATGCGGAGGCCGACACGGCGCGGCTCGGCCTCGTGCTCGAGCTCGCGGTGCGCTGCGGTCGGCTGGACCTGGCGACGGCACTCGCCAGGGGCCCGGTGCGCGATGGCCGGGCCGATCCGCTGCTCGCCTTCCCGGTCCCGAGCGTCGACGGCTTCCTGCGACCGTCCGACGAGCCGGCCGAGCCCGCGCTGCTGCTCGCCGTCGCCCGCCAGGAGAGCCAGTTCGACCCGACCGCGGTGAGCCCGGCCGGCGCGCGCGGCCTCATGCAGCTCATGCCCACCACCGCCCGGGCCGTGGCCCGCGAGCTGGCCCTCGGTTACGATCCGGGCGCGCTCCTGGCCGAGCCGGCCTACAATCTGCGCCTGGGCGCCCGTTACCTCGCCCGCCAACTCGAGCGGTTCTCCGAGCCGGCGCTCGCCCTGGCGGCCTACAATGCCGGACCCGGTCGGGTCGAGGCCTGGCTCGCGCAGCACGGTGACCCGCGCGGACGCGGCCGCCATGCGCTGATCGACTGGATCGAGCGCATTCCCTTCCGGGAGACGCGCAACTACGTTCAGCGCGTGCTCGAGGCCGCCGAGGTCTACCGCATCCTGCTGGCCGAGCGGGCACCGCCCGCCCGGCCGCTGGCATCTCCGGTCTCCTCCGCGGCGGTCGATTGGAGCGAGCCGGCAGCAGGGAGGCGATCGTGAGGACCGAGCCGGGGAACGCCGTCGGGGCGGTCGTGTTCGACGTCTACGGCACGCTGCTCGACGTGGGCGCCGCGGTCGAGCCGGCGCGCCGCCGGATCGGCGAGCGGGCCGATCGGCTGGGCGAGCTCTGGCGCCGCAAGCAGCTCGAATATTCCTGGCTGCGCAGCCTGATGCGGGCGCATCGCGACTTCGAGGGGCTGACCGCGGATGCGCTGGACTGGGCGCTCCGGGCGATCGGCGTCGAGGATCGCGCACTGGCGGCCGAGCTGCTCGCGGGCTATCGTCGCCTGCCGGCCTTCGCGGAGGCGGATGCGGCGCTCGCCGCGCTGCGGGTCGGGGGGCTCCGTCTGGCGGTGCTCTCGAACGGCACGGCGGCCATGCTCGAGGCCGGCCTCGAGGCCGCCCGGCTCCGCCGTCACCTCGACCACGTGCTCTCGGTCGAGAGCGTCGGCATCTTCAAGCCGGCGGCGGAGGTCTACGCGATCGCCACCTCCACCCTCGGGCTACCCGCCGGCCGGATCGCCTTCGTCTCGGCCAATGGCTGGGACGCGCACGCCGCCGCCTGGAACGGCTTCCGAGCCTTCCGGGTCGACCGGGCGGGCCTGCCCGACGAGCCGCTGCCCGGCGACGTCGAGCGCGGCGTGGCCTCGCTGGCCGAGCTGCCCGTGCTCCTCCTGCCTTGAGCCCCGGCCCGGCGCCCGACACCGTCTCGCTCGACGACGTCCGCGACGCGGCCGCCCGCCTTCGCGGCGTCGCCGTGCGCACGCCGCTCCTGCGCGACACGCCCTTGGACGCTGTGACCGGCGGCCGGCTCCTGATCAAGGCCGAGCCGCTGCAGCGGACCGGCTCGTTCAAGTTCCGCGGCGCCTACAACACGATCGGCCGGATCGACGCCGATACCGTGGTCGCCTGGTCGTCGGGCAACCACGCCCAGGGGGTCGCCCTGGCGGCGGCCCTCCTCGGCAAGCGTGCCACGATCGTGATGCCGGCCGACGCCCCGCGCATCAAGCAGGAGCGCACCCGGGCGCTCGGTGCCGAGATCGTCCTCTACGACCGCGGAGGCCAGTCGCGCGAGGCGATCGGTGCCGCGATCGCGGAGCGCACCGGTGCGGCCATCGTCCGACCCTACGACGATCCGCGGGTGATCGCCGGGCAGGGAACGGTCGGCCTCGAGATCGTCGAGCAGGCGGCCGAGGCGGGCCTCGTGCCGGATCTCGCCGTGGTGTGCTGCGGCGGGGGTGGCCTGACCGCGGGCTGCGCCACCGCGCTCACGGCGCTGGTCCCGGGCATCGCCGTGTTCACCGCCGAGCCCGAGGGGCACGACGACACGGCCCGCTCGCTCGCCCGCGGCGAGCGCGTGGCCAACCCGCCGGGCGTGCGCTCGATCTGCGATGCCCTGCTCGCCGAGGCTCCGGGCGAGCTCACCTTCGCGGTCAACCGGCGCCTCCTGGCGGGCGGCCTCGTGGTGTCGGACGCGGAGGTCCGTCGCGCGATGGCCGCCGCCTTCGCCGAGCTCAAGCTCGTCGTCGAGCCGGGCGGCGCGGTCGCCCTCGCCGCCGTGCTCGCCGGCCGGATCGACTGCCGCGGCAGGACGGTGGCGGTCGTGCTGTCCGGTGGCAACGTCGACGCCGAGCTCTACGCCGGGGCGATCCGCGGCGGCTGAGCGAGCGCGCGGCGCGGCGCCGCGGCCGCATGGACAGCGCCGCGGGCCGTGGCTACACGGAGGCGCCCGCGCGGTCCGGCCGCGCCGGAGCGAGGCCCCACCCCAGCATGCGCGCCGTCGCGCCCGACCCCAGCGGAGCGCGGGCCGGACGCCGAAGCCAGGATCCTCGTCCATGCAGACCATTCTCATCCTGCTCGTGATGCTGAGCGGCGCCGCCGGCATCGCCTATGGGATCGTGACCCGCGGCCAGGTGCTGGCGCTGCCGGCCGGCACCCAGCGCATGCAGGAGATCGCAGCCGCGATCCAGGAAGGGGCGCGTGCCTATCTGAACAGGCAGTACACGACGATCGCCATCGTCGGCGCGGTCATCCTGGTGCTGCTCTGGATCTTCCTCGGCTGGGCGCCGGCGGTCGGCTTCGCGCTCGGCGCCGTGCTGTCGGGCTGCGCCGGCTATCTGGGCATGAACGTGTCGGTCCAGGCCAACGTGCGGACCGCCCAGGCGGCCACCCAGGGCGGGCTCGCCAGCGGCCTCGACGTGGCGTTCAAGGCCGGCGCCATCACCGGCCTGCTCGTGGTGGCGCTCGGCCTGCTCGGCGTCGCGGTCTACTACAGCTTCCTCCTGGCCGTCTTCGGCACGGCCGATGCGGCCGCGGTGCGGCGCGTCCTCGAGGCGCTGATCGGCCTGTCCTTCGGTGCCTCGCTCATCTCGATCTTCGCCCGGCTCGGCGGTGGGATCTTCACCAAGGGCGCCGACGTCGGCGCCGATCTCGTCGGCAAGGTCGAGGCCGGGATTCCCGAGGACGACCCGCGCAACCCGGCCGTGATCGCCGACAATGTCGGCGACAATGTGGGCGACTGCGCCGGCATGGCCGCCGACCTGTTCGAGACCTACGTCGTCACCGTGGTGGCGACGATGCTGCTCGGGGCCATCTTCTTCAGCGGCGCGCAGGCCGGGATCCTGATGCTCTACCCGCTCGTGGTCGGCGCCACCTGCCTGCTGGCGTCGATCGCCGGCACCTACTTCGTCAAGCTCGGCCCCTCGAACAACATCATGGGTGCGCTCTACAAGGGGTTCTGGGCCGCGGCCGGCATCTCCGCGGTGGCCCTCGTGCCGATCACCGCACTCGTCATCGGCTTCGGCAGCACCGGCTTCGAGGCCAAGGCCGGCGAGACCGTGGTGAGCACCTTCGGCGGTCGCCACGTCTACTACGCGACCCTGGTCGGCCTCGCGGTGACCGGCCTGTTGATGTGGATCACCGACTACTACACGGGCATGCACCGGCCGGTGCTGTCGATCGCCCGGTCCTCGACGACCGGCCACGGCACGAACATCATCCAGGGCCTCGCGGTCTCGATGGAGGCGACCGCGCTGCCGGTGCTCGTGATCTGCGGCGGCATCCTGGTCGCCTATCTCAACGCCGGCCTCTACGGCATCGCGGTGGCGGCCACCACGATGCTGGCGCTCACCGGCCTGGTCGTCAGCCTGGACGCCTACGGGCCGGTCACCGACAATGCCGGCGGGATCGCCGAGATGGCCGGCCTCGACAAGTCGGTGCGCGTGCACACCGACGCGCTCGATGCGGTCGGCAACACGACCAAGGCGGTGACCAAGGGCTACGCCATCGGCTCCGCCGGTCTGGCGGCGATCGTGCTGTTCGCGGCCTACGTCCAGGATCTCAAGTACTACTTCCCCAACCTCTCGATCGACTTCAGCCTGTCGAACCCGTTCGTGGTGGTCGGCCTCTTCGTCGGCGGCCTCCTCCCCTACCTGTTCGGCGCGCTCGGCATGCAGGCGGTCGGCCGGGCGGCCGGCTCGATCGTCGAGGAGGTCCGGCGGCAGTTCCGCGAGAACAAGGGCATCATGGACGGCACCTCCAAGCCGGACTACGGCCGCGCCGTCGACATGCTCACCCGGGCCGGCATCCGCGAGATGATCCTGCCCTCGCTCCTGCCCGTCCTGGCGCCGATCCTGGTCTACGCCGTGGTCGCGATGATCGCCGGGCAGGCGGCCGCCTTCACCACGCTCGGCGCCCTCCTGCTCGGGACCATCGTCACCGGGATCTTCGTCGCGATCTCGATGACCTCGGGCGGCGGCGCCTGGGACAATGCCAAGAAGTACATCGAGGAGGGCAACCACGGCGGCAAGGGGTCGGACGCGCACAAGGCCGCGGTCACCGGCGACACCGTCGGCGATCCGTACAAGGACACCGCGGGTCCGGCGGTCAACCCGATGATCAAGATCACCAACATCGTGGCGCTCCTGATCCTGGCGGCACTCGCCGGACACTGAGGCTTGGCGGGGGCGTGGACGGCGGCGGCGCCCGCCGTCCACGCGCCGATCAGAAGGGCGGCTGGCCCTGCCGGCGGCTGAGCGCGTCGCCGCCGGAGTTGAAGCGGCCGATGTTGGAGACCACCTGCTCGAAGAGGGTCAGCTCGTTGCCGCGGGTGGGCGTGGTCTCCTCGGCCGGCACGACCGCCTGGGCGGTATCCAGCCCGACCCGGTCGACGCGTTCGACGAGCCCGCGGCCGTCGAAGTGGATTGCCACGACCTCCTGATCGACGACCTTCTCGTTGTAGAAGCTGGCCCGTTCCGTGCGCTGCGCTACGTAGTACCAAGTGGTGTCGTCGAGGGTGGCCAACGTCGAGGGCGAGCCGAGCGTGCGGCGGACCTCTTCCCGGCTCGTGACGCCGGGCTGGATGCGGTCGAGCCGGGCGGTATCCAGGCGGTAGCCGTGATTGGACACGGTCGGCGAGCAGGCGCCGAGGGCCAGCAGCGCGAGTGCCGGCACCATGGCCGAGCGGGCGAGCCGCCGCATGGGTCACCTCCACGAACGATCAGAGGATCGGGGCGAGGGTCTAGCACCGATGGGCAACAGCGAACAGGCCGCCACCCGTCCCTCCTGGCTCGCCCGCCGGCGGGCGGAGCGGGCGCGCGAGCGGACCGCTCGCCGGCTCTACCTCGCGGTGGTCGCGCGCGCCCGACGGACCGAACCCTATGCGCGCTTCGGGGTGCCGGATACGCCGGACGGCCGGTTCGAGATGCTCGGGCTCGAGTGCGCCCTGCTCCTGCGCCGCCTGCGGGCCCTCGGAAGCGAAGGGGAGGCGCTCGGCCAGTCGCTTCTCGAGGTGATGGTCGCGGACCTCGACCGCAATCTCCGCGAGATGGGGGTCGGTGATCTCTCGGTCGGTCGCTACGTCCGCCGGATGACCGCCAGCCTCCTCGCCCGTGCGGCGGCGCTCGACGCGGCGCTCGCCGCGGGCGACGGCGAGGCGCTCGCGGCGCATCTCGGCCGGGCCCTCTACGCGGACGGCCCGCCACCCTCGCCGGCCCAGCTCCAGGCGCTCGCGGCCGCGGTCGTGCGGGCGGCGAGCGCCCTCGACGGCGTGCCC
>JBBIIE010000028.1:0-30193 GCA_037446605.1 Geminicoccaceae bacterium | reverse complement strand
CGGCTGGAGCGGCGGCTGGCGCTGCCCGAGCGCGGCCGGCCGGGCTGAGCTCAGGCCGCGGGCGCCGGCACGGGCGGGCGCAGCCGCGGCAGGACCAGGGCCGCCACGAGAAGGAGCGGCGGGATCGCCACGAGGTTCATCGCCTGCCAGCCGATCGTGCTGTGCGCGAGGCCCGAGAGCGAGGCCGAGGCGGCCACGCTCGTGAAGACGAGGAGGTCGTTCAGCCCCTGGACCTTGGCCTTCTCGGCCGCGGAGTGGCAGGTGGTGAGCAACGTCGTGCCGCCCACGAACAGGAAGTTCCAGCCCACGCCCAGGAGGAACAGGGCGATGGCGAAGCGCTCGACCTCGACGCCGGACAGGGCCACCCCGACGCAGAGCAGGTTCAAGGCCACGCCCGCCAGGATCACCCGCTCGACGCCGAACCGGCCGATCAGCCGGCCGGTGACGAAGGAGGGCGCGAACATGCCGAGCACGTGCCACTGGATGACGTGCTTGGTGTCGCCGAAGCCGTGGCCGCAGGCGAGCATGGCGAGCGGGGTGGCGGTCATGAGGAGGTTCATCGTCACGTAGCCGACCAGCGCCGCGAGGAAGGCGGTGAGCGCCGCCGGCTGGCGGGCGATCGCACCCAGCGGGCGGCCGGCCGGACCGGCGTCCTCGGCGCCGGCTGCCGCGCGTGGCAGGTCGAGCGCCGCGAGCGTCAGGAAGCCGGTCAGGGCGAGGCCGGCGATCGCCAGGTAGCTGCCGGCGAAGAGCAGCGGTGGCAGCGCCTCGCGGGTGCGGTCGGCGAGCTCGGGGCCGAGCAGCGCCGCCACCACGCCGCCGGTCATGACCCAGGAGATCGCCCGGCCGCGCGCCGCGGTGCGGTCGGCCAGCTCGGCCCGGTCGGCGGCATCCGCGGCGGCGAAGCGCAGATACTGGGCGAAGGCCGAGAAGGTGCCGTAGAGCACGCCGGCGGCGCAGAAGAGGAGGAAGCTCGCCCGCGCGATGGCGAGCGCGCCCAGGAGACCCGCGAGCACGCCGACCGCCATGCCGAGCATGAGCCCGGGCCGCCGGCCGACGCGCTGCATGAGGAGCGAGGCCGGCATGGTGGCGCTCATCGTGCCGAGGAACTGCACGCCGAGCGGCACGGTGGCGAGCCAGGGGGCGGGGGCCAGGTTCAGCCCGACGAAGGGCGCCGTGCTGATGACGATCGTGTTGGCCATGAAGAAGAGCGCCTGGGCGAAGGCCAGGACGCCCACGTTCTTGACGAAGCCGGTGCCGCGCATAGCTCGTTCCTATCGGCCGCGCGCCGCCCGGGGAAGGCGGTGCGCCCGCATGCCCGCCCGGAGGTGGACCGTGCGCCGCACGCTTCTGGCACTCCTTGGGCTCGTGCTCGCGGCACTCGCCGGCCGCCCGGCCGTGGCCGGCGGCTGCTTCCCGGTGGCGGAAGGGCCGCCGCGGCTCGTCCCGGTGGCACTGCACCTCGCCGCCCTGCCCGAGGGTGCGGCGCTGCGCCTCACTTATCTCGGGCATTCCACCTTCCTGCTCGAGACGCCCGAGGGGGTGACCGCGGTCACCGACCACAACGACTACATCCGCCCGCCGCTCGTGCCGCGCCTCGTGACCATGAACAACGCGCACGACACGCACTACACGAACCATCCGGACCCGCGCATCGAGCACGTGCTCCGGGGCTGGAACCCGGCGGGGGGGTGGGCCGAGCACGATCTGTTGGTCCAGGACCTGCGGGTCAGGAACGTGCCGACCGCGGTGCACGGCCGGTTCGGCGACCAGGCGCTCTCCAACTCGATCTTCGTGTTCGAGGTCGAGGATCTGTGCCTCGCGCATCTCGGCCACCTGCACCACCGGCTGACCGACGGCCAGCTCGCCGAGCTCGGCCAGATCGACGTGCTGCTCGTGCCGGTCGACGGCGCCTACACGATCGGCCAGGAGGAGATGCTCGAGGTGGTCGAGCAGATCCGCCCGCAGCTCGTCGTCCCGATGCACTATTTCGGGCCCTCGACGCTCGCCCGCTTCCTGCGGCTCGCGGCCGAGCGGGGCTGGCGGATCGAGCAGCCGGCCTCGGCCGAGCTCCTGCTCGCGCGGGCGAGCCTGCCGCAGCGCACGGTCCTGGTCCTGCCCGGCCGCTGAGGGCGCCGGCCCCGGGGCGGAGGCCCCCGGGTGCGGCGATTGACCGCGGCCGGCATAGTCCCTAGCGTCATGGGGACGATAACGAGACGGGCCCCTGGGCCCGTCCGCGGTGCCGAGGGAGGCCCGGATGCGGACGATGCGGCTGGCAGCCGTGCTGGCGGCTCTCCTCGTGGCGGGAACGGCCTGGGCGCAGACGCTCACCTTCCGCTTCAACGACCCCGAGGCGCCGCAGATGCGCGCCGCGCTGGACGAGTTCGAGAAGGCCAACCCGGGCATCAAGGTCGAGCTGCAGCGGATCTCCTGGGCCGATGCGCGCGAGCAGCTCGTGCGCGAGGCGGCCACCGGGGCGGGGCCGGACGTGGCGCAGATCGCCTTCGTCTGGCCGCGCTCGCTGGGTGCCGCGGGCGTGCTGCGGCCGCTCGACGATCTGGTGGCCAGGACCGGGATCGGCGTGGCGGGCTGGGAGCAGTTCGTCTCGACCGAGCTCGCCTACGGCCCGGACGGCAAGATCTACGGCATCCCCTTCACCACCGACACCTTCGCGCTCCTCTACAACCGGGATCTCGTCGAGGCGGCCGGCCACGAGACGATGCCCACCACCTGGACCGGCCTGCGCCAGCTCAGCCGCGACGTCCACACCAGGACCGGCAAGGCCGGACTGTTCGTGCCGGCCGGCTCGTGCGGCACCCCGCACATCTGGTTCATGCTCAACTTCTATTGGTGGTCGAAGGGCCGGGCGCTGATCGACAAGGCGCCCGACGGCAAGTTCTTCATGAACATCACGCCGGCGCAGATCGCCGAGGGCTTCGACTACTACAACGACTTCCTCGTGGCGGGCGACAATCCGAAGTCGAACCTGGCGATCTGCCTGTGGGGCGCGCCCGAGCTGGTCGAGGCGATGATCGCCGGCAACGCCGCGGTGGTGAGCGTGCCCGACCCGGTCGCCCTGCAGATCGTCGAGGCCTTCAAGAAGCGCTTCCCCGACCGGCCGATCCCCTTCGCCACCGCCCCCCATCCGGCCGACGTCGCCGGCTCGAAGACCTTCTTCGGCGGGCGGATGATCGGCATCAACGCCAACATCGACCCGAAGAAGGTGGAGGCCGCCTGGAAGCTGGTGCGCTTCCTGACCGGCCCGGACCCGCTGTTCACCAGGTACTACACCAACTACGTCCAGCCGCAGCGCCCGCTGCTCGGCTACAAGCACCTGCCGGAGGAGATCGGGAGCGGCTTCGACGCGCAGATCGGGACGGCTCGGAGCTGGGGTCCGTACGGTACCGGCCCGGTCGCCATCCCGTTCATGTGGAACGCGGTCGGGCGCGCCGCCGGCTCGGTGTTCGTCGGCGAGAAGACCAGCCGGGCGGCCGCCCAGGAGCTGTTCGACCTGATCAAGAAGGAGCTCGACAAGAACACCCGGAGCTGAGCCCGGCGCGCCGGACCGGCCGTGGCGAGCCTCGCCGGAGCGACGGCTGCGGGCGGACGGCGGCGGACCGGCGCCGGCCAGATCGGCGAGCGCCGCTTCGTCGTCACCATGCTCGTGCCGGCGTTCTTCTTCCTGGTGATGTTCTACCTCTACCCGGTCCTCTACAACGTCCTGAAACGTCCTGAACAGCTTCACCGATCTCTCGCTCTACGGGCTCCGGCGCGGCGGCGAGTGGGTCGGTGTCGCCAACTACGTGGAGCTGATGGCGAGCCCGGACTTCCGCCGGGTGCTGTTCAACACGATCGTCTGGCTCACGCTGGTGGGTGTGGGCGTGCGCATCGTGCTGGGCCTGGGCCTGGCGCTCCTCCTCAACTCCAAGGTCGTCGCCAAGTACCGGCTGGTCACGGTCTCGCGCGTCCTCCTGCTCGTGCCCTGGGCGACCCCGCCGATCGTGGCGATCGTCGCCTGGCGCTGGCTCCTGCACCCGCAGCTCGGTGCCATCAACCCGGCGCTCCAGGCGCTCGGCCTGATCGACCAGCCGATCGCCTTCCTGGCCGAGCGCGCCTGGGTCTGGCCCGCGATCCTCACCATCGTCACCTGGAACACCCTGCCGCTCGTCACCTTGACCTTCCTCGCGGCGCTCCAGTCGCTGCCGCAGGAGCAGCTCGAGGCGGCCGAGGTCGACGGCGCCGGCCATCTGCACAAGCTGCGCTGGGTGGTGCTGCCACACCTCGAGCCCGCGATCATCGTCATGACGCTGCTCTCGACCTTCTGGACCTTCAACAACTTCGTCTACGTGTGGCTGACCACGGCCGGCGGGCCCGGGCTCTACACCAACGTCATGGCCACGGACGTCTACATCAAGGCGTTCATCGACGGTCGCCTCGGCTACTCCTCGGCGATCGGGGTGGTCATGGCGGCGCTCATGACCGCGTTCGGCCTCGTCTATCTGCGCGTGGTGGCGCAGCGCGAGCTCGAGGAGGCGTTCGATGGCGGCGACCGCTGAGCGCGCCCTGCCGCCGGCCTTCGCCGTCTCGATCCGCACCGGGATGAGCCTGCCGGGCGAACTCGCGCTCGTGGCGCTCACCGTGCTGGCGCTGGCCTTCCTCGTCTACCCGACCGCCTGGGTGATCCTGGCCTCGTTCCGCACGCCGGAGACCATGTTCGCCGCCGACCGGTTCGAGCTCACCCTCGACAACTACAGGGCGCTCCTGGCCACCGGCTTCACCCGCAACATCCTCAACAGCCTCTATCTCTGCCTGGCGGCGGTGCTCGTCTCGACCTTCGTCTCGGTGCTCGCCGCCTACACGTTCTCGCGGCTTCGCTTCCCGGGCAAGCGCTGGATCTTCGGCTCGGTCCTGCTCGGCCAGTGCTTCCCCTGGATCATCCTGGTGACACCGCTGTTCATCCTGATGGCGCGGCTGGGTCTCCTCAACAACCATCTGGCGATGATCTTCGTCTACGTGGCGGTGACCATCCCGTTCTCGGTCTATCTCCTGGTCGGCTACCTCGAATCGGTGCCGCGCCAGCTCGACGAGGCGGCGATCATCGACGGCTGCTCGCGCTTCCAGGTGATCTGGCGGATCGTCTTCCCGATCATGACCCCGGGCATCGTGGCGACCGCCACCTACGCCTTCATGCTCTGCTGGACCGAGTACCTGTTCGCGCTCGCCTTCCTCACCCGGGAGGAGCTCAAGACGATGCCCTTGGGCCTCTACGCCTTCTTCGGCGAGAACGTGACCGAGTGGGGCCACGTCATGGCCGCCTCGGCGCTCACCACCTTTCCGACGCTGGTCCTCTTCCTGCCGCTGCGGACCCGCCTCGCGGCCGGGCTCGCCGCCGGCAGCGTCAAGCAGTAGCGGCGGCGCATGGGGCGGGCCCCCGGCCGGCGCTTGCCGGGCAGGGGAGCGCCTCCCATGATCCGCGGCCGCGGAGCGGGCGGGGGAGCCGGGCGTGGCCGAGGTCGAGCGGTTCGACGTCGTCGTGGTCGGTGGCGGCTCGGCCGGGTGCGCGGTGGCGGCCCGGCTGTCGGAGGATCCCGGGACCCGCGTGCTCCTGCTCGAGGCCGGCCCGCCCGACCGCAACCCCTGGATCCACCTGCCGATCGGCTACTACCGCACGATCTTCGATCCGGGCACGGCCCGGACCTACGAGACCGAGCCCGAGGAGGGGGTGGCCGGCCGGTCGATCCGCTGGCCGCGCGGCCGGGTGCTCGGCGGCTGCTCCTCGATCAACGGGCTCGCCTGGGTCCGCGGCCAGGCCGAGGACTACGATCATTGGCGGCAGCGGGGCTGCGAGGGCTGGTCGTTCGCCGACGTGCTGCCGGTCTTCAAGCGGCTCGAGGCCTATGCCGAGGGGGATCCGGAGCGGCGCGGCCGCGACGGGCCCATGGGGGTGTCGGGCCCGCGCCACCGCATGGAGCTCCTGGATGCCTTCATCGCCGCCGCCAACGAGGCCGGCATCCCGACCAACCCGGACTACAACGGCGCCCGCCAGGACGGGGTCGGCTATTTCCAGCTCTCCATCCGCAACGGCTTCCGCTGCAGCGCCGCGGTCGGCTATCTGCGCCCGGCGCGCGGCCGGCCGAACCTCGAGGTGCGCACCGACGCGCTCGCCTGCCGGCTCGTCCTCGACGATCGGCGGGTGCGCGGGCTGGTCTACCGGCGCGGCGGGGAGGAGCGGACGGTCGAGGCGGGCGAGGTGGTGCTCGCCGCCGGTGCGATCGCCTCGCCGCAGCTCCTCATGCTCTCCGGGATCGGCCCGGCCGAGCATCTGGCGGCGCACGGCATCCCGGTCCGCCACGCGCTGCCGGGCGTCGGGCGCAACCTCCAGGACCATTACCAGTGCCGGATCGTCTACCGTTGCACCCGGCCGATCACCCTGAACGAGGTCTCGCACTCGCTCTGGCGCAAGGCGCTCGCCGGGCTCGAATGGGCGGTGCGGCGGACCGGCCCGCTCACGGTCGGGGCCGGGGTCGTGGCGCTCTTCTGGCGCACGCGCCCGGAGCTCGCCACGCCCGACATCGAGTTCCACGTCATCCCCTTCAGCGCCGATCGGCCGGGCGAGCCGCTGCACCCCTTCCCGGGCTTCACCGTCTCGGTCTGCCAGCTCCGCCCGGAGAGCCGCGGCCGGCTGGAGCTCGCCTCGACCGACCCGGCCGCGGCCCCGCGCATCTTCGCCAACTATCTGGCCACCGAGACCGACCGGCGGACCATGGTCGACGGGCTCGAGCTGATCCGCCGGATCATGGAGCAGCCGGCGATCCGGCCCTACCGCGAGGCCGAGCAGCTGCCCGGGCCGGACTGCCGCACGCGCGAGCAGCTTCTGGCCTACGTGCGCGAGAAGGGCACCACGATCTTCCACCCGACGAGCACCTGCGCCATGGGGCCGGCCGACGATGCGATGGCGGTGGTCGACCCGCGGCTCCGGGTGCACGGGCTCGAGGGCCTGCGCGTGGCGGACGCCTCGATCATGCCGACCGTGGTCTCGGGCAACACCAACGCCGCCTGCATCATGATCGGCGAGCGCTGCGCCGACTTCATCCGCGCCGAGCGCATGGGCCGCCGCGCCGCCTGAGAGGCGGCCCCGACGGCGGGGACGTGCCTCGCCCGGAAGGCGAGCGGCTCGATCCGGAAGATTTCCGCAGACCGCGGTACTGTCGCGGATCCGGGTCCGCCTGCTCGCGCCGTGGGCGAGGTCGGTCTCCATTCCCGAGCGAGCCTCGGCTTTTCTTCGCTGCAGTGTGGGAAGGTCTCGGTCGCTCGGACGTCGGTCGAACGGGTTCGGTCCGGCGGAGGAGCGCATGCGGGTCGTGGCGAGGCAACAGCCGGATCCGGTGCGCGAGGTCTGGCCGGTCGTCTGCCTGGGGTGCGGCGGCGCGATCGAGCCCGGGCCGGAGCGCTGGTGCTGCCCCGGCTGCGGCCTCGAGCGCCCGGCCACCCTCGGCATCCCCGATCTCCGGCCGCGGCCGAGGCGCACGCCGCCGGCCGAGATCGCCCGGCTGGTCGAGGCCTATCCGCGGGCGAGCTTCGCCGAGCTCGTCGAGCTGCGCCGCCACGAGTTCACCACCGACGATCCGGGCATCCTGGCGGCGGCCGCCGCCTACCGCGCCGAGATGGGCCCACGCGGCCGGGCCTTCCTGCGCATGGTGCTCGAACGGCTGGCCGAGCGCTGGCCGCCGCCCGGCACGGGCCCGGCACTCGTGATCGGCTGCGGTGCCGGCTCGGCGATGCTGGAGCTCGCCCGCACGCACGACCGCGTGGTCGGCGTCGATCCCGATCTGGGCGATCTGATCCTCGCCCGGAAGGCCGCCGAGGAGCAGGGCCTCGCCCAGCGGATCACGCTCGTCCAGGGCTATGCGCAGGCCCTGCCGCTGGCCGGCGGCTCGGTCGATCTGGCGATCGCCGAGGACGTGCTGGAGCACGTGATCGACCTGGAGGGCACCTTGGCCGAGCTCGGCCGGGTGCTGGCGCCGGGCGGCCAGTTCGCCGGCAACTGCGTCAACCGCTACAACCTGCTGCGGCCCGAGCCGCACGTGCGCCTTTGGTTCGTGGGCTTCCTGCCGCGCCGGCTGCAGGGAGGCTGGGTGCTCCGCCGGCGCCGCTTCCGCGGCTACGCGGAGACGGTGCGGCTGCCGTCCTGGCTCGAGCTGCGCCGCGCGCTCGGGCGGATCGGCGGCGAGGCCGCCGTGGTCTTCCCGGGCGTCGAGCCCTACGGCCTGCCGCCCGCCGTCGACCGGCTGCTGCGCGCCGCCGAGCGCCTCGGACCGCTCGCCCTGCCGCTCCTCTGGGTGTTCCCGGTGCACCTCGCGATCGCCCGGGTCGACCCCGCGGCGCTCGCTCAGCCGGGCGGGGTGATCTCGGCCAGGACCGCCCTCAGGCGCGTGTAGATCTCCGGGTTGCCGGCCACCAGCGTGCCCGGCGCCATGAGGTCCTCGTCGCCCTCGAGGCGGCCCACCCGGCCGCCCGCCTCGCGCACCAGCAGCAGGCCCGCGGCCACGTCCCAGGGCTTGACGCCGAACTCCCAGAAGCCGTCCTGGCGGCCGGCGGCGACGTAGGCCAGATCGAGCGAGCAGGCGCCCAGCCGGCGCAGCCCGGCCACCTGGTCGGCCACGGCGTCGAGCTGACGGGCGAAGCCCTTGGCGCGGGCCGGCCAGTCCTGCACCGGCAGGCCGCAGCCGACGAGCGCCTCCTCGAGCCGCCAGCGGCGCGAGACCCGCAGCCGGCGGTCGTTCAGGTAGGCGCCGGCACCCTTCTCGGCGATGAACAGCTCCTCCTTGATGGGGTCGTAGACCAGCCCGGCGGTGATCTCGCCGTGCTGCTCGAGGCCTATGGAGATCGCCCAGTGCGGCAGGCCGTGCAGGAAGTTGGTGGTGCCGTCGAGCGGGTCGACGATCCAGCGGTTGTGCTGCGAGCGGCCGGCGACCGCACCCGCCTCCTCGAGCAGGAAGCCCCAGTCGGGCCGCGCCCGCTGCAGCGTCTCGCGGATCACCTGCTCGGCGCGCCGGTCGGCGATCGAGACGAAGTCGCTCGGGCCCTTGATCGAGACCTGGAGCTGCTCGACCTCGCCGAAGTCGCGCACGAGGTGGCGCGCGGCGGCGCGCGCGGCGCGGATCATGACCTCGACATTGGCGGACCAGCGGGCCACGCGCGGCGAGCTCCGGTTCGGGGGGTGGGCGGACGAGCCGAGGATAGGCCGGCCGGGCGCCCGCGGCCAGGGCCGCCGGGCCGCACCGCCTCAAGGGGTGCGGGGGGATGCCGTGGCGAGCGCCGCGCGCAGGGGAGCGAGCGTAGCGGCGGGTGCCCGCCAGAGGCTCGGCTCGGGAAGGAGGAAGTCGGCGCCCGCCGCGACCAGCGCCGCGGCCGCCTCGGCCGAGGGGCAGGGGGCGGCGCAGGGCAGCACGAACAGCTCGCTCCACCAGGCGACGAGCTCGCGCGCGGTCGAGGGCGAGGTGCCGTCGCCGAGCAGGAGCCAGTCGGCTCCCGCCTCACCGGCCTCCATGGCGCGGTGCCGCGAGCCGCCGCAGGCGACCCCGATCGGCCGCTCGAGGCCGAGCAGCCGGCGCGCCGGCTCGACCGCCTCCGGCCCGTCGGCGAGGAGCCCGTCGGCGGCGGTCGAGATCACCCGGGCGGCGTCGTGCAGCAGGAAGAGCGCGCAGCCGGCCTTCCGGCAGCGCTCCCGGCAGGCGGCGGCGAGCGCGTCGAACGCGCTCGCCGGGGCGGCCGTGGGATCGAGCAGGAGGGCGGCCACGCCGCCGCCTTCGAGCGCCGCCTCGAGGGCGGGCAGGAAGGCCGCGTCGAGGCCGGGCGGGGGCGGCAGGAGGAGCGCGGGGCCGACCTCGCCCGGCTCCAGCCAGGGCCCGCCGAGAGGCTCGGCGGCTCGGCTCCGGCCGTTTCTCACGCCTTGCCCTGGTAGATCTTGACGACCTCGTCGAGCAGCGCCAGCGCGTCCGGCTTGGCGCGCTGGAAGCTGTTGCGGCCGATGATCGAGCCGTGCCCACCGCCGTCGCGGATCTGGCGGATCTCGGCGAGCACGCCGGCGCTGTCCTTGGCCTCGCCACCCGAGAACACGACGATCCGCCGGCCGGCGAAGGCCGCCTGCATGACGTGCGCGACCCGCTCGGCGAGCGTGGCGGTGGGAAGCCGGGCCTTCTCGTAGGTCGGCTTGGCGGCATCCAGGTCGATCCGCGCGGTGGGCGGCTTCACCTTGATGACGTGCGCCCCCATGAGGGCCGCCATGTGCGCGGCGTAGGCCACGATGTCGAGCGCGGTCTCGCCTTCCTTGGAGACCTTGCCGCCGCGCGGGTAGGACCAGACGACCACGAGCAGGCCCTTGGCCTTGGCCTCGCGGGTGATCTCGCGGAGCTCCTCCTGCTGGGCGTAGCAGGCCTCCGAGCCCGGGTAGATGGTGAAGCCGACGCCGATGCAGCCGAGGCGCAGCGCGTCGTCGACGGTGGCGGTGACCGCCTGGTCGGCGAGCCCGGCGGCGAGGCTGTTGGCGCTGTTGAGCTTGAGGATGAGCGGCACCTGCCCGGCGTAGCTCGCAGCGCCCGCCTCGAGCGGGCCGAGCGGGGCGGCGTAGGCCGAGAGCCCGGCGTCGATCGCGAGCTCGAAGAGATAGCGCGGGTCGTAGGCCGCGGGGTTGGGCGCGAAGCTGCGCGCCGGCCCGTGCTCGAAGCCCTGGTCGACGGGCAGGATGACGAGCCGGCCGGTGCCACCCAGGCGGCCGTGGCCCAGCAGCCGGACGAGGTTGGTCTTCACGCCCGGGTTCTCGGACTCGTACCAGGAGAGGATCTCCCTGACCTTCCGGCTGACCCGCATGCTCCAGGCTCCGTGCGCTGGTACCGGCCCGCCCGGCCGGCCGCCGCCCTCCTAGCCCACAACCGCCGCGTCATGAAGGGTCGGTCGCGTCGCGGCGGACCGTCCAGGCGGCGAGCGCCGCGGCCGGATCCTCGCCCGGCGCCAATGTCAGGAGCGGCGTGGGCGGCTCGGCGAGCAGCACGGCGCCCGACTGTGCCACGATGTCGGCGAGCTTGCCCTGGACCGCGGGTGCCCCGCGCAGGAGCACGCGGCGGGCGCCCGTGCGCAGCGCCGCGAGTGCGGTGCCCGGCTCCGCGCCGCAGTCGACCAGGATCGGCCGGCCGATCAGCTCGCCGAGTGCCACGCAGAAGCCAACACCGGCGAAGGCGGCGAGCCCCGGGGCGGTGGCGAGCTCGATCCCGAGGCCGAGCTCCTCGGCCGCGGCCAGGGCGGCCCGGGCCTGGAGGAGGTCGTGGACGGCGACCGTGACCCGGGCGGTCAGCCGGGGCGTGGCGCGAGCGCCCGGACCCCCGGCAGCTCCTTGCCCTCGAGCCATTCGAGGAACGCGCCGCCGGCGGTCGAGACGTAGGTGAACGCATCCAGCACGCCGGCATGGGCCAGGGCCGCCACGGTGTCGCCGCCGCCGGCCACGGTCACGAGCCGGCCGGCCCGGGTGAGCTCGGCCGCGGCCTTGGCGACCGCGACGGTGGCGGCATCGAAGGGCGGCACCTCGAACGCGCCGAGCGGACCGTTCCACAGGAGCGTCCTGCAGGCGGCGAGCTTGTCCTGGACGTCGGCCACGGTCTTGGGCCCGACGTCGAGGATCATGTCCTCGGGCCCGACCTCCTCGATCGGCACGGTGCGGGTCGGCGCGTTCGGCTCGAGCTTGCGCGCCACCACGGCATCGAGCGGCAGGAGGATCTCCGCGCCCTTGGCGTGCGCGCGCTCGACGATCGCCCTGGCCTCGGCGGCGAGCCCGGGCTCGCAGAGCGACCTGCCCACGGCGAGCCCTTCGGCGGCGAGGAAGGTGTTGGCCATGCCGCCGCCGATGACGAGCGCGTCGACCCGATCCAGGAGATTCCCGAGCACGGCGAGCTTGGTCGAGACCTTGGCGCCGCCGACCAGCGCCGCGGCCGGGCGGGCGGAGCCGCCGAGCGCCTTCCCGAGCGCCTCGAGCTCGGCCTGCAGGAGCCGCCCGGCGAAGGCCGGCAGGCGCTCGGCGAGGGCCACGACCGAGGCGTGCGCGCGGTGCGAGCAGGAGAAGGCGTCGTTGACGTAGAGGTCACCGAGCCGGGCGAGCGCATCGGCGAAGGCCGGGTCGTTCCGCTCCTCCTCGGCGTGGAAGCGGAGATTCTCGAGCAGCGCCACCCCGCCCTCGGGCAGGGCCGCCACGACCGTCTCGGCTGCGGGGCCGATGCAGTCGGGCGCGAAGGCGACCTCGCGGCCGAGCACCTTGGCGAGCGCGTCGGCGATCGGCCGCAGGCTCAACCCCGCCTCGGGCCTGCCCTTGGGCCTGCCGAAATGGGAGAGCAGCACGACCCGGGCGCCCTTGCCGGCGAGCTCGGCGACGGTGACGGCACCGCGCTCGATGCGGGTGGCATCCGTGACCGCACCGTCCTGCATGGGCACGTTGAAGTCGACCCGCACCAGCACCCGGCGACCCTTGACCTCGACCCCGTCGAGCGTGCGGAAGCTCACCATGTCGTTCCGGACCCGCCCCGAATGTCGCGACAGGACCGGCGCTAGCACGGTCGGCGCGCCCCTGTCCACGCGGCCGGAGCGCTCAGCGGGCGAGGCGCAGGCGCGCGAGGCGGGCGTAGCCGCCGCCGAGCACGGTCTCCTCGAGCCGGCCTTCGCCGCGGGCGGCGCGGCGGCGCAGCTCGACGATCACCTCGGGGCGGTGGCGCACGCCGAAGCGGCGGAGCCAGGCGCGCATCGAGGCGCAGGCCCAGGGCGGCAGGTCCTCCATGGCATCGAAGTCGACCAGGTGCAGGACACCGCCCGGGGCGAGGGCCGCGATCGCGCGGTCGAGCGCCGGCAGCGGCCGCTCGACGAGCGAAAGGCAGTAGCTCAGGACCACGTGCTCGAAGGCCTCGACACCGAAGTCGCGGCCCGGCTCGAAGGTCTCGGCGGTGGCCCAGGCGAGCCGCGCGCGGCCGTCCAGGCGGTGGCGGACGAGCGCCGCGGCAGCGGTCTCCAGCATGCTGCGCGCGGGCTCGACGCCGCAGAGCAGCACGCCCGGCCGGCGCCGGCCGAGCCGCACCAGGTTGCGGGCGGTGCCGCAGCCGATCTCGAGCAGCCGGTCGCCCGGCCCGGCCTCGATGCCGTCTATGAGGCGGTCGCGACCGAGCAGGTACCAGCGCCGGGTGAGGTCGTAGATGTGGCGCTGCGGCCGGTACATCCGCTCCATGCGGGCGTGCACCTCGGCCGGGTCGAAGGGGCGCGTGGCCATCGGCTCAGCTCCGTCGGCGGTAGAGGTGGAAGCCGCCGTAGATCGCCGAGCGGTCGCGGGCGAACAGCGCCGCCGAGCGTTCCCGCTCGTACACCCAGCCCGCCAGCAGGGCCGGGGGGAGGTGGCGCTCCAGCGGCGAGGCGGCGGCGGCGGTGCGGAAGATCACCCGGGCACCCGGTGCCGCGGTGCGGTCGATCCGGCTCCACAGCGCGACGAGCTGGTGCGGCGTCATCCAGTCCTGCGCATCGAGGAGGACGAAGCCGTCGAGGCTCGAGGCGTCCTCGCCGGCGAGCGCCTCGGTGAGCAGCGCCCGGCGCACCTCGACCCGGGCCGCCCCGTCCCGCACCAGGGCGAAGTTCGCGGGCTCGAGATAGGGCGGAAGCGCACGGCCCAGGGGATCGTAGCGGCGGCCGAAGGCCTGGGCGGCGAAGTAGTTCCCTTCGATCGGGAAGCCGCAGGCGAGCCGCTCCAGCCGCTCGCGCAGGACCGCCGCGATCCCGCCCGGTGCCGCACCCCTGAGCGCATCGAGCTGGGCCGGGGGGATGCCGAGCCCGAACCAGGTGAGGGGGAGCGCCGCGGCGAGCCGGAGCAGGGGGCTTTCGAGGACCGGGGCGATCTCGCGTTCGAAGATCGCCCGCTGTGCGGCCGGGTCGCGGGCTGCGAGGAGGCGACGCGGGTCGCGGCCGTGCAGCCGGCAGAGGAGATGGCCCGCGCCGATGCAGCGGCCGAGCACGCCCGTGCGGTGAAAGCCGCGGCCGAAGGCCTCGATCCGCCGCCGGCCGGCAAGGGTCCGGCTCTCCCAGAAGGCGCGGGCGGCGGGCGGCAGATGCGGCCGGACCCGCGCGAAGGCCTCGAGATTGGCCGGATCGTCGCCGTGCGCGAAGAAGCGGAGGAACTCGGGCTGGGCGAGGTGGCGGGCGGCGGCGAGCTTGAGCTCGAGGAGCGCCGTGTGCGCGGGCGAGAGGTCGACCGCGAGGATGCGCGCCGGCCGGCCCACGAGGTAGCTCGCGACGTTGCACCCGCCCGAGGCGATCGCCGCGAGCCGCGCCCCCTCGAGCGGGGCGAGTGCCTCCATGTCGACGACCGGGTCCTCCCAGATCTGCGGGTAGACGAGTCCGTCGAAGGCCTTGGCGAACAGCCGCTCGAGCAGACCGCGCGGGCTCCAGGCGGCCGCCGTGCGGGCGGCACTCAGGGCGAGGGTGCTGGCCATCGAAGGCTCCGGTCGGGGGCCGCGGGCGCGGCCGGTTCGCTCAGTGCAGGTGGACCAGCCGCACGCCGGCCGGGTCGACCGCGAGGAAGCTCGGCCGACGCTCGACCCAGGAGCCGGCGTTGACGTAGGTGATCGGCGCCCGGTCGGGTCGGGCGTCGGTGAAGCGTCGGGCGAGCGGCGCGTGGGTGTGGCCGCACAGCACGAGGTCGGCATCCAGCGCGGCGGCCCAGGCGGCCGCACCGGCGGCGACCAGCCCGTGCAGGCCGCAGCGCCGGGTCCACCAGCGGTCGAGGCGGCGCGGCCACTCGCCGTCGCGCGAGAGCCGGCTGAGGCACCAGCCGTAGCCGAGGCCGACCAGCCGGGCGAGCGAGGGCCGGCGCGGCAGGGTCGGATCGAAGCGGTCGCCGTGCACCGCCACGAGCCGCCGGCCACCCGACCGCCAGGCGTGGCTCTCGCCGACCTCGATGCCGAGCAGATCGCGCACGCCGGGGGCGAGGTGGCGGTCGTGGTTGCCGGCGAGCCAGACGAGCTCGGCCTCGCCCTCGCGGGCGATCGTGCGGATCCGGCGCAGGAGCTGCCAGGCCTCGCCGCACAGTCGCTCGAAGCCGTTGTCGTGCAGGATGTCGCCGAGCAGCACGAGGCGGCGGAAGCGCCAGCGCTCCAGCGTCGCCCGCACCGAGGCGGGTCGCGCGGTCGTCAGGCCCAGATGCAGGTCGGAGAGGACGAGTGTCTCGGTGATCGGCTCGGTCGCTGGCCCGACCCGGCGGATCTCCGGGGCCGGGCGGCCGACGCGTCGCGGCATGGCGGCCTCGTCCGCGGGAGCGGCCGCGGCCACCCTGGCCGGGCCGGTCGTCGCTCGCGGCGCGCCTTACGGAACGTTCATGACGGCCCGGCGCCGATCGCGTGACGGTCGCGTGCGCGACCGGCCGCCGGGCCCGCGCTCAGAGGCTGCCCATCGCTGCGGCGACGTCGGCCATGCGGTTCGAGAAGCCCCACTCGTTGTCGTACCAGGAGGCCACCCGCACGAGCCGGCCCTCGAGCACCTTGGTGGCGTTCAGATCGACCGTCGAGCTGGCCGGCTGGTGGTTGAGGTCGATCGAGACGAGCGGCTCGCGGGTGACCGCGAGGACGCCCTTCAGGGCCCCGGCCGCGGCCTTCGCGAGGAGCGCGTTGACCTCCTCGGCCGAGGTCTCTCGCTTCGGCACGAAGGTGAGGTCGACCAGGCTCACGTTCTGGGTCGGCACGCGGATCGCCACCCCGTCGAGCTTGCCCTCGAGCTCGGGCAGCACGAGGCCCACGGCCTTGGCCGCCCCGGTCGAGGTCGGGATCACCGAGCAGGTGGCGGCGCGCGCCCGGTAGAGGTCCTTGTGGAACACGTCCAACAGGTTCTGGTCGTTGGTGAAGGCGTGGATCGTCGTCATGTGGCCACGCTCGATGCCGATCCCCTCGTGCAGGACCTTGGCGAGCGGCGCCAGGCAGTTGGTGGTGCACGACGCGTTGCTCACGACCACGTGCTCGGGCCGGAGTGCCGTCTGGTTGACGCCCCACACGACCGTGAGATCGGCCCCGTCGGCGGGCGCCGAGACGAGCACTTTCCGAGCCCCCGCAGTCAGATGGCCGGAGGCTTTCTCCTTGCTCGTGAAGACGCCCGTGCACTCCAGGACGAGATCGACGCCGAGGGCACCCCAGGGGAGCTTCGCGAGCTCGCGCTCGGCCAGGACCCTGATGGGGCCGGTGCCGACGTCCATGACGTCGCCCTCGAGGGTGACCTTGCCCGGGAAGCGGCCGTGCACGCTGTCGTAGCGCAGAAGATGCGCGTTGGTGGCGGGCGGGGCGAGATCGTTGATCGCCACCACGGAGACGTCGCGCCGACCGGTCTCGACGATCGCGCGCAGGACGTTGCGGCCGATTCGGCCGAAGCCGTTGATGGCCACTTTGACGGTCATCTGTCTCTCCCCTGATCGTGCCCCTGATCGTGCGATGGGCCTTCGAAGCGGCCGGACCGGGCCGAGAAGGCGACGGATCGCCGCCCAGCGTGGCCGGCTGCACGCAAATTGCAACCGGGAGATTGCCGCACCCCCGGGCGGCGATTGACGAGCTCGCGGCGTCCGTGCGAAGGCGACGATCGTTCAAGGGGCTGGAGGCGGAAGCCCAGATCCGATGTCAGCTCTGGAGGCGGCCGAGCGGCGGTTGACCGATGCCTTGGCGCGGCTCGAGGCGGCTCTTCTGGTACGGCCGAGCCCGGAGAGCTGGGCGGCCGAGCGCGGCCGGCTGGAGAGCGAGCGGGCGACCCTGGAGCGCGACTGCGAACTGTTGCGCGCCGAGTGCGATCGGCTGCGGCGCGAGCTGGACGAGCTGCAGCGGACCCACGGCCGGCTGCGCGAGGCGGCCGTGGGCGTGGAGACGCGGCTCGGCGCGCTGCTCGAGGAGCTGGACGAGCTCGCGCGGAGCTGAGCCATGCCGATGGTCGAGATCACGGTCGCCGGGCGCCGCTACCAGGTGCAGTGCGACGAGGGCCAGGAGGGCCGCCTCAAGCGGCTCGCGGCCTATCTCGACGGCAAGGCCGGCGAGATCGCGCGCGGCAGCCCGCAGCTCGGCGAGGCGCGGGTGCTGCTGCTCGCCGCACTCGTCGTGGCCGACGAGCTGTTCGACGCCTACGACGAGGTGCAGCAGCTCCGCGGCCGGCTCGGCCAGGAGGCGCGGACCAGCGAGGCGGACGCGGCGCGCGTGCTGGAGCGCGTCGCCGAGCGGCTCGACGAGCTTGCCCAGGCGGTCGCGAAGGCGTAGCTTGGGGGTGGCGGCTGCTGCCCGGTTCGAGGAGCGCTCGTCATCGCCCGGGCCTAGTTCGTTCCTTCGGGAGCTGTCCCTGGCGTGGTCGTGGCCACGTCACACGGCGCCCACCTGCGCAGCAGGTCTCGGGACGAATTGAGCGCGAGACGGCCAGGGCGGCACCGCCTCCTCCCAGTTCGGGACGAGCCCCGGCCGGGGGCCGGAGCCGGCGCGCGTGAGCACCTCGCTGGAAGAGGCCAAGGCGGCGCTGCGGCGCGAGCTGCGGGCGTCGTGCCGGGCCCGTGCACCGGCCGAACGGGGCCCCGCCGGGGCGGCCGCGGCGCGGCATCTGCAGGCGCTGCTCGCGCGGCTGCCCGGGGGGCCCGTGGCGCTGTTCCTGGCGCTGCCCGAGGAGATCGACACGGGACCGGCGCTGGCCGTGGTCGCGGCCGCCGGCCGGAGCGTGCTGCTGCCGCGCCAGGAGGGCCGCGACCGGCCGCTCGCCTTCCACGCCTGGCGGCCGGGCGATCCGCTCCTGCCCGGGCCGTTCCGCGTGCTGGAGCCGGTGCCGCTCGCCCCGCGCCTCGTGCCGCGGGTGGTCGTGGCGCCGCTCCTGGCCTTCGATGCGGCCGGCCGGCGGCTCGGTCACGGCGCCGGCTACTACGACCGGACATTGCGCGCGCTCAGGGCCGTGGCGCCGGCACCGTCCGTCCTCGGCCTCGCCTTCGCCTTCCAGGAGGTCGCGGCGGTGCCGGAGGGCCCCTCCGACGAGCGGCTCGACGGCGTGTTGACCGAGGCCGGCTTCCGTGCCTGCGGAGGCCCGGGCTGAGCCGGGTGCGGGGAGGGGTGGCGTGCGGATCCTGCATGTGGGCGACGTGGTCGGGCGCAGCGGCCGTGCCGCGGTGGTGGCCCACGCGGCGGCGCTGCGCGCCCGCCTCGGCCTGGACGCCCTCGTGGTCAACGCCGAGAACGCCGCCGGCGGCTACGGCCTCACGCCCACGATCGCGGCCGAGCTCTTCGAGGCGGGTGCCGATCTGCTCACCACCGGCAACCACGTCTTCGACCAGAAGGAGCTGATCCCGGCCCTCGCCGCCGAGCCGCGCGTGCTGCGCCCACTCAACATGGCCCCGGGCACACCCGGGCGCGGCACGGGCGAGGTGCGCACCGCGCGCGGCCGCCGCCTCGTCGTGCTGCAGGTCATGGGCCGGCTGTTCATGGGGCTCTACGACGACCCGTTCCGCGCCCTCGAGACCGAGCTCGCGCGGCTGCGCCTGGGCGGCACGGCGGATGCGATCCTGGTCGACGTGCACGCCGAGGCGACCAGCGAGAAGATGGCGCTCGCGCATTTCCTCGACGGGCGCGTGTCGCTCGTGGTCGGCACGCACACGCACGTCCCGACCGCGGACGCGCAGATCCTGCCGGGCGGCACCGCCTACATCAGCGACGTCGGCATGACCGGCGACTACGACAGCGTCATCGGCATGGACAAGGAGGGCTCGCTCCGGCGCTGGCGGAGCGACCTGCCGAGCCGGCGGCTCGAGCCCGCTGGCGGCGAGGCGACGCTGTGCGCGGTGCTGGTCGAGACCGACGATCGCACCGGCCTCGCGCGGCGGATCGAGCCCGTGCGCCTCGGCGGCCGGCTGCAGCCGGCTGCGCCCGAGGCCCGGGGCTAGCGGCACCCGCCCGGTCGGCGTGCCCCCTCAGCGCGCGACGAGCTCCTCGAGCAGCGCCTCCAGGGTGCGGGTCAGGCGGCCCTGCTCGACCAGGAGCGCATCGAGCAGCGCGCGCCGTTCCTGGACCTGCAGCTCCGGCGCGTCGCGCAGGATCTCGCCGATCGCCCGGATCGCCGCGAGCGGCGTGCGCAACTCGTGCTCGAGCCGGGCGAGCACCTCGTCCTCGACCCAGCCGGACCCGATCGCCCGGGCGGCATCGGCCCGGTCGAGACTCGCCATCGCACGCTCCACCACGCAGGCCCTCTCGGGCGGTCCGGCACCCAACATAGGGCGATCGCGTTAAGGTTCCGCTGCGGTCGGGCGCGGCTGCGGCGATGCGACGCGTGGCGGTCCCCGCCGCGCCGCCGGCGGCTCAGCGGCCGAGGGCGACGCCCTCGCGGCGCGGATCGGCGCCGCCCAGGAGCCGGCCCGGCGCCGGGGCGATCGCCTGCAACCCGCTGTCGAGCTCCAGCAGGCGGACCTCGTGGCCGCGCGCCGCGAGCGGCTCCACGAAGGCGGTCCAGAAGCCGCCGGTCTCGAGCTCGCTCGGCCCGTTGCGGTTGAGCGCGTGCGGCAGCTCGATCGCGGCCTGCGGGTCCATCCCCCAGTCCAGCGCGGCGATCAGGGTCTTGGCGACGTAGCCGATGATCCGGCTGCCGCCCGGCGAGCCCAGGAGCAGGACCGGCCGGCCGTCCTCGCGGACGATCGTGGGCGCCATCGACGAGCGCGGCCGCTTGCCGCCCTCGACCCGGTTGGCGACCGGCCGGCCGCCCTCCTCGGGGACGAAGGCGAAGTCGGTGAGCTCGTTGTTGAGCAGGAAGCCGCGCACCACGAGCCGGCTGCCCATCGAGGCCTCGATCGTGGTGGTCATCGACACCGCATCGCCGCGCGCGTCGACCACGACGAGGTGGCTCGTGCCGTGCTCGGGACCGGTCGTGCCGGTGCCCGGCAGCGCTCCCCGGCGGCGCGGCGGATCGCCGGCGGCGGCCCGGCCGAGGCTGGCCTCGGCGCGGATCAGGGCACGGCGGCCGGCCAGATAGCCCGGATCGAGCATCCCCTCGGCCGGCACGGGGGCGAAGTCCGGGTCGGCCACGAACCGGTCGCGGTCGGCGAAGGCGAGCCTGGAGGCCTCCAGCAGGAGATGCAGCGCGCCGAGCGAGGGGCCGCGCGCCGCGAGTTCGAAGGGCTCCAGGAGCCCCAGGATCTGGGCCACGGCGAGGCCGCCCGAGGAGGGCGGACCCATGCCGCAGACCTCGCGGCCGTGGTAGGCGATGCAGACCGGCGGCCGCTCGACCACCCGGTAGCGGGCGAGGTCGTCGAGCGTCATGGCGCCGGGATTGCCGAGCCCCTCGCGCACCGCGGCCACGATGTCGGCGGCGATCGGACCGGTGTAGAAGGCCTCGGCGCCGCCCGAGGCGAGTGCCCGCAGCGTCGCCGCGTAGGCCGGGTTGACGAGGCGCGCCCCGGCCGTCGGCGGACGACCCTCGGCATCCAGGAACGGGCCGCGCGCGGCGGGCTGGCGGGCGAGGCCGTCGGGTGCCGCCAGGGCGATCGCCCGGGCGAGCCGCGGCGAGACGAGGAAGCCCTCCTCGGCCAGGCGGATCGCCGGCTCGAACAGCTCGGCCCAGGGCAGCCGGCCGAAGCGGCGGTGCGCCTCGGCGAGGAGCCGCGGCGTGCCGGGCACCCCGACCGAGCGGCCACCGACCTGGGCGGCCCGGAAGGCGAGCGGCTTGCCGTCGGGGCCGAGGAACAGGTCCGGCCCGGCCGCGGCCGGCGCCGCCTCGCGGCCGTCGAGGGTGGTGAGCCGGCCGGTCGCGGTGTCGTGGTGGAGGAGGAAGGCGCCGCCGCCGAGCCCCGAGGACTGCGGCTCGACCAGACCCAGGACCGCCTGGGCGGCGATCGCCGCGTCGACCGCGCTGCCGCCGCGCTCGAGCATGGCGAGCCCGGCCTCGCTCGCGCGCCCATCGGCGGTGGCGATCATCATCCGCTCGGCGACCACGGGCGCCGCCGCCGCCGGGGCCGCCAGGAGGAGCAGGGCGAGTGCCGCCGCGGCACCCGCGGCCCGTTGTTCGACGTGACCGTTCCGGTACATGAGGGCCTCCCCGTCGCCCCGCCGCCGGCGACGCCGCGCCGCCCGGAGCCGCCATGAGCCATCCCACCATCCGCATCCTGCCCGGTCACGACAAGCGCCTGCGCGGCGGCGGCCCGTGGCTCTACTCGAACGAGGTGCAGATGGACCGGGCGGCCAGGGAGCTCCCACCCGGCACGGTGGTGCGGCTGGTGAGCCACGACGGCAAGGCGATGGCGCTCGCCCAGCTCAACCCGCACTCGCTGATCTGCGCCCGGGTGCTCACGCGCAACACCGAGGCGGTGATCGACGCGCGCTTCCTGGCGCGCCGGCTGGAGCGCGCGCTGGCCCTGCGCGCACGCCTGTTCGAGGCCCCCTACTACCGCCTCGTGCACGCCGAGGCGGACGGCCTGCCGGGCCTCGTGATCGACCGTTACGGCGACATCCTCGTGCTGCAGGTCAACACGATCGGGATGAGCCGGCTGGAGCCCGAGCTGCTCCAGGCGATCGAGCAGGTGCTCGCCCCGCAGGCGATCCTCCTGCGCAACGACAGCGCCATCCGCGCCCTCGAGGGGCTGCCCGAGGAGGTCCGCCTCGTGAAGGGCCAGGTGCCGGCGCGGGTCGAGCTCCAGGAGGGTGGGCTCACCTTCGTGGCCGATCTGCTGCAGGGGCAGAAGACCGGCTGGTTCTACGACCAGCGCCCGAACCGGGCGTTCGCGGCGCGCCTCGCCCGCGGCCAGCGGGTGCTCGACCTCTACAGCTACGGCGGCGGCTTCGGCCTCACCGCCCTCGCGCACGGTGCGAGCGAGGCGCTGCTCGTCGATCGCGCCGAGGGGGCGCTGGCGCTCGCCCGCGCGAGCGCGGAACGCCAGGGCGTGCCCGATCGCTGCAGCTTCCTCCGGAAGGAGGTGTTCGAGGCCTGCGAGGAGCTCGCCGCCGAGAAGGCCCGCTTCGGCCTCGTGGTCGCCGACCCGCCGGCCTTCGTGAAGAGCCGGAAGGACCTGGCCGTGGGCCTGCGCGGCTACCGCAAGCTCGCCCGCCAGGCGGCCACGCTCGTGGCGGAGGGCGGGTTCCTCGCCATCGCCTCCTGCTCGCACCAGGTGGTCGAGGACGATTTCGCGCGCGAGGTGTTCGCCGGCATCCGCGCGGCGGGGCGCGGCGCACGCCTCCTCCACCGCGGCTTCGCCGGCCCGGACCACCCGGTCCACCCGGCGCTCCCCGAGGGCGCCTACCTCAAGTTCCACGCCTACGCGCTGGACTGAGCCGATCAATCATAAGTTGTTGAACTGAGCGCGAGAAAAAACTAATAAGGGAACCCGGAGCGCCGTCGTGCGGGGTCGGACCGCGGAGGTCGGCATGCAGGCGACACGGGTCGAGGAGGCGGAACGGCGGGCGGAGGAGGGCGGCTGGCCGGGCGACGGCCCGCCGCTCGCGCTCAAGGGCTTCGCGCGGTTGCTGCAGCTCCTCGACCGGCCGGTCGGCGAGGCCGAGCTCGTGGCCGCCTGGCCGATGGCCGGCGAGCGCGGCACGCCCGAGGAGCTGGAGCGGCTGGCGGTCCGGCTCGGGCTCCACGCGCGGCTGGAGCGGGTGCGCGGGCGGCGGGCACTCCTGGCACTGCCGACCCCCTGTCTGCTCCTGGGCGAGCGGCCGGAGGAGGTGCGGCTGCTGCGCGGGCGGACCGGCCAGCACCTGGTGGTGGTCGACCCGGCGACCGGCGAGACCACGGCGGTGACGCCGCGCAGCCTTGCCGGGCGGGTGCGGGTGGCGCTGCTCCTGCGCGCCGAGGCGGTGCCGCGCCCGGCCGGGCTCGGCCGCGAGCTCGTGCTCCGGCGCCTCTGGCCGGCGCTCGCCGAGGTCGCGACCGCCTCGGTGGTCCTGAACCTGCTCGCGCTCGCCACGCCGATCTTCATGATGACCGTCTACAACAAGGTGATCGGCCACGCCGCCCTGGCCACGCTCGACGTGCTCGCGATCGGCATGCTCACGCTGCTCGTGTTCGAGCTCGTGCTGCGCGTGCTGCGCGCGCACGTGGCGAGCCACACCGGGGCGCGGGTGGATGCCGCCCTCGGCAGCGAGGTGGTGCACCATCTCCTGGCGCTGCCCTACCGCCGGCTCGCGGCCTCGGGCAGCGGGGCGATCGGCGAGCGGCTGCGCGAGCTCGACCAGCTGCGCGGCTTCCTCACGGGTCAGCTCCCCCTCCTGCTGGTCGATCTCGCCTTCGTCGGCCTGTTCCTTGCCGCCCTGTTCCTGATCGCCCCGGTGCTGGGCTGGCTGACGCTCGCCGTGCTGCCGCTCTTCGTCCTGCTCTCGGCCGTGGCGCACGGCCGCCAGCAGCGGCTCGGCCGCGCCGCCAGCCGGGCCGCCGCGGCCAAGGCCGGCTGCCTTTCCGAGGCCTTCGGCCAGGCGCTCACCGTCAAGGCGCTGGCGCTCGAGCCCGTGATCGAGCGGCGCTTCGAGCGCCGTCTGGTCGAGGCCGCCTGGACCGGTTTCCGCGCGCAGAGCCTGGCCGGCCTCGTCGGCGGTGCCGCCCAGGCGCTGCAGCATCTGACGGCCCTGGCACTGGTCTATGTGGGCGCCCGCCAGATCGTCGCGGGCGAGCTCAGCATCGGCGCGCTCGTCGCGGGCTCGATCCTCTCGGCGCGCGCGATCGCCCCGATGCGCCAGCTGTTCGGCGCCTGGCACCAGCTGCAGCAGGCGCGTGGTGCCTTCGAGCGGCTGGGCGCGGTGCTCGGCGAGGCGCCCGAGGCCTGGCCCGGCAGCCGGCCGATCGCCCCCGTGCTCGCCGGCCGGCTGCGCCTCGAGGGGGTCGGCTTCGCCTACGCCGAGGACCGCCCGCCGGCGCTGGCCGGGATCGACCTCGAGGTGGCGCCCGGGACCATGCTGGCGCTGGTCGGCCCACCGGGTTCGGGCAAGAGCACGCTCCTCAAGCTGCTCTTGGGCCTCGAGACGCCGCAGACCGGCCGGGTCCTGATCGACGGCCACGATCTGGCCCGGCTGTCGCCGACCGAACTGCGGGCGCAGATCGGCTGCGTGCCGCAGGAGCTCGAGCTGTTCGCCGGCTCGATCGCCGAGAACGTCGCCATGGGCGCGCGCGACCGTTCCTTCGCGCGGATCGTGGCGGCGGCCAAGTTCGTGGGCCTGCACGAGGCGGTGCAGCGCCTGCCGGAGGGCTACGAGACCCGGCTGGGTGAGCGCGGGCAGGGGCTCTCGACCGGCCAGCGCCAGCTCGTGGCGCTCGCCCGCGCGCTCGTGCGCAACCCGCGCATCCTCCTGCTCGACGAGGCCACGAGCGCCCTCGATCCGGCGAGCGAGGCGGCCCTCCTGGCCAATCTCCGGCGCGCCGGCAGCGGCCGCACGATCCTCCTCGTCACCCACCGTCCGGCCGTGGTCGAGGCCTGCGACCGGGCGGTGCTGCTCGAGGCCGGGCGGATCGTCGCGGACGGGCCGCCGGCCGAGATCCTGGCGCTGCTGCGCCGCCCGGCAGCGGGCCGCGGCGGGCTGCAGGCGGTGCCCTGAGGAGCCGGCCATGGCGCACACGCTCGACGATCCGGGCCTGTTCCACGACGCCCGTTCGCTGCTCGAGAGCCGCACCTCGCCCTGGGCCGGCGCGCTCGTCCTCCTGATCGCGGCTCTGGTCGCGACGGCACTCGGGTGGACCGCCTGGGCTCGGGTCGAGGAGCTGGTGCTCGCCACCGGCCGGGTCGAGCCCGCGGGCAAGGTCAAGCTCGTGAACCATCCGCGCGGCGGGCGGGTGGCCGAGCTCCTGGTGCGCAACGGCGACCGGGTGGCGGCCGGCGCGCCGCTCCTGCGCCTGGACGGGCTCGGCGAGGAGGGCGCCTACGCCGAGCTGCTCGGCCGCTGGCAGGTCAAGGCGGTCGAGGCGGCGCGGCTGTACGCCGAGGCCAACGGCACCGAGCTCGCCGTCGACCCCGAGCTCGCCCGTCAGCGCCCCGACCTCGTCGCCGCCGAGGCCCGGCTCAAGGAGAGCCGTGCGGCCGCCCTCGAGGCGCGCCGCGCCGCCGCCGCCAAGGCCGTGCAGACGCGCGCCAACGAGGTCAGGAGTGCCGCCGCCGAGCAGGGCCGGATCCGGAACAGCCTCGTGCTGCTGCGCCAGCAGCTCGAGGCGGTCAACGAGCTCACCGACCGCGGCCTCTATCCGAGGTTGAAGCAGGTCCAGGTCGAGCGTCAGGTGGCGGAGGCCGAGGGCGAGCGCGCCAAGGCCGAGGCCGGGCTCGCCGCCGCCCGCACGGCACTCGCCGAGGCCGAGGCGCGCGCCGCCGCCCTGGAGCAGGAGGCCCGGAGCGAGGTCCTGGCCGAGCTGCAGCGCGCCACGGCCGAGCGCGACCGGCTCTACGAGCAGATCCTCTCCCAGGTCGGGCTGCTCGACAGCATGCTGGTGACCGCCCCGGCTTCGGGCATCGTGCAGGACCTCGCGGTCACCGCCCCGGGCCAGGCGATCGGCGCCAACGAGCCGATCCTCCGCCTCGTGCCCGAGGGCGAGGGCCTCGTGGTCGAGGCGCGCGTGGCCAACGAGGACATCGGCAAGGTGCGGCCCGGGCTCGCCGCCACGGTCAAGGTCCGGACCTTCGACTTCCTGCGCCACGGCACGCTCGAGGGCCGGGTGGTCAAGGTCGCGGCGGACGCCAGCCCGGACCCGGCGGGCGGGGCGCCGAGCTACGTCGTGACGGTGGCGACCGAGCGCCAGCAGCTCGGCAGCCGGCCGGGCGAGCTGCCGCTCGGCTCGGGCATGCTCGTCGACGTCGAGCTCAAGGTCGGCGAGCGCACCATCCTCTCCTACCTCACCGACCGGCTGTGGCGGGCCAAGGAGGCGGCGTTCCGCCAGGGCTGAGGCTCAGAGCGCGCGCTGCGGGCCGCTCGTCTCGACCACCCGCACCCGCTCGTCCGGCAGCAGCTCGAGGGTGAAGCGGCGATCGGCCCAGCCGCTGCAGGCACCCCCGCCGCTGCGGCGCAGCTCGCGCCGCGAGCCGCGGCCGAAGGCGCGGTCCTCGAAGAAGCAGCGCACGTCGACCACGAGCCGATCGGCCGTCCGCTCGACCGTGTCGATGCGCGCGATCGACATCTCCGGCCGCGGGCAGCTCGCGTTCCGCTCCCAGGCGCGGTCGGCGTAGAAGCTCGTGATGGCGAAGTCGAGCCGGCGCAGCGAGGCGAGCTCGGGCGGGCGGTCGGCGCAGCCGGCGAGCGGCGCCAGGAGGGCGGCGGCGAGGAGCGGCGCGAGTGCAGATGCGCGCCGCATCAGCCGTGGTCGCGCTGCGGGCCGGTCATGGCGCTCACCGTGACCCGGCCGTCCGGGCGCTTGGCGAGGGTGAAGACGCGCTCGGAGAAGCCCGAGCACCAGGATCCCCCGCCACGCATCGGGAACATCTCGTCGTCGCGGCCGAAGGCGGTGTCCTCCCAGAAGTAGCGGACGTTCAGCACGAGCCGCTCGGGCGTGTCCTCGACCGTGTCGATGCGGGCGATCGAGATCTCGGGGCGGAGGCAGGTGGCGTTCCGCTCCCAGGCACGGGTCTCGTAGTAGGTCTCGATTTCGAACTCGACCCCCCTGTAGGGGGCGAGCTCGGGGTTGCGCGGGGCGCAGGCGGCCTGCGCCAAAAGGGCGAGCAGGGGCAGGAGCGGGGCTGGACGCATCGGCTCACTCCGCGGCGCGCCGGCCGGGCAGGGACGCGGCCGGGCCGAGCGGGAGGGTGAGGAGGAAGGTAGTGCCCTCGGGCCCGGTCCGCTGCAAGGCGAGCTCGCCGCCCTGGGCGCGGGCGAGCTCGCGGGCGATGGCGAGGCCGAGACCGCTGCCCCCGGCCTTGCCCGAGCGGGCGAAGCTCGTGAACAGCTCGGCACGGACCGGCTCGGGGATGCCCGGCCCGTCGTCTTCGACCTCGATGCCGAGAACGGAGCCCACGGCCCGGGCACGTAGCCGGATCACGCCACCGCGGCCCTCGAGCGCTTCGCGGGCGTTGCGGACGAGGTTCAGGAGGATGCGGTGGAGCTGGTCGCGATCGGCCAGCGGTCGCAGGCCGGTGGGGAGGTCGACGGCCAGGGCGATCGTCGCGGCGTCGGCGAGCGCGCTCTCGCGGACCTCCTCGAGGAGACCCGCGAGATCGACCGGCTCGGGGCGCGCCGGCCGCGGCCGGTCGCGGGCGAAGGCGAGCGTGTCGGTGCACAGCCGGATCGCCCGATCGAGGCTGGCGACGAGACGCGGGGCCACCCGACGTACGGCCGGGTCGGCGCTCGCCTCCAGCCGGTCGGACACGAGCACGGCGGTGGCCAGCATGTTCTTGAGGTCGTGGGCGAGCTCGCTCATCGCGGCGCCCAGTGCCGCGAGCCGCGTCTTCTCGGCGAGCGCCTGGCGCAGCCCGGTCTGCATCCGGGCGAGCTCCTGCTCGACGATGCCGATCTCGTCGCCGCGGCGGCTCGTGGCCGCATCCGGGGTCGGGTCCTCGGGCCGCAGCCGGAAGCGCTCCAGCCGGTCGGTGAGCGTGCGCAGCGGCCGGACCACGAGGCGGTGCAGGCTGGCGACGAGGAGGCCCGCCACGAGGAGCGAGAGGAACACGCTCAAGGTCAGGATGCGCCAGGAATAGTCGAGCATCGCCCGGCGCAGCGGCTCCTCCTCGAGGATGACGTCGACCACCACCCCGGCCTCGCGCCGGGAGGCGCCCACCACGCGCAGGCGGCGGCCGGGCTCGGCCACGAGCGTGGCGAGCGCGTCCGGGATCAGCCGGGCCGGCGAGCGCTCGGCCAGGTCGACCACGGCGTCGACCGGGTGGACGCGGCCGAGCATGAGCTCGGCGCCGCCGTGCCAGAGCGTCACGGCGTCGACCCCCGCATAGGCCAGGAGGCGTGCCTCGAGCGCGGGCTCGAGGCGACCCTCGGGGGCGGCGTCGAGGCTGGCTGCGGCGAGCTCGGCCGCGGCCAGCCGCTCCTCGAGGAAGACCAGGCGGAAGCGCGCGATCGAGGGCAGGTAGATGAGGATCTCGCCGAGCAGCACGAAGACGCAGGTGAGCAGGAGGATGCGGGCCGAGAGCCCGCGCCCTGGGCGGGGACGGAAGACCCCACCGGCCATGCCCACCTCGCTCGTGCCACCTGGAGCGGGCTCCTGCGCCGTCCCGCGGCGATCGGTCAAGGGGAACCCGAATCGCTCAGGGCGCGAGGTTGAGCGACCAGTCGTAGTCGTGACCGGCGATGCGGTCGACCTTCTGCAGCGGCATGGCGAGCGACGGCGCGGCGTAGGCCAGGAGGTGGCGGATCACGCCGCGATCGTCGCCGCCGAAGTCCTCCTTGAACCATTGGTAGATGCTCGAGACGACCAGCCGCCCCCCCGCGAGGCGCACGCCGCGCGGATGGTTGACGAAGGCGTAGGCGGCGGCGTCGAGCTGCGGGTCGAGCCGATCCGCCTGGAACGGCTCGCGCGCGAGGTTCGGGCAGCCCATCGAGGCGCAGTTGACGGCGTAGTGGATGCGCGGATCGCCCCAGATCGGCCGCAGGATCCGGTGCTCGATGTCGTCCAGGCAGATCGGCTCGCCCTCGACCTGGAGGAGCCGCGCCCCCCACGGCCCGTCGGCCAGGAGCCCGGGCGAGATGTCGATGTCGCGGATCGAGCGGACCGGGAAGTGGTCGAGCACCACGCGCAGGGTCAAGGCGTTGTAGAGATTGATCCAGAACGCCATCTGCTCGCCCGGAGCGAGACCCGAGACCGGTACGCGGCCGAGGTCGTCGAGATAGGCCGCGAGTGCCGCCCGGTCGGCGGCCGAGACCTCGCGGTAGGCGACGAGGTTGACGCCGTCCGGCTGCGGGCGGACGTAGCGGGCGAGGAAGGCGGCCCAGGGCGCGTGGTCGACCCGCAGGGTCGAGGTCGGGTCGCGGCGCTGCCAGCGCGGCCAGAGCGAGGCCCTGGGCGCGGCGGCGGCGGGTCGGGCGGCGGCGAGCAGCGGGGCCGTGGCCAGGGCGGCGAGGAGGGCGCGACGACGGGGCACGGGTGGCACCTTCGGGACGAACGACGCCGCCGCGGAGATCGGATGCGCGGGCGCCGCGGTCCAGGGCCCGAGGGCGCGCGGCGCTTCACGATGCGGCGAGCCGCCGCGGTTTGACAGGCTACCGGCCGGCCCCTATATCCGCGCGGGTCGCGATGGCGCTCCCCGACACAGAGGTGATTCGTGAAGCGGACCTACCAGCCGAGCCGGCTCGTGCGCAAGCGCCGCCACGGGTTCCGCGCCCGCATGGCGACCAAGGGCGGTCGCCAGGTGATCGCCCGGCGCCGCGCCCGCGGGCGCAAGCGTCTGTCCGCCTGACGGCGGGCGAGCCGGATGGCCGGCCGGCGCTGGTCGGGCTGCGCCGCCGCGCCGAGTTCCTCGCCGCGGCCAGGGGGCCGCGCGTGCACAAGCCGGCCTTCGTGCTGCAGGTCGGGCGGCGTGCCGGGGAACCCGGGGTGGTCGGGGTCGGCCTCACGGTCACGAGGAAGCTCGGCGGGGCGGTGCAGCGCAACCGGATCCGGCGGCGCCTCCGGGCGGCGCTGCGCGAGGCGGCCGGAGCGATCCGCTCCGGTGGCCTCGACCTCGTGATCGTCGCCCGGCCGGCCGCGCTCACATGTCCGTTCGCGCAGCTCGTCCAGCAGCTCGAGGAGGCCTTCTCGAGCCGCCAGCTCGGCCCTGGCCGAGCCGCCTCCTCCAGGCCATCCTGATCGGCGCGGCGCGCGCCTACCGGCTGCTCGTCTCGCCCGTGCTGGGCCCGTCCTGCCGCTACCTGCCGACCTGCTCGGACTATGCGATCGAGGCGGTCGAGCGGCACGGGCCCTGGCGCGGCAGCCTGCTCGCGCTCGGCCGGGTCTGCCGCTGCCATCCCTGGGGCGGGGACGGCTTCGATCCGGTCCCACCCGTCGCCCCGCCGGCCGGGCCCGCGCCCGCCTCGAGCCGGACCGACCGGACAGGAGCCCGCTGACCCGATGATGGGTGACCAGAAGAACCTCGTCCTCGCGATCGTGCTGTCGGTCGGGATCATCCTGATCTTCCAGTACTTCGTCGAGATGCCGCGGCTCCGCGAGCAGCAGCGCCAAGCCGAGCTGGCGCGCCAGGCGGAGAGCCTGGCCCCGGCCACGCCCGCACCGGCCACGCCCGGGGCGGGTGCCCTGC
>JBBIIE010000027.1:0-30320 GCA_037446605.1 Geminicoccaceae bacterium | reverse complement strand
CCGAGCGCCGCGGCCCCTCCGAGCAGGCGCCGTCGCCGCGTCCTCGCGCGCATCCCGAGCCTCTCCCCGCGCCGGCGGCCGGCCGGGCTTCCGCCCCGCCGCCGACCCGTCTAGGAGACTATAGCACGGTGCGGGCGCCCGGCAGCAAGCTTCGCCCGCACGCCCGGGGAGTGCTCCGTGCCCGCAGGGCTCTCCAGCCTCCTGCTCGACCTCGTCATGGGCCATCCCGCGCTCGGCCGGCTGCGCGACCGCACGCTCGAGGGGGCCCGCGGCCTCGTGCTCGAGCTCGGGGTCGGCACCGGGCGCAACCTGCAGCGCTACGCGGCACCGGCCGCACTCGTGCTCGGCATCGAGCCGGACCGCGGCCACCTCGCCCGGGCCGGGCCGCGGGCCCGCGCGGCGGCGGTGCCGTCCGTCCTGGTCGCGGCCTCGGCCGAGCTCCTGCCGTTCGCCGATGCGAGCGTCGATGCGGTGGTGTCGACCTGGTGCCTGTGCTCGATCCCGGACGTGGCGCGGGCGCTCGGCGAGGTGCGCCGCGTGCTCAGGCCCGGAGCGCCCTTCCTGTTCGTCGAGCACGGCCTCTGCCCGGCGCCCGGGGTCGCCGCCTGGCAGCGGCGCCTCGCCCCGCTCTGGCGGCGGATCGCCGGCGGCTGCAACCTCGATCGACCGGTGGCGGAGCTGATCGGCCGGGCCGGGCTCGTGATCGAGCGGCTGGAGACCGGGCACCTCGTGCCCGGCCCGCGGCTGCTCGGGTGGACCTATCTCGGGCTCGCCCGCGCGCCCCTGGCTTGACCGTCGCCCGCTTCTCCCCCTTAGAGGCGGGACCGGGGCCGGCGTGGCCCCCGTCCCCGAGGAGGCCGGGCCGATGCGGCGGATCATCGTGGCGGCCGCGCAGATGGCCATGGGCGGCGAGCGCGATGCCAACGTGGCGCGCGCCGAGGCGCTGGTGCGCGAGGCGGCGGCGGCGGGCGCGCGGCTCGTGCTGCTGCCCGAGCTGTTCTCGACCCCCTACTTCTGCAAGGACCAGGACCCCGAGCATTTCGACCTCGCCGCGCCGGTCGAGGGCCATCCCCTGCTCGCCCGCATGAGCCGGCTCGCCGCCGAGCTCGGCGTGGTGCTGCCGGTGAGCTTCTTCGAGCGCGCCAATGCCGCCTTCTTCAACGCGCTCGCCATGATCGACGGCGACGGCCGGGTGCTGGGCGTGTACCGCAAGAGCCACATCCCGGACGGGCCGGGCTACCAGGAGAAGTACTATTTCAGCCCGGGCGACACCGGCTTTCGGGTGTGGACCACGCGGGTGGGGTGCGTCGGGGTCGGGATCTGCTGGGACCAGTGGTTCCCCGAGGCGGCGCGGGCCATGGTGCTGATGGGCGCCGAGCTCTTGCTCTACCCGACCGCGATCGGCTCGGAGCCGCAGGCCCCCGAGCTCGACAGCCACGACCACTGGCGCCGCGCCATGCAGGGCCACGCCGCCGCCAACATGGTGCCGGTGCTGGCCGCCAACCGGGTCGGCACCGAGGTCGGGCGGACCTGCAGCGTGACCTTCTACGGCGGCTCCTTCGCCACCGACGGCACCGGTGCGGTGCTCGCCGCCAGGGGGCCGGACGAGGAGGGCGTGCTCGTGGTCGAGTACGACCTCGACCGGCTCGCCCGGGCGCGCGCCGCCTGGGGCCTGTTCCGCGACCGCCGGCCCGACCTCTACCTGCCGCTGCTGAGCCTGGACGGGCAGGAGAGCTGAGCGCCGCGGCCGGCCGCTCAGGTGACCATGTCGATCTGCTCGGGGGTGAGCTCGCCCGGCACGAGGGTCACGGGCACGCGCAGCTTGCGCAAGTTGGCGAGCAGGTAGGAGACCACCGGGCCGGGGTTGGAGGAGCCCGAGGCGGTGCCCAGCACGACGAGCGAGATCGAGGGGTCCTCGGCCACCAGGCGGACCAGCTCCTCGGCCCGCGAGCCCTCGCGGATGTGCACCGCCGGCATGGTCCCGGTCTGCTCGAAGACCCGCGCCGCGAGCGTCTGGAGCTGCTGCTCGGCGGCCGCCCGGGCGTCCTGCTCGAGGATCCGCCCGACGCCGAGCCAGTGCTGGAACTCGACCGGCTGGATCACGTAGAGGAGCGCCACCCGGCCGTGCGTGTGCTGCGCCCGCCGGTAGGCGAAGCGCAGCGCGTTGGCCATCTCCTGGGTCTCGTCGACGAGCACCAGGAAGACGCGCTGCGGGGTCTCGGCCGGCGTGCCCCGGCGGCCGGCCTCGGCCGCCTCGTCCATGCCGCTTCCAGCCGGACTCACGCGCCTCAGCTCCGCTCGAAGAGCAGGCTCGCCCCCCAGCCGGCGGCGACCGCGATCAGGATCGCGGCGAGGCCGTAGAGCGCCGGCTGCTGGCGGGCCAGCAGGTAGAGGTCGGCCTCGAGCCCGACCTTGGAGATGGCGAGCGCGCTCGACTGGGCGCTCGCCACGGCACCGTCGCGCACCTCGATGACCTGCACCTGGTAGGTGCCGGGCGGCACGTTGGCCGGGAAGGCGAGCGTGGTGCGGAACAGCCGGTCGCCGAGGAAGGCGACCCGGCCGAGATCCGCGGCCCACAGACCCTGGCGCTGCTTGTTGCGGGCGAGTGCCGCGCGGAACTCGGCGAGCTCGCGCTCGCTCACGCCCGCGGCCCCGATCGGCTCGAGCGCCAGATGCTCGGCGCCGAGCTGGTAGCGCCCGAGCTCGGCCGGGGGCACGAGCTGCTCGAGCGGCCTGCTCGCGGCGAGCGCCAGATAGCCGGGCGTGCCCTTGAAGCGCACCTCGCGGGTGTTGAGCCAGATCGGGCCGATCCGGCTCTTGCGGCGGACCACCTGCTCGCCGGCCGGTCCCTTGACCAGCACCACGACCTCGCCGCCGGGGTCCTCGAGGGCGCCGAAGAGCAGCACCTCGGTGCCGGCGAAGGCGGTGGTGATGGCGATCAGCCGGTGCGAGAGATCGGCCACGAGACCGACCGCGAGCGCCGGCCGGGCGGCCGCCAGCACGAGCGCCGCGAGGGCGAGCCCGAGCAGGCCCGCGGCCCGTCCGGACCGCCGGCGTCGCTTGGCGCGCGGCGGGCTCAGGCGTGCACCTCCGGGCACGGCGCGCCGTCGCCGGCGGCCACCCCGTGCGATCGCGGTGCCCCGCAATAGAGCTCGTAGAGCGTGCGCAGCACCTCGGTCGCCTCGGCGGAGGCGATCGTGTACCAGATGGTCTGCGCCTCGCGCCGGGTCTCGACGATGCCGTCGCGGCGCAGCCGCGCCAGGTGCTGGGAGAGCGCCGACTGGCTCAGCCCCACGGCGCGGACCAGCTCGCCGACCGAGCGCTCCTGGTCGACCAGCCGGCACAGGATCATGAGCCGGTGCTCGTTGCCGATCGCCTTGAGGAGCGCGCTCGCACTCTTGGCGCTCGCCTGGAGCTTCGCGACGTCCATGCCGCTCTCCCCACAGCCAGCCGTGCTCGTCCGGCCGCTCACGGCTCGCCGCCCCCTGTCACATACCCGCCCCCGGCCGTTCCCGCCAGGGGGGCGGGGCCATCGGCCGGGCCGGGCGCGGCCGGGCCCGCGGCGCGCGCCGGCCAGGGCAGGAGCCGGCCGCTCTCGAGCCAGGCGAGCGCCCGGACGGCGCCCGCCACGATCGCCAGGGTGGCGAGCAGCGAGGTCGCGGCCAGGGTCGAGAGCCCGCTCAGGCCCTGGCCGATCGTGCAGCCCATGGCGAGCACCCCGCCCGTGCCCATGAGCACGGCGCCCACGAGATGGCGGCCGAGATCGCCGGTCGAGGCGAAGCCCTCGAGGCGGAAGCCGCCGGTCGTGAGCGCCACGACGAGCGCACCGGCCGCGGTGCCGGCGACGAGGCCCGGGCCGAGCCCACCCGGGGCGCTGCCGGTCATGAGGAGGAGGAGGCTCTGGCCGACCGGTGCCACGTAGCTGAGCGAGGCGGCGGTGGGCGGGCCGAACGGGTCGGCGGCGAGATGGCCGGTGAGCAGCCAGCCGGCGGTCACCAGGAGCCCGAGCCCGAGACCCGTGGCGAGCTCCTGCGGGCGGGCCCGCAGCCGCCGGTCGGCGAAGGCCGGGAGCGCGAGCGCGAGGACCAGCGCCAGCGCCAGGGCGAGGCGGGCGGCCCCGGCCGGGAGCCCGGCGAGCGCGGCGAGCGGTCGCCAGAGCGCGGCCCCACCGGGCCCTCCGACCTCGAGTGTGCCGGCCGCGCGCAGCGCCCCGTGCAGGGGTGCGAGCAGGCCGAGCTGGGTGGTCCAGGCGGCCACCCCCATGACCAGGAGGACGACCAGCGCCTTGAGGCTGCCGCTCGCCGCGCGCACGAGGCTGCGGCTGGCGCAGCCGCCGGTGAGCACCATGCCGAAGCCGAACAGGAGGCCGCCCAGGAGCGCCGGGCCCCAGACGATCCCGCCCGAGAGATGGCCGCTCGCCTCGAGCGGCACGAGCCCGGCCACGGCCAGGGCCTGGGTGCCGAGCAGGGCGGTGGCGATCGCCAGCCACCAGACCTTGAGGCGTCGGGCGCTGCCGAACAGGACGCGGTCGGCGATCGCCCCCATGATGCAGAAGTGGCTCGCCTGCAGGAGCGCGCCGGCGAGGAGGCCCAGCAGCAGGCCACCCAGCAGCAGCAGCGTCGCGGGCTCGAGCTCGGCCACCTTCGAAGCGTCCCCTCGCGCATCCCGCGTCGGCGGGAGCTTATAGGACCATATACCTCTTCGTTCCGGCTGTCAAGCCCGGGGCGGCGCGGTCCCGCTCACTTCTCGGTGTCGACCAGGCCCTTCACGAACCAGCGCTGCATGAGGATGACCACGAGCACGGGCGGCAGCATGGCGAGCATCGCCACCGCCGCCACGTGGTGGAACTCGGGGGCGGAGTCGGTCGCCTCGACGAGCCGCTGCATGACCATGACGATGGTGGTGTAGCGCTCCTCGGTCGTGATCAGGAGCGGCCAGAGATACTGGTTCCAGCCGTAGATGAAGAGGATGACGAACAATGCGGCGATGTTGGTGCGCGACAGCGGGATCAGGATCGACCAGAGGAAGCGGAGCGGGCCGGCGCCGTCGACCCGCGCCGCCTCGGTGAACTCGTCCGGCACGGTCAGGAAGAACTGGCGGAAGAGGAAGGTGGCGGTGGCCGAGGCGATCAGCGGCACGGTGAGCCCGAGATAGGAGTTGAGGAGGCCCAGATTGGCGACCACCTCGAAGGTCGGCAGGATGCGGACCTCGACGGGGAGCATCAGGGTCAGGAAGATCGTCCAGAAGGCGAGCATCCGCCCGGGGAAGCGGAAATAGACGATCGCGAAGGCCGACAGCAGCGAGATGGCGATCTTGCCGATGGCGATGGCGAGCGCCATGACGAGCGAGTTCAGCATCATGAGCGCCACCGGCCCGGTGTGCGAGCCCTGCACGCCGACCCCGAGCACGGCGGTGTAGTTGGCGAGGCCCTCGCCGCCGAACCACATCGGGATGGGTGCCGCGAGCACGTCCTCCATGCGCTGGGTGGAGGTGACGAGCACGATCCAGATCGGCAGCGCCACGATCACCACGCCCAGGACGAGCGTCAGGTGCGCCACGAAGGTGAACAGCGGCCGCCGCTCGACCATCAGGCGTACTGCACCCGCCGCTCGATGAAGCGGAACTGGAACACGGTCAGCACCATCACGATCAGGAGGAGGATCACCGACTGCGCCGCCGAGCCGCCGAGGTCGAGGGCGATGAAGCCGTCCTTGAAGACCTTGTAGACGAGGATCGTGGTGTCCTGGCCCGGCCCGCCCTCGGTCACCGCGTGCACGATCCCGAAGGTGTCGAAGAAGGCGTAGACGACGTTGACCACGATCAGGAAGAAGGTCGTGGGCGAGAGCAGCGGGAACACGATCCGCCAGAAGCGCTGGGCGGGTGAGGCGCCGTCGATCGCCGCCGCCTCGACCAAGGCCTTCGGGATCGACTGCAGGCCGGCCAGGAAGAAGAGGAAGTTGTAGGAGATCTGCTTCCAGGTGGCGGCGACGATCACGAGCAGGAGGGCCTGGCCGCCGTCGAGCTGGTGGTTCCACTCGATGCCGACCCGGTGCAGGAGCCAGGCGAGGATGCCCACGGTCGGGTGGAACATGAAGAACCAGAGCAGGCCGGCGACCGCCGGGGCGACCGCGTAGGGCCAGATCAGGAGCGTCTTGTAGGTGGCCGCACCCTTGAGGACGTGGTCGGCCATGACCGCCAGGAGGAGCGCCAGCGCGATGCCGGCTGTCGCCACCGAGACGCTGAAGACGACGGTGACGCGGAACGCGTTCAGATAGTGCTCGTCGGCGAGCAGCCGGGCGAAGTTGTCGAGCCAGACGAACCGGGTCGACAGGCCGAAGGGGTCCTCGAGCAGGACGGATTGCCAGAGCGCCCGGCTCGCCGGCCAGAGGAAGAAGACGGCGGTCACCGCGAGCTGCGGGGCGAGCAGGACGAGCGCCAGCCAGCGCTCGCGGAAGGTGACCCGCTTGTGCATCGGTCGGCGGGGACCGCCCCGGGCGGCCCCCGACCTTCCCTCAGCTGTTGGCCTTCTCGAACTGGCGGATCAGATCGTTGCCGCGCTTGACGGCGGCATCGAGCGCCTCCTGCGCGCCCTTCTTGCCCTGGAAGACCGCCTCCAGCTCCTCCTCGATGATGTCGCGGATCTGCACGAAGCTGCCGAAGCGCAGGCCCTTGGAGTTGGCCGTCGGCGGCTTGTTGGTCATCTGCAGGACCGCCGTCTCGGTGCCCGGGTTCCGCTCGTAGAAGCCCTGCTTCCTGGTGAGCTCCCAGGCCGCGGGCGTGATCGGCAGGTAGCCGGTCTCCTGGTGCCACCAGGCCTGCACCTCGGGCTTCGAGAGATAGGAGAAGAACTTGGCCACGCCCTTGTAGTCTTCGGGCTTGTGGCCCTTGAGCACCCACAGCGAGGCCCCGCCGATGATGCTGTTCTGCGGCGCGCCCTCGATGTTCGGCCAGTAGGGCAGCTTGCCGATGCCCCAGGCGAAGTCCTTGGCGTTCGCCTTGACCGCCGCGTACGCGGCCGAGGACGCGAAGAAGATCGGGCACTGCTGGTTGAAGAACTTGGGGTCGGCATCACCGCGCCGCCCGCCGTAGTCGAAGATCTTGGTCTTCTGCCACTCGCCGAGCGCCCTGATGTGGTCGACCGCCTTGGTCTTGTTGAAGACGAGCTCGGTGGCGAGCCCGCCGAAACCGTTCTCGAGGGTGCCGAGCGGCTGGTTGTGCCAGGCCGAGAAATTCTCGATCTGCACCCAGGACGGCCACTGCGTGGTGAAGCCGCAGGGATGGCCCGCCGCCTGCAGCTTCCTGGCCGCCGCCTCGACCTCGGGCCAGGTGGCCGGCGCCTTGGCCGGATCGAGCCCGGCCTTCTCGAACGCGTTCTTGTTGTAGTACATCACGGGCGTCGAGCTGTTGAACGGAAACGACAGCATCTCGCCCTTGGTCGTCGTGTAGTAGCCGACCACGGCCGGCAGGTAGCTCTTCGGATCGAACGGCTCACCAGCCTCGGCCATCATCTGGTAGATCGGGTAGACGGCACCCTGCGCCGCCATCATGGTGGCGGTGCCGACCTCGAAGACCTGGACGATGTGGGGGTGCTGCTTGGCGCGGAAGGCGGCGATCGCACCGGTCATCGTCTCGGCGTACGAGCCCTTGTAGACCGCCTTGACCTCGTACTCGTTCTGACTGGCGTTGAAGTCGGTGGCGAGCTTGGCGACCTTCTCGCCGAGCGCGCCGGACATGGCGTGCCACCACTGGATCTCGGTCTTGGCCGCGGCCGGCCCGGCCGCGAGCGCCACCGCGGCCACGGCCGCACCGGCCAGCAATCCCCGCCTCGTCGACATGCCGTACTCCCCGTTCCTGCCGCGCTGGTCCGCGCGCCGTTCCGGGGGACCATGGCAGGGTGACGGTTTCGTGACAATCACGTGCGCGTCCGGCGCTCCGCCCGGCGCACGGCGAGCGCCGTCGCCGGGCCCGAGGACCGCTCAGCCCGATGGCTTCTTGCCGTCGCCCTTCCTCTCCTCGCGCTCGGCCTTCCGCTGCGCCTTGCGGTCGGCGTCGTCGAGGGCGTCGGCCATCTCCTCGCCGGCCTCCTGGTCGGGTGCCCGGAAGGCGATGTCCTTGCCGTTGGTGACGATCGTCCCGAAGGGCGTGCTCTCGGCCCGCCACGGCCCCGCCGCGCGGGCCGCGAGGGGTGCCGCCGAGGCGAGCAGGGCAGCCGCCACCAGGAACGCGCGCAGGCTCCCCGACATGTCCGGTCCTCCTCGGCAGACCACGCCGGACACGGGATCGGCGCAGGGCGTGCCGGGTCGCGACACGACGCCCCTGCGATCGGCCGTCGCGGCGCGCTTCGCCGCGCGCTCGACCGCCCTGTCGAGCCGCCGGGCGGTGTCGCGGGCGCGCCGATCCGCGTCACCCGATCGGGCCAACCGTGGGTCGGATCATTCCGCGCTCGCAGCAGGAGCGCCGAGGAAGCGCAGCACGTGGCGGCGGAAGGCCGCCTCGCGGGCGACCGGGAAGAAGTGCCCGCCATCGGGCAGGATCACCGTCTCGGCTCCCGGGATCGCGCGGCCGAGCTCCTCGCTGAAATAGGCCGGTGTCACCATGTCGTCGCGCGCTCCCAGGACGAGCGTGGGGGCGCGGATCCGGTGCAGCTCGGCGCGCCGGTCGAAGGCCAGGATCGCCTTGATCCGCCGCAGCAGGATCTCGGGGTCGCGGATCCGCCGGCGCGCCTCCTCCTCGCTCACCGCGGCGATCTCGGGGTGCAGCCGGACCCAGAAGGGTGCGTTCAGGAACAGGGCCGAGATCCGCGCGTAGGCGCCGGGGCCCATCGCCTCCAGGATCTCGCGGCGGTTGTGGAAGAGGAGCCTGAACCAGCCGTCCGCCGCGGTCCAGGTGGCGCACAGGATCAGCCGGTCGATCCGCTCCGGCCGGTCGAGGGCGAGCGTCTGGCCGATCGCCCCGCCGGTCGAGTGCCCGAGGAAATGCGCCCGCTCGATCCCGAGATGGTCCAGGAGCGCCACGACGTCGCCCGCCATCTGCTCGATGGAATAGTCGATCCGGGCGGGCGAGGAGCGGCCGCAGCCGCGATGGTCGTGCAGGACCACGCGGAACCGCCGGGCGAACGGCTCGACCTGCGGGGCGAAGAAGTCGGAGGTGCCGGAAAGGCCGGGGACCAGCAGGAGCGGTGGCCCCTCGCCCCGGACCTCGAACCAGAGCCGGTCGCCGCCCGACAGTTCGAGCTGCGGCAAGGCTCAGGCCCCCGGAGGCAATGGCGCGAAGACCGTGTCCGCCTCGATCGCGAGCACGTCGGCCGGGCGCGGGAAGGGCTCCGGCGCCGGCTCGCCGGGTTTCCGCGGGCGGCCGATGCGGGCGAAGAAATCGTCGAGCCCGTCGGCGCCGCCGGGCAGCATCACCCACATCATGCGCAGCGTCCCGGCACCCGTGTTGACGAACCTGTGGCGGTGGCCGGCGCCCACGAACACGGTCGTGCCCGGCACGAGCGCGTGGCACTGCCCGTCGATCCAGGCCTCGCCGGTGCCCTCGAAGAAGAACAGGAGCTCGTCCTGAGCCGGGTGGACGTGCTCGCGGATGAACGAGTTCGGGGCGATCACCTGGATCCCGGTCGAAAGGTTCGTGATGCGCGGGTCGCGGCGGTGCGAGACCCGCACCTCGACCCAGCCGTTGGCCGGCACCGGCTGCCAGAAGCTCTCGCCCTCGTCCGGGCGAACGACGTGTACGGGCGTGGTGGCGGGCTCGCTCATGGGCTCCTCCGGAGGCATCGCCTCATGTGATGCCGATCGCCCGGCGCGTCGAGGCCCGCTCACGGCCAGCGCGGCGGCCGCTTGCCGAGGAACGCCGCCACGCCCTCGCGGATCTCGGGGCCCTCGAAGGCCCGGCCGATCAGTGCGAGCGACCGCTGGATGGCCTCGTTCTCGGTCGTATCGAAGGCGAGGTCGACCGCCTCCTTGCAGAGCCGGAGCGCCATGGCGGGCTTGGCCGCGATCCGTGCCGCGAGCGCGCGCGCCTCTTCGAGCACCCGCCCCTGGGCCACCACGCGGTTGACCAGGCCCCAGGCGAGCGCGGTCGCGGCGTCGATCGGCGCGGCGGTGAACATCATCTCCTTGGCCCGGCCCTCGCCGATCCGGCGGGTGACCCGCACCGTCCCGCCCGAGCCCGGGAAGACGCCCAGATCGACCTCCGGGAGCGCCAGCCGCGTGCCCTCCTCGACCAGGATCAGATCGCAGGCGACCGCGAGCTCGAGCCCGCCGCCCATGGCCAGGCCGCGCACCGCCGCGATCGTAGGCTTGGGGAAGTCGTCGAGCTTGGACCAGACGAGGTTCTCCTTGATCATCTTGACCGCCACGGCGCGGCCCGGGGCCATCAGGTCGGGGAACTCCTTGACGTCCGAGCCGGCGCAGAAGGCGCGCTCGCCGGCACCGGTCAGGATCAGCACCCGGCAGGCCGGGTCGACGGCGAGCCGGTCGAGCGCCTCGTCGAGCCGCCGGGTGAGCTCGAGCGTGACCAGGTTCAAGGGCGGGTTGTCGAGCGTGAGGACGGCAATGCCGTCCGCGAGCTCCTGACGGACGAGATCGGGCATGCTCACCTCCGCGCGCGCCTCGCGGGCCGTTCCGCGAGCTCGGCCGCGAGTCCCATGGGCTCCGGCCGGAAGAGCCGGACGTCCATCCGGCGCAGGTCCGGTGCGATCCGGACCGGGAAGCCGATGCGCGCGAGGAGGTCGCGCTCGAGCTCGATTCCCGGGGCGATCTCGACCAGCTCCGGGCCCGCAGCCCCGAGCCGGAAGACCGCCCGGTCGGTGACGTAGACCACCTCCTGGCCGCGCGCGCGGGCGAGCTCGCCGTTGAAGGTGATCTGCTGCACCCGCTCGACCCACTTGGCCGTGGCCCCCTCGCGGGCGAGGCGGAGCCCGCCCGTACCGTCGGGCGCGATCTCCAGCCCGCCCGCCGTGAGCGTGCCCGAGAACACCACCTTGCGGGCGCCCTGGCTGATGTTGACGAAGCCGCCCGGCCCGTTCGCCTGGTCGCCGAAGCGGCTGACGTTGACGTTGCCCTCGGCGTCGACCTCGGCGAACGACAGGAAGGCGATGTCGAGCCCGCCGCCGTCGTAGAAGTCGAACTGGTAGGGCTGGTCGGCCATCATGTCGTAGTTGACCCCGGCGCCGGCGTCCTTGCCGCCGGCCGGCACGCCGCCGATGATCCCCTGCTCGACCGTGAGCGTCAGCTCCTGCCAGAAGCCCTCCTCGGCGGCCACGTTGGCGATGCCGTTCGAGACGCCGAAGCCGAGATTGACGACGGCACCGCGGTGCAGCTCCATGGCCGCGCGCCGGGCGATCACCTTGCGGATGTCGAAGGGGATGCGCGGCAGCGCGCCGGCCGGCAGGCGCAGCTCGCCGGCATAGGCCGGGCTGTAGGCCACCTGGTAGGTCTGCCGCTGCCCGGGGTCGACCACGAGATAGTCGACCACCGCCCCCGGCACCTTGACCCGGCGGCCGTCGAGCGTGCCGGCCGCGGCCAGCCGCTCGACCTGGGCGATCACGATCCCGCCGCAGCGCCGGGCGGCGCAGGCCATCGAGAACATCTCGCCATGGAAGGCCTCGCGCTCCATGGTGAGGTTGCCGCGCTCGTCGGCGGTGGTGGCGCGGATCACCGCGACGTCGACGGGCTGGCTGCGGTAGAGGAGATACTCCTCGCCATCGAGCGTCAGGAGCTCGACCAGATCGGGCCCGTGCCGCGGCCCCTGCCGGCCGCCACCCTGGCGCGGGTCGACGAAGGTGCCGAGCCCGACCCGGGTCAACAGCCCGGGCCGGCCGGCCGCCATGTCGCGGCAGAGCTGCGAGAGCACGCCCTGCGGCAGCGTCCAGGCCTCGATCGCGCCCGCCAGCGCCATGGCGCCGATCCTCGGGCAGTTGTTGAAGCCGCCCGAGATCACCCGGCGCACGAGGCCGGGCCGGGCCAGGTGGTTGAAGCCGGTCTCCGCCCAGTCGCCGATCGAGACCGCGCTCATGAGGGTCAGATCGCGGGGTGCGCCCTCGCGCGCGTGCCGCTCGGCGAGCGCCACGATCACCGCCTCGGGCACGGCGTGGCCGCCGCCCGAGCCGCCGAACAGCACCCGGTCGCCGTCGCGCACGAGCCCCGCCGCCTCGGCGGCGCTCAGGACCTCCGGCATGGCGCCCTCTCCGGCCGCACCGCGCCCGGGCCTAGCGCCCGCCGCCCGGCAACCGCAAGGCCGGGGCGGGACGGGGCGCATGCACCGGACGCGGGACGCCGGGCTCAGGCGGCGCGCCGCCGCTCCGACCAGAGCACGCCCAGGACACCCACGATCCGGCCGAGCCGCTTGGCCAGGTGCGCGGCCTCGGCCGCGATCAGATCGGCGAGCTGGAGATCGACCACGAGCTCGTCGGCCGCGCGGTCGGCGTGGCAGCGCTCCGGCACGAGGCCCATGAGCGCGAACACCTCGAGCACGCGCGGCAGCGCCGAGGGCGTGGCATCGGCGTGCACGGAGAAGCAGAAGGTCTGGGACACGACGCACCTCGGGAGAAGGGGAGTCCGGAACCGGCGGCGACCCGGCCTCAGCGCGAGGCCGGGACCGTAATTCGAAGGCCGAGGGTCCGGACGCGGTGCGTCATGGACCGAGGCTGCGCGGGACCGGGGCACCTGTCGAGCACCGCCCGCCTCGCCGTCCGACGGCCGATCGGCTAGGCTCCCGCTCGGAGCGGCAGGGATCCGGACATGGCACTCGCCCGGCGCAAGGCGCCGACCGAGGTCGAAGCGTTCCTCGCCTGGGAGGATAGGCAGAAGCTGCGCCACGAGCTGATCGCCGGCGTCGTGTACCTCGTGGCCGGTGGCACCCGGGCGCACGATCTGATCGCCTCCAACGTGATACGGTTGATCGGCAACGGCCTCCAGGGCACCCCCTGCCAAGTGCACGGCTCCAACCTCGAGATCCGCTCGCCGGCCGAGGCGGTCGTCTATCCCGACGCCTTCGTCCGCTGCGGGCCGATCGCGGACGAGGTGACCGTGGTCGACGACCCGGTGCTCGTGGTCGAGGTGCCCTCCAGGCGCACGCGCGAGTACGACATGTACGGTAAGCACCTCGCCTACTGGGCGATCCCGAGCCTGCGCCACCTCCTCCTGATCGAGCCCGGGCTCGTCGCGGTCCGGCTGGAGAGCCACCAGCCCGATGGCACCTGGCTCCTGCGCCCGTTCCGCGAGCTCGACGCGACGATCGAGATCGACGCACCGCGCCTCGCGCTGCCGGTGCGCGCGATCTACGCCGGAACCGCGCTCGCCGGCTGAGCGCCCGTCCCTCGGCCGCCCCGCCCCGCCCCTGGATGACGGGCGCTTCGTGAGCTAGCGTCCGGCCTCGCAACGGGTACGGCCCGCGCGGGACGGGTCGCCGGCAGGGAGGCGTGGCGCCGCGCGTCGGGCGATGGACCAGGGGGAGCCTCCGGCCGACGGCCGACGGCGCGGCACCGAATGGCGCACGGCGCGCGCCTTCGGCGCGTTCGCGCGCGGCTTCTGGCACGGCCCCTCGGCGCGGCGCGCCTGGTTCCTCTCGGGCTCGCTCGCCCTTTGCGTGCTGCTCGGCATCGCCGCCAACGTGCTCATCGCGAGCTGGAACCGCTGGTTCTTCGACGCCCTCGAGGCGCGCCGGCTGGCCGGCCTCTGGCAGGCGGCCGGCCTGTTCCCGGCGATCGTCGCCGCCACCGCGGCCATCCAGGTGGGCGTGATCCTCTCGCGCGAGACGATCCAGGTGCGCTGGCGCGAGTGGCTCACGGGCGCGCTCGTCGACCGCTGGCTCGCGCACGACCGGTTCTTCCGGCTGACCCTGGGCGAGCGCGGCTCGAACCCGGAATATCGGATCGCCGACGACGTGCGGATGGCGATCGACCCCCTGATCGACTTCGCGATCGGCCTCCTGAACGCCTCGATCTCGGGCCTCACCTTCATCGGCATCCTCTGGAGCGTGGGCGGCGGGATCGCCCTCGGCCCCGCTTGGATCCCCGCCTACATGGTCGTGGCCGCCCTCCTCTACGGGACCCTCGCCTCGGCGGCGACGCTCTGGGTCGGCCGCACCCTGCCGCGCCGGGTGGCCGAGAAGAACGAGGCCGAGGCGCGCTTCCGCTTCGCCCTCATGCGGCTGCGCGAGAACGCCGAGGCGGTCGCACTCCTGGGTGGCGCCGGTGACGAGCGCCGGGCGGCGCATCGGCGCCTGGTCGATCTCGTCGAGCGCTGGCGGGCGGTGGTCTGGCAGTCCGGCCGGCTCACCTGGATCGTCAACGGCAACGCCGTGCTCGTGCCGGTGGTACCCCTCCTGCTCGCCACCCCGAAATATCTCTCGGGCGAGCTCTCGCTCGGTGCGGTGATGCAGCTCGCCGCGGCCTTCGTGCAGGTGCAGATGGCGATCGCCTGGCTGGTCGAGAACTGGCGGGCGCTCGCCAACTGGCTGGCCTCCGCGCGGCGCGTGGTCGAGCTCGCCGAGGCGCTGGACGCGCTCCGGCCGACCACCCCGCTCGCCCCGGCCCGCTCGGTACGTCCCGGCCCGCTGCTCGAAATCGAGGACCTCCGCCTCGCCGACGAGCAGGGCCGGCCGATCCTGACCGTGCCATCGCTCGCGCTCGAGGCGGGCGAGCAGCTCCTCCTGGTCGGCCCCTCGGGCAGCGGCAAGAGCACGCTCGTGCGTGCCGTGGCCGGGCTCTGGCCGTGGGGTGCGGGGCGCATCCGGCTCGCCGCCGGGGCGCGCTGCGTCGTCGTGCCGACCCGCCCCTACCTGCCGCTCGGCAGCCTGCGCGCGGCGCTCCTCTACCCGGCCGACGGGCCGCCGCCGGCCGTGGCGCGGCTCGAGGAGGTGCTCGCCCGCTGCGGCCTGGCCCACCTCCTCGCCCGGCTCGACGAGGTCGAGCGCTGGGACCGGCTGCTCGCCGCGGGCGAGCTGCAGCGGGTCGGCATCGCCCGCGCCATCCTGCGCGCCCCGGACCTCGTGCTGCTCGACGAGGCGCTCGGCTCGCTCGACCAGGTGGCCGCGAGCGAGCTGCTCGCGGCGCTGCGCCGGGAGCTCCCGGGTGTGGCGATCCTGACGCTCGCACAGCGCGCCGACCTGGCCCCGCTGCACGACCGGGAACTGCGGCTCGAGCCCGGCCCCGACGGCGCCCTGCTCCGCCCGCAGCCCGCGCCCTCCCGGCCGCTCGCCGGCCTCGCCCTCCCCCTGCCCGCCCGAGGTGCCGCATGAGCCTCGCCATCTACGACGACGTCTGGGACCTCGATCTGGCGGTCTGCCCCTGCGACCAGCATCTGCTCGACTGGATCGAGGCCGTGGACCTGCGGGGTGCCCGCATCTTCCACTTCGGCACCGGCAACCACCATCTGGTCGGCCGGCGCGCCGCCGAGGACGGCCGCGGCAACCTCGTGCTCGGCATCACCGCCGCCCCGCGCGAGCACGAGAGCTACGTGAAGCTGGTGGTCGAGCGGCCCGAGGTGGGTCGCATCTACAAGGTGCTGTTCGGCGACATCTACCAGCTCGAGCCGCGCCTCCTGCCCGAGCTCGACGTCGTGACGCTCTTCCACCTCGGCGAGTTCTGGAGCGAGCGGAACGCCGCCTACGGCGCGATGACCGACCAGGAGCTCGCCGAGCTCCTCCTGGAGAAGCTCACGCCCGGCGGCTGGCTGCTCCTCTACACGGGCTCCTTCGCCCACGACAAGGCAGCGGCGATCGCCGACCGCCTGGAGGCGGCGGGGCGGCTCCACCCGGCCGGTACCTCCGCCACGCTGCGGGTCTGCCGCAAACCGGGCTGAGCCGGCCCGAGGCGACGTTCGGTGTTCGTTAAGGAATTGCGGTTAAGGGAGGGTCCGCGGTCACTGGGGATCGCGCAGCGGGATCGGCTTCGACGGGACGCCAGCTCGTGCTCACCGGTCGCGCCAGTCGGGACGTGCTGCTGTCCCCGCTCTGTCGGCTGTCCGAGGCGATCGCGCTGCTCGCCCGCCTCGCGCGCATCCCCGCCGTCCAGGGCCTGCTCGCCGAGCGCAGCCTCGCCCGGCGGCTCACCTGCTGCTGGGTCCTGGCGCTGGCCCTGGTCGCGTTCGGTGCGGCGGCCGGCACCTGGCTGACGGTCGACCTCGCGGCGGAGCAGCGCGACCACGCGACGATCGTAGGGGAGGCCTCGAGCCAGCGGGCCCGCAGCCAGCGGATCGCGGCCTTCCTTCCCGACCTCGCCCGGGACGATCCGATCGAGGCCGAGCTCGCCCGCCTGGAGCTCGCGCGCATCGTGGCGCGCACCGAGGCGGTGTTCGCCGCCATGGTCGACGGGCTCGACCCGCCGGCGCAGCGAACGCCCTCACTCCGCGCCCACTATTTCGAGGGGCCGCTCGCCCTGGCCCCGCGGCTGGCGCGCTTCCTGACCGACCTCCGCGCGCTGTTGCGCGATGCCGAGGAGGGGCTGGCCCCGGAGCCCGAGGCCGTCGCGGCGCTGCGCCGCGAGGCGCTCGGGCCGCTCCTCGGCCTGCTCGACGAGGCGGTCACGCTGCACGAGGCCTATGCCCGGAGCGACGTCGAGACGCTCGTGCGCGCCGGCCTCGCAGTGGGCGCAGCCGCCCTCCTGCTGCTCGCCGCCATCGGCCTCTGGATCTTCCGGCCGATGACCCGGGCCCTCGCCGGCTCGGTCGACCGGCTGGCCGGGCTCGCCTACAGCGATCCCCTGACCGGACTCGCCAACCGCCGCGCGATGGTCGAGGAGCTCGCCCGGGCCATCGCCGACGGACGACCGCTCGCCGCCGTGGCGATCGACCTCGACCACTTCAAGGAAACCAACGAGCGCGCCGGCCACGCCGGCGGCGACGCGCTCCTCGTCGCCGCCGCCGAGCGCCTGCGCGCGGTCGTGCGCGCCGACGACATCATCGGCCGGATCGGCGGCGACGAGTTCCTGGTCTTCCTCCCCGGCGTGCGCGAGGCGGCCGCGCTCACGCCGGTCGTCGAGCGCATCCGTGGCGTGCTGCACGAGCCCGTGCCGTGGGAGGGGCGCTCATTGCCGCTCGGCGCGACGCTCGGCATGGCCCTCTGCCCCGAGGATGCGCGCGACCCCGAGATCCTGCTGCGTCTCGCCGACGAGGCGCTGCTCCGCGCCAAGCGCGAGCGGCGCGGCAGCATCGCCCGGGCGGCGCGGACCGACCACGCCCTGGTCGAGGCCGCGCAGGAGCTGCGCGCCCGGCGCGAGGCCGGCGCGGCGCTCGCCCCGCTCGACGGGCTCGAGGCGGTCCTGCAGCCGCTGGTCGCCCTCGACGGGTCGGATCCGCCGCGGCCGCTCGGCTTCGAGGCGCTCGCCCGCTGGCACCATCCCCGGCTCGGCACGCTGCCCGTGGCGCTCCTCTTCGCCGCCGGTGCCGACCGCACCGCGGCCCTGCAGCTCGGCCGGCTGGCGCGGCGATCGGCGCTGGCGCGCTTCGCCGGGCTGCGCGGCCTCCTGCCACCCACCACTCGGCTGTGGGTCAACCTGTCTCCGGCCGAGGTGGTCGACGAGCGGCTGGCCGAGCACCTCCAGGAGGATCTGGCCGCATTCGCCGTCGGCGCGGACGAGCTCTGCCTCGAGATCACCGAGGACGTGCTGCTCGAGCGGGTGAGCGACGCCTCCCTCGACCAGCTGCGCGCGCTGCACCGGGCCGGCGCCCTTCTGGCCCTCGACGATTTCGGCACCGGCAGCTCCGGTCTCGCCCAGCTCCTCCGCCTGCCGTTCGACGTGCTCAAGATCGACCGCGGCTTCGTCCAGGCGCTGGCCGCCGACCGCAGGGCGCAGGAGATCGTCCGCGCCACCCTCGGTCTGGCCCGATCCCTGGGCATGCTGGTGGTCGCCGAGGGGGTGGAGGACGACCGCCAGGTCGAGCTGCTGCGCACGCTCGGGTGCGGCGCCGCGCAGGGCTTCCGCTTCGCCCGGCCGATGGACGCGGCCGAGCTCCGCGCCTGGCTCGTGGCCGGCGGGCGGGCGGATCCCGCCGCGCGGCCCGCCGGCGCCAGGCCATGGGCGCGCCCGCCCGCCGAAACGCTCGCCCTCGGGGCCTGAGCCGGCGCCGGGCCCGCCTCACTCCGGGCAGATCCAGCCCTGGCCGTCGGGGTGCGGGAAGCAGCCGACCGACTGCGGCAGCACGGTCTTGGGCAGCCACAGCACCACCCCCGGGAACAGGATGCAGAAGCCGATCACGGCGAGGAACACGACGTAGATCGGCAGCGAGGCGCGCATCGCCCGGGCGAAGGAGACGTCGGTGAACCTGGAGGCCATCAGGAGCGACAGGCCGTAGGGCGGCGTGATCAGCCCGAACACCAGCGTCGTGATGATCGTGACGCCCATGTGCACCGGGTTGACGCCGCCGAGCTCGGCCAGCCGGGTCAAAATCGGCATGAAGATGATGATCGCCGGCACCGCGTCGATGAAGTCGCCGACGATCACGAACAGCAGCACGAGCAGGGCCAGGATCAGCGTCGGGTCGGTGCCGGCATGGAGCTCGATCCAGCCTGCGACGATGTCCGGGCCGCGCAGATAGGCCAGCATCCAGCCGAAGGCCGAGGCGCCGGCCACCGCCGACATCGGGATGGCGTAGATCAGCCCGGCGTGGACGAAGTCCATCGGCAGCCTGGCGAGGTGGCCGGGGCGCAGCGCCGGGATCAGCACGAGGCAGATGTAGACGACCGCGGCGAGCCCGGCCTCGGTCGGCGTGAACCAGCCGGTCAGGATCCCGCCCATGATGATCACCGGGATGACCAGCGGCAGGGCGGCGCCGCGCGTGGCGAGGTAGAGATCGCACAGGTTCGCGCGCCGGCGCGTCACCCCGGCCGGCCCGAACAGGTGGCTGTAGATCATGAGCCCGAGCCCGACCAGCACGCCCGGCACCACGCCGCCGAGGAACAGGCCGGCGATCGAGACGTTGCCGATGGCCCCGTAGACGATCGCCATGATCGAGGGCGGGATCAGGTTGGCCATGGTCGAGGCCGAGGCGATCAGCGCCGCGGTGAAGCCCTTGTCGTAGCCCTCGCGGTCCATCTCCGGGGCGATCGTCCTGGAGAGCACCGCCACGTCGGCGGTCGAGGAGCCGGAGATGCCGGCGAAGAACATCGAGAAGATGGTCACCACCTGGGCGAGCCCGCCGCGCAGGTGGCCGACCAGCGCCTGGGCGAGGGTGATCATCCGGCGGGTGACGTCCGCCGAGGTCATGAGCTCGCCCACGAGCAGGAAGAAGGGCACGGCGAGGAGCGCCTCGGAATCGAGCCCGTTGAAGAGCTGGCCCACCATCGAGAGCATCGAGACCGGGGTGAGCAGCGTCGCCACGAACACCCCGGCCATGATCGCGAAGGGCACGGGCACGCCCAGATAGCCGAGGCCGAGGAAGACGCTCGCCATGACGACGAGGATCCAGCCGGGCTCGAGGATCACGGCGGCAGGTCCTCCTCCTCCCCGGCCGCCGCCGGTGGGGGCTCGAAGCCGTTGCGCCAGCCGTTGACCATCTGCTCGACGGCGAACAGCGCGACGAACGACCCGGCCACCGGGATCGCGAGGTACCACCAGGCGAGCGGGGTCAGGGACGGCATGCGGAAGCTGCCGAAGCCGTGCCAGAAGTTCTCCAGGCCGAACCACACCAGGACCAGCGCGCAGACCAGCACGACGGCGCGGTTGAACAGCTCGACCACGAGCCGGGTGCGGCCGTGCAGCGAGTCGCTGATCATCGAGAGCATCAGATGGTCGTGGCGGCGGGTGGCGGCGGCCAGCCCGAGGAAGGCGCCCCACACGAAGAAGGCCGAGGTGACCTCCTGCAGCCAGAGCCAGGGCACGCCGAGCGTGCGGGTGGCGACGTCGCAGGCGACCGAGACCGAGAAGCCCGCGATCGACACGCCGCAGGCGATCATGAGCGCGCCCTCGAGCGGGTCGAGGGCGGCCCATTTGAGGTGCCGGTCGCGGCGCAGGACGAGATGCCGCCGGCCGTCCGCGGCCGCGGGACCGGTCGGCGGCGCGGCGGCGCCCGCCCGGCCCGTCACTTGGTCTTGCGCACGATGTCGAGGATCGCCACGGCGTGCGGGCCGAGCTCCTTGGCGAGCTGGTCCTGGATCGGCCGGGCGGCGGCGATCATCGCCGTCTTGTCGACCCCGCCCACGATCTTCACACCGAGCTTCCTGAGCTTCTCGGCGGACTCGTCCTCGAGCTTGAGCGCGTAGGCGGGCTCGGCCCGGCCGACCTCGGTGGCGACCTGCACGACCCAGCCCTTCTGCTGGTCGGACAGGCTGTCCCAGGTCTTCTGGCTCACCCAGATCAAATTGTTGTTGGCCTCGTGCTGGGTCAGCGAATAGACCGGCGCCACCTCGTAGTGCTTGTTGGTCTGGAACACGTTGACGCCGTTCTCGGCCATGTCGACCACACCGGTCTGCAGCGAGGTGTACACCTCGCCGAACGGCATGTGCACGGGGATGGCGCCGTAGGCGGCGAAGTGGGTGTCCTCGGTCTTGGTCGCCTGGACCCGGATCTTCTTGCCCTTGAAGTCGTCCATCCTGGTGACGGGCTGCTTGCTGTAGATGTTGCGGAAGCCGAGGGTCAGAAGATGCAGGGCCTTGGCCCCTTGCACGGTCTCCTCGACCATCCTGCGCACCGCCTCGTTGAGCTCCTTCGAGCTTACCGCCTTGGCCAGGTGGGCCTCGTTCTCGAACAGGAAGTGCAGCGACAGCACGCCCAGCTGCGGCGTGATCGTGGCACCGTTGGCCGTGGCCGTGATGATGAAGTCGATGTCACCCGAGCGCAGCTTCTGCAGCATCTGCGGCTCCTGGCCGAGCTGCCCGCCGGGGAACTGGTTGATGACCATGGTCCCGCCCGAGACCTCGGCCAGCCGCTTCTCGAACTGGTCGCCGACCCAGGCATAGGCCGTGCCGCGCGGCTGGTCGTAGCCGAAGCTGAAGGTGCGCTTCTGGGCCTGCGCTCCGGAGCCGAGCCCGAGGACGAGCGCCATCGCCGCGGCGCCGGGAAGGGTCCGCCTCGCCTGCATCTCCTGTGCCTCCCTGGTGGGCCGAGACTACCCTATCGCGTGCCGGCGCGTCTGTCTCCCGCGTCCTGCGCAGACCTCGGGCGGCGCAACGCCCGGGCAGGGGCCCGGTCGGGGCTCGGCCGGGGCGGTTCCGGGGCTCAGGCGGCCCGATCGAGCGGCCGGGCGCGCTCCGGCCCGGCGGCCCGGATCGCCGCCCGGAGCCGCTCGATCTCGGCCGGCGGCAGCTTGACCAGCGGCGGGCGCACCACCGCGCGCGGCAGCCGGCCCAACAGCACGAGCGCCTCCTTCATGCGGTTGTGCATGTCGAGGAAGGGCGGCGCGTAGAATGCCTGGGCCATCGGCAGGTAGCGCGCGTTGACCGCCCGCGCGGCCGCCAGATCGCCCCGCTGCACCGCCTCGAACAGCGCCACCTGGAGATCCGCCACCACGCTGCCGGCACCCGAGAGCAGGCCCCTGCAGCCGGTGACGAGCGAGGGCAGGAGCCAGGCCGAATGGGTGGAGAGCACCGCGATCGGCCGCGGCAGACCCTGCAGCACCTGCACCTGGCGCTCGTGCAGCGCCGGGTCGGCGCACCAGTCCTTGATCGCCACGAGGCTCGGGATCCGCTCGGCGAGCATGACCAGCGTGTCGAGCGGGTAGCCGAGCCCGGCCGGACCCGTGAGCGGGTACTGGAAGAGGATCAGCGGCAGCGAGGTGGCCCCGGCGATGGTCTCGAAATGGGCGCGCGCCATCTCCGGGCGGAGCTGGCCGCCCATGCCGAGCGTGTTCGAGGGGAAGACCAGCAGCGCCGAGGCGCCGCCCTGCTCCGCCTGCCGCGCGAGCCGCGCCGCCTGGTGGCTGCCGTCGGCGTAGATGCCGTGGATCACCGGCAGCCGGTCGCCGACCTCCTCCATGGTGAGCTCCATGACCCGCCGCTGCTCGGCCTCGCTGCAGGTCGCGACCTCGCTCGCATGCGCGTTGACGGTGACGGCGGTGATCCCGCGCACCCCGGCCACGTCGCGCAGATGCGCGCGGTAGCTCGCCTCGTCGATCGAGAAGTCGTCGTGGAAGGGCAGGAGACAGGCCGGGATCACGCCCTCCGGGCGCCAGTCAGCGAAGCGCGGCATCGTACCCTCCGGGCGTGCGGGTGGTGAACGGTGGACCGATCGTGGCGGCGAGCGGCCGGGCCGGCGGCCGGGCGGTCGAGCCGCGCAGCACGAGGCTCGCCTCGAGCTCGACCCGCTCCGGCAGATGGCGGCCGTCCAGGCGCGCGAGCAGCCACTCGGCGGTGCGCCGGCCGAGCTCCTCGGCCGGGACGTGCACGGTGGTGAGCGCCGGGTCGAGGTGCGCGGCGGGCTCCAGATCGTCGAAGCCGGTGACCGAGAGCCGCTCGGGCACGCGGACGCCGAGCGCGCGCGCCTCGGCCAGCACGCCGAAGGCCAACAGATCGGTGGTGCACACGAGTGCCGTCATCGGGACGGCGCGGTCGAGCAGGGTGCGCAGACCGGTGCGCCCGTCGGTGATCGAGTACGCGGTCTCGACCAGGGCCTCCTCCGGCAGGGTGAGCCCGGCCGCCCCGAGCGCGTCCCGGATGCCGTCGAGGCGCGCGGCGATCCGGTCGTTGCCCGGGTTGGGGCCGCTCAGCACGGCCAGGTGGCGGTGGCCGAGCTCGAGCAGGTGCTCGACCACGCGGCGCATCGCCGCCCGGTGGTCGATCCCCAGGCAGGGCCGCGGCGAGGCCGGGTCGAACAGGTAGGTGGTGACCACCGGCAGGGCGAGCCGCTCCAGGAGCTCGACGACCGCGCGCGAGCGGCGCTGGCCGACCAGCACGAGGGCGTCGACGCCGCGCCCGGCGAGCGCCCGGATCGCCGCCTCCTCGCGGTCGAGATCGGGGTCGGCGGAGGCCACGAGCAGCGCGTAGCCGGCCTGGCGGAGGCGCTCCTCGAGGCCCTTCAGTCCCTTGACGAAGATGCCGAGGTCGAGGTGCGGGACGACCGCCCCGATGGTCCGCGTGCGCTGGCCGGCGAGCGGGCGGGCCGCACCGTTCGGCACGTAGCGCAGCTCGGCGAGCGCCGCCTCGACCTGGCGGCGGACCGCCGGGCGGACGCGCTCCGGGGCGTTGAGCACGCGCGAGACCGAGGCGGGCGAGACGCCCGCCACGCGCGCCACGTCGCGGAGGCGGACCTGGGGCACCGTCGCTGCAACCGCTTGCCGGGATACCGGATCCTATCGGCGCCCCCGGCCCCGCACAATCCCGCGCCGGCGCGCGGGCGGTGGGTGGGCGCTCGGCAGGGCTGCTCGCGCGCACCTTGCGGCGAGCCCGCCGCAGCGGCACTCGTTCGACCCGACGCGCCGCGCGCCGGGACCGGCGCGGCGGGCGGGCAGCCGGCGAGAGGGCATCGATGCTGCTGGACGGCATGCGCGTGGTCAGCTTCTGCCACTTCCTGCAGGGTCCGGCCGCCGCCCAGTACCTCGCCGACATGGGCGCCGAGGTGGTCAAGATCGAGCCGCCGGGCGGCGGCTACGAGCGCAAATGGTCGGGCGGCGACGCCTATGTCGACGGCGTGTCGGCCTTCTTCCTGTGCGCGCACCGCAACCAGCGGACCATCGCCCTCGACCTCAAGCACCCGCGCGGCAAGGAGGTCGTCGACCGCATGATCGGCGCGGCCGACGTGGTCATGGAGAACTTCCGCGTCGGCGTCATGGACCGGCTGGGCTTCGGCTACGAGCGGGTCAGACGCCTCAAGCCCGACATCATCTACGCCTCCGCCTCGGGCTACGGGCCGGTCGGGCCGATGGTCGACAAGCCCGGCCAGGACCTGCTCGTGCAGGCCTATTCGGGCCTCGTGGCGGTGACCGGTGCCACCCGGCCGACCCCGATCGGCCTCGCCGCGGTCGACCAGCACGGTGGGGCACTCTTCGCCCTCGGCATCGTCGCGGCCTACGTCAGAAAGCTGCGGACCGGCCTCGGCACCCGGGTCGACAGCTCGCTCCTCAATGCCGGGATCGACCTGCAGACCGAGCCCTTGACGAGCTACCTCACCATGGGCGCCGAGCGCTCGATCCTGAAGCGCCAGGAGAACCTCGTCTCCTGGTTCCACCAGGCGCCCTACGGCGTCTACCCGGTGGCCGACGGCTGGATCGCCTTCTCGATCGTCGACCCGGAGAAGCTCGCCCGGGCGCTCGGCAGCGCCGAGCTCGCCGCCCTGGCCGGGGTCGACCGCTACGCCGAGCGGGACCGCTACGCCGCCGCGGTCGCCCGGGCCGTGGCCGGCCGCAGCCTGGCCGAGCTCGCCCCCTTGCTCGATGCCGAGGCGATCTGGTGGCAGCGCGTGCAGGACTACGACGACCTGCGCAACGACCCGCAGGTGCGCGAGAACGGCTGCTTCGTCGAGGTGCCGGTCAAGTCGGGCAGGGCGGTGCTCGTCGTCCACCCGAACCGCTACGACGGCGCGGCGCCGGGGGTGCGCCACCTGGCCTTCGAGATCGGCCAGCACGGCCGGGAGATCCTGGCCGAGCTCGGCTACGGCCCGGGCGAGATCGAGGATCTGGCGGCGAGCGGTGCCGTGGCGCTGCCGCGCGAAGCTGGGGAGGCACGAACCGGGGAGGTGGGGGAATGAGCGGGGTTCCGGTCGCGGTCGGCGACAGCGTCTCCTTCCGCAAGACGGTCGGCGAGAGCGACGTCTATCTGTTCGCCGGGATCACCGGCGATCTGTCCGCCAACCATGTCGACGAGGAGGCCATGAGGGCCTCCTCCTACGGCCGGCGCATCGCCCACGGCGTGCTGCTCGTGGGCTTCATGTCGACCTGCTCGACCCGGATGATCGAGAAGGCCCCGCCGACCCCCGATGCGACCGCGGTCTCGCTCGGCTACGACCGGATCCGCTTCCTGGCCCCGGTGTTCATCGGCGACACGGTGCAGCTCACCTACACGATCGCCGAGATCGACCCGGCCCGCCGGCGCTCGCGCGCGCGGATCGAGGCCACCAACCAGCACGGCACGCTGGTGGCGGTCGCCGAGCACATCCTGAAGTGGGTCCCGAACGGCTGAGGCCGCGGTCGGCGGCCGACCGTCGGGGGCGCGTCGGCCCGCTCTTGCCTACCGCCCGAACGGCGCGCTAGCGCTCTCCCGTCGGCTGCGGCGTGAGCCGCCGGTCGCCCACTCGCGGGAGGTCTTCGACCGTGAAACTCAGGCTCCTCGTTCTGGCGTTGCTCGCTACCCTCGCCTCGGGCCCGGCCCCGGCGCAGGAGCGGATCTTCTTCGGCATCGCCACCGGCGGCACCGGCGGCACCTACTATCCCTTGGGCGGCATGCTCGCCCAGGTGCTCTCCAACAACGCCACGGTCGGCGGCAGGAAGCTCGCCGCCACGGCCGAGACCGGCAACGCCTCGGTCGCCAACGCCAAGCTGCTCGGCCGCGGCGAGATCGAATCGGCCTTCGTCGCCGCCGACATCCTCGATGCCGCCCATCGCGGCGTGAACCAGTTCCAGGACGGTGCGCTGAAGAACCTCCGCGCGCTGGGTGCCCTCTATCCCGAGACCGTCCAGCTCGTGGTCCGCGCCGATTCCGGTGTCGGCAAGTTCGCCGACCTCAAGGGCAAGTCGGTCTCCTCGGGCTCGCCGGGTTCCGGCCAGTGGCAGTTGCTCGGCGACCTGCTCGAGGTCCACGGCATGAAGCGCGAGGACATCAAGGAGGATTTTTCCTCCTTCGCCCAGTCGGTCGACAAGATCAAGGACGGCAATCTCGTCGCGAGCCTGATCACCGCCGGCGTGCCGACCGCCTCGGTCGTCGACCTCGCCAACGCCACGGCGATCCGGATCGTCCCGCTCGCCGGGCCGGAGATCGAGGCGCTGAAGAAGCGCCAGCCCTACTACGCCTCGGTCACGCTCGAGGCGAACACCTACAAGGGCCAGAGCGGGCCGGTCGAGACCCTGGCCGTGATGGCGATCTGGGCGACGCATGCGGGCGTGTCCGAGGAGATCGCCTACGCCGTGACCAAGGCGGCCTACGAGAACACCGAGACGCTCGCCAAGGTCCACGTCCAGGGCAGGAACATCCGCCCCGAGACGGCGCTCCGCTCGGTCTCGATCCCGCTCCACCCGGGTGCCGAGCGCTACTATCGCGAGAAGGGCCTGATCAAGTGAGCGGGGCCGCCGCGGGCCGCGGGCGGTGAGCCGGGCGCGGCGCACCCTCGCCGCTGCGGGGCTCCTGCTGCTCGCTGCCGAAGCACGTGCCGCGCCTGCCTGCCCGGTCGAGCTCGTCCTCCGGGCCCGCCCTTCCGGTGACGAGCTCGCCCGTACGGGCCTCGACGCGGCGGGCAGCTTCGCCCTCGCCTTCCGCCACTCGGTGACGCTGCGGACCGTGGTCGACCGCTACCGGATCGAGGACGGGGCGATCGTCCAGCTCGAGCAGCTCTTCGACGCCCACGGGCCGGGCCTTCCGGACGCGGCCGGTCCGGGGCTCGCCTTCGAGCGCGAGGGCGACCGCTTCCGGGTCCGCATGCACCGGCCGATCGACCGGCTCGTCCTGCGCCCGACGGCGGCGAGCGAGAACCGGCTCCTGGCCGCCGGCTCGATCGATCTCTGGCGGCTCGGTGCACCGGTGCTCGAGCTCGCCCCGGCGCCCTGCCCCGCGCCGCACCGCTCCGCCGAGCACCGATGACGCGAAGCGACCCCGCCGGCGCGGCCGCGCCCGGTGCCGCGGAGATCGACCGGCTGGTCGAGGAGTACGATCCGGAATCGAACTTCCGCCGGCTCGTGGGCGCCGCCGCCGGGCTCGTGACGCTGCTCGGCGTGGCGCTCTCGCTCTTCCACGTCTGGACGGCCGGCTTCGGCCTCCTGAACGAGATCGTCCACCGCTCGGTCCATCTCGCCTTCGTGCTCGGGCTGATCTTCCTCGTCTTCCCCGAGCAACGGCGCGCCCGGCCCTTGCGCGAATGGACGGTGAGCCTGGGTTTCGCGGCCTTCTACCTCTACATGGCGGTCGATCTCGTGCGCGCCCTTTCGGCCCGCGGCGAGGTGCCGGGTGCCCCGTGGTTCCTCGCCGCGATCGCGCTCCTCTCCCTCCTCACCCTGCCGATCCCCGCACTCTCGGCCGAGCGCGACCGGATCCCGCCGCGCGATTGGCTGCTGGCCGCCGCGGCCGCCTCGGTCTCGCTCTATTTCGTGGTTTTCTTCGAGGAGATCTTCGTCCGCCGCGTCGGCTCGCCGGTCGCCTTCGACTACATGATGGGGGTCGTGGCGATCCTCGTCGTCCTGGAAGCCACCCGCCGGACCATGGGCTTGTCTTTGCCCATCATCGGCGTGGCGTGCCTCCTCTACGCCATGTGGGGTCCCTATCTGCCGGGTCCCCTCGCCCATCGCGGCTATTCGATCCTCAGGATCGTCAACCACATCTACATCGGCACGGAGGGGATCTACGGCATCGCGGTCGGCGTCGTCGCCACATACGTCTTCCATTTCGTGCTGTTCGGCGTGCTCATGCAGCGCACCGGCGTGGGCCGCCTGTTCATGGATCTCGCGGCGATCCTGGCCGGACGGCGGGTCGGTGGTGCCGCCAAGGTCTCGGTCGTCGCCTCGGGCCTGTTCGGGATGATCTCGGGCTCCTCGATCGCCAACACGGTGACGACCGGGGCGCTCACGATCCCGATGATGAAGCGGACCGGCTTCTCGCCGCGCTTCTCCGGGGCGGTCGAGGCCTCGGCCTCCTGCGGTGGGCAGATCACCCCGCCGATCATGGGCGCGTCCGCCTTCGTCATGTCCGAGATGCTGGGCGTGCCCTACAACGAGCTCGTCCTGATCGCGGTCGTCCCCGCCCTCTTCCACTATCTGGCGATGCTCTTGATGGTCCATCTGGAGGCCCGCCGCCTCGGCCTCGCCGGCATGGACCCGGCGACGATCCCGACCCTCGCCGCCGTGCTCGCCCGTTCCTGGCACCTCCTCCTGCCGCTCCTCGTCACGGTCGGGCTCCTGTTGCTGCGCTACACCCCCTTCCTCGCTGCCTTCTGGGGCATCCTTTCGACCGTCGCCTTCTCCTACCTGCCGCTCCTCCTGCGGCCCCTGGGCGTGCGCCGGCTGGATACCTCCTCCGCCCTCGGCCCCCGCGCCCTCGTCGACGGGCTCGAGCTCGGCGCCAAATACGCGCTCGGCATCGGTGCGGCCTGCGCCTGCGTGGGCTTCATCCTGGGTGTGGCGACCCTGACCGGCATCGGCTTCAAGTTCGGCGCGGCGGTGCTCGACTTCGCGCGCGCGATCGCAGGCGCACTCCTGGCCCTCGACCCCCTGGGCGTTCTCGGCGAGCGCGGCACCACGCTCTTCCTCGCCCTCCTCTTGGTCGCGATCGCCTGCATCCTGATGGGCGCCGGGCTGCCGACCACGCCCACCTACATCATCCTCGCCTCGATCGCGGCCCCGGCCTTGCTCGATCTCGGCGTGCCGCAGCTCGCCACGCACTTCTTCGTCTTCTATTTCGGCGTGCTCGCCGACGTGACCCCGCCCGTCGCCCTCGCCGCCTTCGCCGGGGCGGCGATCGCGGGTGCCGAGCCGATGCGCACGGGCCTCGTCGCCTTCCGTCTCTCGATGGGCAAGGCGCTCGTCCCCTTCATGTTCGTCTACGCGCCGAGCCTCCTCTTCCTCGACTTCTCCTGGGGCGAGTTCGTGCTCGCGCTGGCCTCGGGCGTGCTCGCCGTGGTGGCGCTCGCGGTCGCCTTCACGGGCTTTTTGCGCCGGCCGGTGGCGAAGCCGGCCCGCTGGGCGCTCGGCCTTTCCGGCATCCTCTTGGTCGGCAACGATCCGACCGCGATCCTCACGGGTGCCGCGGTGGCACTCCCCCTCCTGGCCTTCGCGCTGCTGGCCGCGCCCCGGGAGGCGGCAGTCGCGGGCGGACCGGGAGGCGCCGCCCCCTAGATGTGCGGCAGCGCCGGCTCCGGCGGGTGGTGCGGGACGGCGCGGTCCGGAACGATCCGCGGCGTCCGCACGGCCGCCGCCATCGCCTCCTCGAGCTCGGCCAGGAAGGCGAGCGTGGCGCCGGCCTGATCGAGCATCGGGGCGTCCGTGGCGGCCGGCCGCGCCAGGAGGTCGCCCAGGGCCTCGCCCAGCGCCCGCGCCGTCTCGGCCGGCCCGGCGGGCGGCACGAGGCGCACCCGCGCGCGGTCGGTGCCCCAGCGCCCGACGATCTCCGCGGGCCCGCCATGCGCCAGCACCGCGACCGGGGCGCCGAGCAGCATCGCCTCGCAGAGCGCGCAGCCGCCGTCCTCGTGGATGCCCGCGAACAGCACCGCGCCGGCCTCGCGGACGAGGTCCAGGCAGTGTGCGCGCGGCACCCGGCCGAGGAAGCGCACCCGCCCCGCGAGCCCGGTCCGGGCGACGCGCCGGCGGAGCCTCGCCTCCCCCGGCCCCTCGTTGGCGAACCACAGCTCTGCCCCCTCCGGCAGCGCGCGCACGGCCTCGAGCGCGAGTTCGGCCCCCTTGTGGGCGTGCAGGGTCGAGGGGAACAGCACGAAGCGGCCGCGCGGCCGGGCCGGCGGCGGCAGGCTCGGCACCCGGGTCAGCACGGCACGGTTGAAGACCCGCGCGCGGGCCGCCACGTCGGCCGGCAGCACGCCCAGGGTCGAGCGGCACTCGACCAGCACCCGGTCGGCCCCCTGCATGGTCGCCCGCGTGGCGGGCAGGCGCGCGCCGACCGCGTGCGCCAGCCGCTCGGCGGCGCGCTCGGCGATCCCGCGCGGCCCGAGCAGCGGCAGGAGGGCCGGCGGCGGCCGGGTGGCGCCGCCGACCGGGCCCCAGACGCTCGGGATCCCGAGCCCGACCACCGGGCTCGGCAGCCAGTAGCACCCGAGCGCCGCGTGCACCGCCAGATCGAAGCGCTCGCGCGCCACCAGATCGCGCGCGACCTCCCCGGCCGCCTCGAGCCAGGCCAGATAGTCGAGGAAATGGCCCTTGGGCAGGAGCCGGGTGAGCGCCGACCGACGGCCCGCGGGCGGCTCGACCGCGACCGCCTCGATCGGGGTGCGCGGATGCTCGGCGCACCAGGCGCGGATCGACGGCGCGCAGTCGGGGCGCACCAGGAGCGTCACCCGCCCGAGCGCCGCGGCGGCGTAGGCCATGCCCCAGCCGGCCGCCCACTCCGAACCGCGCTCGGGATCCGCCAGCCACGCGAGCATCAGGATACGCTTGCCGACCGCGCCGTTCGAACTCGACACGAATCCGATTCCCGCCAGGATACCCGCAGGTTCCTTGTACGCCGGTGCAGCACGCCTGTCAGCAGAATTGCGGCGCGGGCTGTACCCCTTGGAGGCGCGATGCGACCGCCCGGCCACGCCCCGG
>JBBIIE010000026.1:0-30684 GCA_037446605.1 Geminicoccaceae bacterium | reverse complement strand
CGGGATCGGCGAGGAGGCGGTGGTCGATCTGGTCGCCGCACTGCTCGACCGGCTGGCACTCCAGGTCGACCGGGCCGAGCGGTCGGCGCGCGCGCTCGAAGCGCTGGGCCTGGACGCCGAGGGCGGCGAGGTGGCCGCGGGCCCGGACGGGACGCGGCGCTGAGGCGGGCGTCCCGGCCGCCCTTCAGCGCACCCGCTCGAGCAGCGGGGCGAGCGGGAGCTCGGCGCGGGCGCCGAACTGCTGGATGATCGTGGCGGCGCACAGGCTCCCGAGCCGGCCGCAGGCGCCGAGATCGAGGCCGAGGCCCAGCCCGCGCAGGAAGCCCGCGGCGTAGAGGTCGCCGGCGCCGGTGGTGTCGACCAGCCGCTCGATCGGCGCCGCGTCGATGACGTGCACCTCCTCGCCCTTGACCACGACCGAGCCCTTCGGGCCGCGGGTGAGGGCGGCGAAGTGGACGTGGCGGCGGACCTCCTGCAGCGCCGCATCGAAGCTCGGCGCCTCGTAGAGCGCGGTGAGCTCGGCCTCGTTGGCGAACAGGATGTCGACCTCGCGCTCGACCAGGTCCTGGAACTCCGCCCGCCAGCGGTCGACGCAGAACGGGTCGGAGAGGGTGAGGGCGACGCGGCGGCCGTGCCGGTGCGCGATCCGGGCCGCCTTGCGGCAGGCGGCCTTGGCCTCCGGCCGGTCCCAGAGATAGCCCTCGAGGTAGGTGATCTCGGCGGCCGCGACGAGCTCCGGGTCGACGTCCTCGGGGCCGAGCTCGACGCAGGCGCCCAGATAGGTCTGCATGGTGCGCTGCGCGTCCGGGGTGACGAAGACGAGGCAGCGGGCGGTGGACGGGCCGTCCGGCGCCGGCCGGCTCTCGAAGGCGACGCCGGCGGCGCGGATGTCGTGCGCGAACACCCGGCCGAGCTGGTCGTCCTTGACCCGGCCGACATAGGCCGGGCGGCCGCCGAGCGCGGCGAGCGCGGCCATGGTGTTGGCGCAGGAGCCGCCGGAGACCTCGCGCGCCGGGCCCATGCGGCGGTAGAGCCTCTCCACGGTCGGCTCGTCGACGAGCGTCATCGCCCCCTTGACCAGGCCGAGCTCGGCCACGAGCGCGTCGCTGCTGTAGGCGAGCACGTCGACGATCGCGTTGCCGAGGCCGAGCACGTCGACGCGCGCGGCCTCGCTCCCGACGATCTGCATGGGCACGGATCCCCTGGTGGCCGGGCTGGACGGCGGATAGAGGGCGCCGTGCGGGCCGGCAAGCGGACGCGGCGCCGCGGCCGTCGGGTTCGACGGGCGTCACGGGTTTGACTTGCCGGAGGCGGGCGATTAATGCTCCGCGCGCACGGCGACGTGCCCCGCGGCCCGGCTCCGGGGCCGCGCCCCGGCGTCCGCGAGCCAGCAGGGAGCGTGTCATGTTCCGCAGGAAGGACACCGAGCCGGGTCGACCGGCGCTCGGCGAGAAGGCTCCCGAAGCGCCCCTCCCGCGCCCCTCGAGCGAGAGCAAGCCCATGCAGCCCGAGCTTCCGCGCCGTACGGTGGACATCCCGACCGGACCGGCGACCGCGCCGGCGGGCCCGGCACCCGCTGCCGCCGAGCCGGCCAAGCCGGTCACCGGCATGCACGGCGACGGCAAGCGGCTGATCGTCGGCCAGGGCATCAGCCTGTCGGGCGAGATCACCGCCTGCGACCGGCTCGTGGTGCAGGGCAGCGTGCAGGTCACGCTCAACGAGACCCGGGCGATCGAGATCACCGAGACCGGCCGGTTCACCAACGGCAAGGCCGAGGTCGAGGAGGCCGAGATCAGCGGCGTCTACGAGGGCGACCTCACGGTCCGCAAGCGCCTCCTGATCCGCTCGACCGGCCGCGTGCAGGGCACGGTGCGCTACGGCGAGCTCGAGATCGAGCGCGGTGGCCGGCTCTCCGGCAGCGTCTCGATGCTGGAGAGCTGATCGGGCCTTATCGTCGGCCGCGATCCGCGCTAGGATCCGTCCCGCCTGCGTCGGTGGGACGGTCGGAGATGGCTGTCGTCCTCGCTCTGCTGCGCGGTGGTGCCCGGATCGGCGCCGCCGCCCTTCTGCTCGCCGGCTGCACCGCGGCGCCGCAGCCGGACGGCTCCCGGGTCGTGTCGCCGGTGGAGGCGCGGCTGCGCGCGGCGCCCGGCCCGATCCAGCTCGTCGGCCTGCGCGCCGAGGCGGTGGATGCGATCCTGGGCACCCCCGAGCTCGCGCGCAGCGAGCGTCGGGCGGAGTACCGCCGCTACGAGGTCGATGGCTGCGCGGTCGACCTCTACCTCTACGAGGACCGCTCCAACGGCGCGCCGAAGGTCGCCTGGTTCGAGATCCGGCCGGTCGATCCGCTGCTGTCGCTGGACGCACGCGCCTGCGGCTGGCTCGAGGAGCGGCTGGCGGCACCGGGCGAGGGGCAGCGGCGCGAGGCCGAGCTGCACTCCTAGGGCGGGCGCGGGCCGGCCGGTCCGCCGAACCCGGTGAGCACGACCAGCTCGAGCGTGGCCGGATGGCTGCCGTCGGCGCGGCGGTGACGCTCGCGGTAGAGCTCGAGCGCGCGCGCGAGCACCGCCCGGCCGAGCGGCCGGCGGAGTTCGGGGGCGAGTGCCGCGGTCTCGCGCGCGGCGCGCAGGTCGGCCAAGAGGCGCAACGGGTCGCGGTAGGCGAGGTCGACCGGCTCGAGGTCGGCCACCGGCGAGGCGAAGCCGGCCCGCTGCAGGAGTGCCGCGGCATCGCGCAGGTCGACCATCGGCGCCACCCGCGGCGCCGCCCCGCCGGTGAGCTCGGTCTCGGCCTCGAGCAGGCAGGTGCGCAGCTCGATCAGGCTGGCGCCGCCCGGGAAGGCGGCGAGCAGGAGCCCGTCGCGGGCGAGCGCCGCGCGGATCTGGGCGAGCGTGCCGGGCAGGTCGTTGACCCAGTGCAGCCCGCCGAGCGCGATCACGAGGTCGACTCGGCCGGGTGCCAGCGGCAGCCGCTCCTCGTCGGCCACCAGCACCGGGCCCGTGCCGCGCGGCGGCGGCAGCCGGTCGAGCCTGACGTGCAGCGGGAAGGGCGGAAGGCCCGTTTCCGCCATCGCCCGCTCGAGCGCGTCGTCGGCCGCTCCGAGCTCGAGCACGGTTGCGAAGCGGCGGCGCAGGGAAGCGAGCCGGTCGGCGAGGCGGGCCGCGATCAGCTCGCGCAGCAAGGGCTCGCGCGGCGGTCGGGTGCGCGCCGCGCGCAGCGCCAGGAGCCGGCGGTCGAAGGGTGCGGCGGCCATCGGCCGGGCTCTAGCAGGCAGCGGCGCGTCGGGCGAGCGGCTCAGGCGGGCGCCAGCCGGCCGGCGCGCAGCAGGAGGAGGAGGCGGGCGCCGAGCAGCGCCGTCGCGGCGGCGCAGCCGACCAGGATGCCGAGCACGAGGCCGGCCACGCCGAGCCCCAGGGGGAAGGCCAGGAGCCAGGCCGCCGGGAGCTGCACGCCCCAGAAGGCGAGGAGGTAGAGGAGGGTCGGCAGGCGCACGTCGGAGCCGCCGCGGAGCGCGCCGCCGAGCACGCCCTGGGCGCAGTCGAGGAGGAGGGCCGGCGGCAGGAGGAGGATGGCCGGCATGGCGAGTGCCAGGACCGCCTCCTCGGTCGTGTAGGCGCGCAGCACGGGCCCGCGCGCGAGCACGAGGAGGAGTGTCGCGAGGCCGGTCGCGAGGAGCCCGGCCAAAAGGCCCGTGCCGGCGGCCCGGCCGGCCTCCGCCGCGGCCGCCCGGCCGACCGCGGCACCGACCCGGACCGCCGTCGCGGTCGCCACACCGATCGTCAGCATGTAGACCATGGCGGTCAGGTTGAGGACGATCTGGAAGCTCGCGAGCGGCGTGGCCCCGAGCCAGCCGGCCATGACGATCAGGAGGTTGAAGGCGGTGCTCTCGAGGCCCTGCGAGGCGGCCACGGGCAGGCCGAGCGCCAGGAGCCGGCGGCGCAATCGCGGCACCGGGGGGGACGGACCCTTGAGCCCGTAGACGGTGGCGGTGGCGAGGCGGCGCGCGAGGAGGGCCAGTGCCACCGCCATGGCGGTGCGGACGATCGAGGTGGCGAGCGCCGCGCCCGCGGCACCGAGCGCCGGCAGCCCGGGTCCGCCGTCGATCAAAAGCGCGTTGAGGGCGAGGTTGAGGAGGTTGCCGCCGAGCATGACGAGGAGCGCGAGGTCGGGCCGGCGGATGCCCTCGAGGGCGAAGCTCGTCACCTGGAAGGCCAGGAGCCCGGGCAGGCCCATGGCCAGCATGCGCAGGGTGGCGCCCGCGGCGGCGGCGAGATCCGGCTCCTGGCCGAGCGCGCGGAACAGGGTCTCGCCGGGCAAGAGGAGGAGGGCGCCCAGGGCACCCAGGAACAGGCCGTCGGCGAGCGAGCGGCGCCAGATCGTGCCGCACTCGGCGCGCCGGCCGGCGCCGTCCGCCTGGGCGACCAGGACGACGGTCCCGGTGACGAGCCCCATGCCGAGCAGCATCAGGGTCATGAAGACCGCCTGGGCGAGGGCGTAGGCGGCGAGGTCGAGCGCGGCGTGGCGCCCGGTCATGACCGTGTCGACGGTGACCAGGGCGAGCTGGCCGACGCGGGCGAGCATCACCGGCAGCGCGAGCCGGCCGGTCTCGCGCAGGTGCCAGGATGCGGTGCCCGGGGACCGGGTCAGGCCGGTCCCCGCATCTGCGACGGCAGCCAGGTGGCGAGCCCCGGGAAGGCGACGAGGATCACGACCATCGCCATCATGAGGAGGAAGAAGGGGAAGGCCTCACGCGCGATCCAGGTGATCTGCCGGCCGGTCATGCCCTGCAGCACGAACAGGTTGAAGCCGACGGGCGGGGTGATCTGGGCCATCTCGACCACGACCACGACGAAGATGCCGAACCAGAGGAGGTCGATGCCGGCGGCGCGCACCATGGGCTCGATCACCGCCATGGTGAGCACGATCGCCGAGATGCCGTCGAGGAAGCAGCCGAGCACGATGTAGAAGAGGGTGAGGGCGGCGATCAGGGTGAGCGGCGAGAGCCCGAGGGCGCCGATCACCTCGGCGAGCGCGCGCGGGATGCCGGTGAAGCCCATGGCGAGCGAGAGGAAGGAGGCGCCCATCAGGATGAAGGCGATCATCGAGGAGGTGCGGACCGCGCCCATCAGGCTCTCGCCGAAGGTCGTCCAACTGAGCGCACCCTGCGCCCGGGCGACGGCGAGCGCGCCCACGACGCCGAGTGCCGCCGCCTCGGTGGCGGTCGCGATGCCGGTGTAGATCGAGCCGAGCACGGCCAGGATCAGCCCGAGCACGGGCAGGAGCGAGCGCGAGGCGGCGAACCGCTCGGAAAGCGGCAGCACGGGCTCGGGCGGGACCCGGCCGCGATGCACGAGCGCCCAGAGCATCACGTAGCCCATGAAGAGAAGGGCGAGCACGAGGCCCGGGAAGACGCCCGCCATGAAGAGTGCGGCGATCGATTCGTTCACCGCCACGCCGTAGACGATCATGGTGAGCGAGGGCGGGATCATGAGGCCGAGGGTGCCGGCGCCGGCCAGGGAGCCGATCGTGAGCCCGTCCGGGTAGCCGCGCTTGGCGAGCTCGGGGATCGTCATCTTGCCGATCGTGGCGCAGGTGGCGGCCGAGGAGCCCGAGACCGCGGCGAAGATCGTGCAGCCCACGACGTTGGTGTGCAGGAGCCGGCCGGGCAGGCCCGCGACCCAGGGGGCGAGGCCCTTGAACATGTCCTCGGAGAGCCGGGTGCGGAACAGGATCTCGCCCATCCAGATGAAGAGTGGGAGTGCGGTGAGCGTCCAGGACGAGCTCGAGGTCCAGATCGTGGTGATCATGGCATCGCCGGCCGGGCGGCTCGTGAAGAGCCACATGCCGACCAGCGCCACGCCCAGGAGTGCGAGCCCGATCCACAGGCCCGAGCCCAGGAGGAGGAAGAGGACGGCGAGGAACAGCGCGGTCTCGAGAAGATGCTCCACGACGCCTCCCACCGACGAGCCTCTGGGGCGTTCGTAGAGGCGGACGCGGCCGAGGAGAAGGCCGCACGAGCGGGCCGCGGGCTGCGCGGCCGGGGCGAACCGTGTAGAAGAGGGAGGGGGCGGTCGGCCGCCGGCCCGGCTCCCCACCGCCCACCCGGATGTCGGGACGCGCCCCTTGACCGCCCCAGCCACGAGACCCGCCGACAATCCCTCGCGACGCCGCGTGATCGGCCGGCTCGACCGGCTCGACGGGCACGAGGGCCTCGGCGGCACGCTCTGGGACGACGAGGGCGCGGCCTGGCGCTGCCTCTTCCCGGCCGAGCTCGAGCGCGAGCTGCCGCACCTCTGGCGGCGGCGGGTCGAGGTCGAGGGCACGCTCGAGCCGGCGCGTGGCCGCAAGCAGGGTCGTCCGCTGCGGGTCGAGCGGATCCGCGCCGTCGAGGGGGCGCGACGGTCGCTGCTCGAGGTGCTCGCGGCGCTCGAGCCGCTCGGCGAGGATCTCCCGGCGATCGAGGAGCTGCCACTCCGGCCCGTCCTCGCCGCCGAGGCCGGCTCGCTCCCACTCAGGAAGGCGGCTGGGGCGGCCGCACCCGATCGGCCGGGAGGAACGGGCTCGGCTCTCCGACCCATGTGACGAGCAGGTACTCGCGGGCGCGGGTCGCTGCGACGTAAAGGAGATTGCGCTCTCTCTGGAGGGCCAACTCCCGCTCGCCAGGGTCGCTCATTCTGTCGAGTACACGGGTCAAAGGAACGAAGCCGGCGCTGCAACCGATGACCGCGACGGCACGCCGCTCGAGACCTTTCGCATTGTGCATGGTGCCGATGGCGATACCGTCTCCGCTCGACGTACCGCCCCGCTGGCGCAACTCGAACACCGGCACCTCCACTCGCCCGGCGGCCGCAGCGCCGACCCGCTGGAGATAGTTCTTCGTCCGGGCGAAGATGGCGATCTCACCGGGCGAGACGCCCCGCTCGCCGAGCCGGGTTATCCACTTCCCGACGAGTTCGGCCTCGTCCTCGGCGCTCGCTGTACCACGGAAGGACACGCGACCGGCGATGCGGGCACCGATCGGGCGTGCTTCGTCCTCCTCGGAAGATCCACCGCGAATAGCCGCGCCGATCTCCGCGATGGTGCGCGCGTTGCGATAGGACCAGTGTAGACGGACCGAGCGTCCACGGACGTCGATCCCCGCCGCGATCCAGGAAAAGGAGCGCTTGAAGATCTGCTGACCGGGGTCGGCCACGAGCGTGAGGTCGTTCTTCCCCGGCGCGACGAGTGCGCGCAGGAAAGCGAGCTGCGCCGGGCTCAGATCCTGCGCTTCGTCGACCACGACGTGGGCGTATCGCCGGTCCGTTGCTTCCTTCAGCCGCGCGGTCACCACACGGGCCAATCCCGCCCAGGTGTAGCGCCCCTGGTCGCGCAGGTTCGCGATCACCTCCGCGAAGATCGGCCACAGCCGAGCACGTTCGACAGCCGGCAGTGGGATCTTGCGACCCTCCCGCGAGGCCTGCCGGTAGGCTTCATCGCTGTCGACACCCCAGAAATCGACGACCCCGGTCCACTCCTCCCAGAGGAATTCCTCGCCGTCGGTGCGTCCGATGCGGCTCGCCGCCGCCGCGAGCAGGGCGCGCTGGGTCTCCTCGGTCGTCACCGCCTGCTCGCCGAGCTCGAACAGCTCGCGGCCGAGCTTGTGGAGCAGGCGATCGACATTGACGATGTCGACCCGAGCACGCGTCTCCCGATCCTCCTCGGCCGAGAGGAGCCGGCGCAACCGACGGCCGAGCTCTCCCGAAAGGGTCGAGCTGTAACAGGTAAGCAGGACGCGCCCGGTCTCCGCTTCGCGGGCGAGCCGAGCCGCCCGGTGCACCGCGACCACGGTCTTGCCCGTCCCGGCCGCTCCACGGATCAGGCAGGGCCCCTCGTGGTCGGCCTCGACGGAGTCGCGCTGTTCCGGATGGAGGAAAAGCTCCCACGCCTCCCACTGCATGTTGAAGAGCCGGTCGACATCGGCCTCCGACGCCAGCTCCACCATCGTGCGGCGGGCATCCGGAGCTTCGAGCGGATCGAGTCCGAGCTCGCGTTGCGCCGGCAAGGACGGCGCCTTGCCGCCGGCAAGGTCGACGAGGCGTTCCCAGACCGGATCGGGCAGCTTGCCGATCAGGGCCTCGAGTTCGTTCGTCGAAGGCAGCGCCCTGACCGGGCCGATCCACTCCGGCGGCACGCCGAGATCGAGGAGATAGCGATCGTCGCAGGCGGCGAACGGTGGCGAGGCTTCCGCCGGCGGACCGGATCCTGCCGGGCCGCGGTCGGCCGTTCCCGGCGTATCGCCGGCGCCGCGGCCTCGAGGGGTCGCGGAGCGCAAGTGGGACGGATCGGGTGTCGGGGCGGCATCGAGAACGATGTTCGGGTCGACGTAGATCTGCGCGCAGCCTTCGTGCACCCGGAACACGTTGCTTTCCGCCCACCTGTAGGCTGCGTCGTGATGGTCGACCCAAGCCAAGCAATAGAGGTCGTGGTGGACCCCGAGGATGATCCGGACGTCGCGTCCGGCACGGCTGCTCGACCAGCCGTTCTTTTTCGCTCGCCCGCTCAGTTGCTCGAAGTTCAAGCCGGCAGAGTCAGGCGTGGTAAGCAGCTCCATCACCGCCGTGTGAGCCGATTTTTTCGAGGCGTTGTCGAGCCGGTTGAGCGCCTCGTTGAACGCGGAAGTCACGGCGATGCGACGGCCCGGCGGGGACGTACCGCCTCCTTTCGTTACGCGCATAACCCGGTCCCGAATCGAGGCTTTGCCATTCCATCCGCTGCGCGGGAGGGGAATTTGTCAAGGTCCCGCGCGTCGATCTCGGCGAAGGCCCGGCCAAAAAAAGGCGGCGCCGGGGTGACCGGCGCCGCGGAGAGAGAAACGCCGACGAGAGAAACGATCAGGCCTCGCGCAGGAGGTCCGTGTCGATCGGCAGGTCGCGGATCCGCTTGCCGGTGGCGGCGAAGATCGCGTTGGCGATCGCCGGCGCGATCGGCGGCACGCCCGGCTCGCCCACGCCCGAAGCCGGCACCGAGAAGGGATGCGGCACGATGTGGACGTTCACCTGGCGCGGATAGTTGGTCATCCGCACCATCTCGTAGTCGTGGTAGTTCGACTGCTCGGCGCGGCCGTTCTTGAAGGTCACGGCCGAATGGAAGCAGAGCGTCTGCCCCATCACCGCCGCACCCTCGAACTGCGCCCGGATGCGCTCCGGATTGGCCGGGAACCCGCAGTCGACGGCGGTGTCGATGCGCGGGATCGTGACCGTGCCGTCCTTGGCCACCGCGACCTCGACCACGCTCGCGACATAGGTGAGGAAGCTCCGGTGCACGGCGAGCCCGAGCCCGGTCCTGGGCGCCATCTTCCGCCCCCAGCCCGCCTTCTCGCAGGCGAGCTCGACGACCCCGCGCAGCCGCCCGGTGTCGATCGGGTAGACCGAGTAGGGATCACCGTAGTTCCAGAGCTCGCCGTCGATCCCGGCCGCCACCGGGTCGATCTTGCGCGGCGGGCCCAACAGCTCGAGCAGGAGCTCCTTGTGGTCGCGCTCGAGCTCGTGGGCGAGCTCGGCCACGAAGCTCTGCACCGCCCAGGCGCGCGGGATGTTCGAGACCGAGCGGAACCAGCCGATCCGGACGTGGTTCTTGATGGGCCCGTTCTCGCAGCGCAGGTTGGGGATGTCGAACGGGTTGTCGACCAGCCCCATGCCGAGCTCGATGGCGAACTGGAGGTCCGACTCCTTGAAGGTCGAGAGAATGGTCGGCGCCACGCTGCGGTGCCGCCAGGCCACCACCTTGCCCTTCTCGTCCACGCCCGCCTCGATCCGCTCGACCGAGGTGGTGTGGTAGTAGGAGTGGCGGATGTCGTCCTCGCGGGTCCAGGTCAACTGGACCGGCGCGCCGCCCATCGCCTTGGAGAGGTAGCCCGCCTCGAGCGCGAAGTCGCCCTTGGACTTGCGGCCGAAGCCACCGCCCAGGAGCGTGACGTGGACGGTCACGTTGGCGACATCCAGCCCCAGGAACTTGGCCAGATCGGTGCGCACCGCGTAGGGCGACTGGGCCGGCGCCCAGCACTCGCAGCGGCCGTCCTTGACGATGGCGAGCGCGTGCGGCGTCTCCATCGAGGTGTGCGCCATGTGCGGCTGGTAGTACTCGGCCGTCACGACCCTGGCGGCCTTGGCGAGCGCCCCCTCGGCATCGCCCTGGTTGCGGACCATCTTGCCGGGCTTGGCCGCGACCGCCGACATCTCCTCGTGGTAGGCGGCGCTGTCGTAGGTGGCGTTGGGCCCGTCCTCCCACTGCACGTTCAGCTTCCCGCGGCCCTGGATGGCGGCCCAGGTGGTCCTGGCGACGACCGCCACGCCGCCCATCGGCATGAAGGCCGCGGGCGCCGGCGTGCCCGGCACCTCGATCACCTCGACCACGCCCGGGACCGCCTTGGCGGCGGCGGCATCCCACGACTTGGCCTTGCCGCCGTAGACCGGCGGGCGGGCGATCACCGCGTAGAGCTGCCCGTCGCGGCGGACGTCGGAGCCGTACACCGCCTTGCCGGTGACGATCGCCTTCATGTCGTAGAGGGGGACGTTGCCCTTGCCGATGTAGCGGAAGGCGCTCTCGGGCTTCAGGACGACGTCCTTGATCGCCGGGACCGGCAGGTCCATCGCCGCCTTGGCGAGCTCGCCGAAGCCGGCCTGGCGGCCGGTCGACTTGTCGACGACGACGTGGACGCGCGCCTCGACCTGGCCGACCGGCACGCCCCACTGCGCGGCGGCGGCCTGCTCCAGCATCTGGCGGACCGAGGCACCCATCACCCGCATCGACTGGATGTGGTGGCGCATCGAGCGCGAGCCGTCGGTGTCCTGGTTGCCGTAGGTCGGCTCGTCACCGGGGGCCTGGATGATCTTCACCCTGGCCCAGTCGGCGCCCATCTCGTCGGCCAGCACCATGGGCAGGCTGGTGCGCGAGCCGGTGCCCATCTCCGAGCGGTGTGCGGTGATCGTCACCGTGCCGTCCGGGGCGATCGAGACGAACACCTTGGGGTCCCACACGAGCCCACGCGGCATCCCTTCGCCGCCGGTCGGGTAGGGCTCGTAGGCGCCGGCAGCGAAGGGTGCCATGAGGGTGAAGGTGCCGGCCAGCCCGAGCACCTCGAGGAACGAGCGGCGGCTGACGTTGGTGATCACCGGCGCGGCGGGCGCCGCGGCCGGGGCGACGGCGGACGCGGCGGGTGCCCGCGTCTCGCGCAGTGCGACGAAGCTCTGCAGCGTCATGGTCTCAGACTCCCGTGGCGGCCAGGCGGACCGCGGCGTGGATCCGCTGGTAGCAGCCGCAGCGGCAGATGGTGCCGGCCATCGCCTCGTCGATCTCGGCGTCGGTCGGGTTCTTCTTCTCGGCCAGGAGGGCGGCGGCGCGCATGATCTGCCCGGCCTGGCAGTAGCCGCACTGCGGCACGCCGAGCTGCGCCCAGGCCTTCTGCACCGGGTGGTTGCCCTCGGGGTCGAGCCCCTCGATCGTCGTGATCCTCCTGCCGGCCGCCTCCTCCAGGCGGACCACGCAGCCGAGCACGGCCTTGCCGTCCATGTGGACGGTGCAGGCGCCGCAGGCGCCGATGCCGCAGCCATACTTGGTGCCGGTCATGTTGAGGACGTCGCGCAGCGCCCAGAGCAGCGGGGTGTCGCCCGTGGCGTCGACCGCGACGTCGCGGCCGTTGACGTTGAGCTTGATCGCCATGATCTGGCCTCCCTTGCAAGACACGGCCGGCCGCCTCGGGGCGGCGCGGCGCGGTGACCTCCTCGGGTCGGCCCGGGCGGTGCCCCGGCCGCCCGCCCTACTCGGTCCCCACCACCGTCGAGATCAGCGGCAGCGACACGTGCCGCAGATGATGCTCGCTGTCGGTGTGGACGACGTAGCTGACCCGGAACACGCCGTTGATCGGATGGGCTCCCGGCCTGGTCGGCGTGACCTCGAGCCGGAAGGTGATGGCATTGTCCTCGAGCTTGCCGCGGAACACCCGGCGGGCGAACTCGACCGATTGGTCGGACGAGGACAGTTCGATCACGCGGTTGCCGCGTGGCAGCGGCTCGATGAACTCGTACCCCTCCGCGATCGTCAGGCGGGCGGTGAGGAAGGTCGGCTGTCCGACCTTGCCGCGCGCCTCGGAGACGCTCACCTCGACCGGGGCCGCGTCCTCGGCGGGCCCGGCCACCGCCGCGCCGGCCACGGCGAGGGCGCCAACGAGTGTCGCCAGTGCCAGAGAGCGGTTCGCCATCCGTTTCCTCCGTCGCTGCCGGACGACGGGACCGGGGCGGACCCATGCGCGCCCGCCCCGGCCCGCCGGCCGCGGCTCACCGCTGCAGCGCGAACACCCAGAGCACGCCACCCTCGGTCGTGGCCTTCGGCCAGCCGGGGATGAGGTTGGAGAGCAGGCCCTGCTGGAACTGCGGGTCGACGCCCCAGCCCGCCTGCACGGCGATGTACTGCACGCCGTCGACCATGTAGCTCGCCGGCGGTGCGATGATCCCCGAGCTCGTCTTGATCTGCCAGAGCTGCTCACCGGTCCGCGCGTCGTAGGCCCGGAACATCCGGTCCTGCGTGCCGCCGTTGAACACGACCCCGCCCGCGGTGGTCAGGATCGAGCCCCAGTTCATCGAGTTCGGATAGAGGACCGTCCAGGTCTTCTTGCCCGAGTTGATGTCCCAGGCCTGGATCTCGCCGAACGACTTGGCGTCCTTCCGCACGGTGAAGCCGATGTCCGGGATGTCGACGCCGGTCCACCACTTGCCCGCGACGTACTCCTGCACCTTCCCCTCGAGGAAGCCGCAGTGGTTGTCGTTGGCGGGGATGTAGATCATCCCGGTCTTCGGGTTGTAGGCCTCGAACGGCCAGTCCTTGCCGCCCCAGAGCGACGGGCAGAAGCTCGCCTTCTTGCCGGTGCCCGGGACCTTGTCCGGATGGTAGGTCGGCCGACCGGTCTTGGCATCGACCGAGGCGAACACGTCCTGGTACACGTAGGGCTTGGCATCCACGAAGCCGATCGCCCCGTTCTGCAGCCGCTCGAGCCAGTACAGATACCCGTTGCGCGAGACCTTGACCAGCCCGCGCACGTTGCGCCCGCCGTGCCGGTAGTCGAGGAGCATCGGCGCGTTCATCTCGTCCCAGTCCCAACTGTCGTTCCAGTGGTACTGGAAGTGGCCCTTGATCTTGCCGTTGTCGCCGTCCAGCGCCATGGTCGAGGCGGTGTAGAGATTGTCGCCCGGCCGCTGGTCACCGAACCAGGGCGAGGCGTTGCCCACGCCCCAATAGATCGTGTTGGTCTGGACGTCGTAATTCCCGGTCATCCAGGCCGCGGCACCGCCGCGCTTCCAGTCGTCGCCGCGCCAGGTCTCGCTGCCGGGCTCGCCGGGCGCCGGGATGGTGTAGGTCTTCCAGGCCTGCTGGCCGCTCTTGCCGTCGTAGGCCGCGATGAAGCCGCGCACCCCGAACTCGCCGCCCGAGATGCCGACGACGATCTTGCCCTTCACGGTCAAGGGCGCCATCGTCATGTACTCGCCGACCTTCCAGTTGGCGACGGTGGTCTTCCAGGCGACCTTGCCGGTCTTGGCATCCAGGGCGACCAGATCGCCGTAGAGCGTCGCCACGTAGACCTTGTCGTCGTACAAGGACACGCCGCGATTGGTGTTGTGCAGCGCGCTGAACTCCTCGGGGCCCTGGCCCTGGAAGCGCCAGATCTCCTCGCCCGTGCGCGCATCCAGCGCGACCACCTGATTGTCCGGCTGGGTGATGAACATGTAGCCGTCGTTGACGATCGGCGGCGACTGGTGGCCGGAGCGCTTGCCGGTCGCGAAGGTCCAGACCGGCACCAGGTTCTTGACGTTGTTGACGTTGATCTGGTCGAGCGAGCTGTAGCTCCAACCCTCGTAGTTGCCGCGGGTCATGAGCCAGTTGTGCGGCTCGGGATTGGCGAGCCGGGCGTCCGTCACCGGCGTGTAGGCCTGCGCGGACGCTGCCGAGGCCAGCAAGGCCGCAACCACGACCAAGCTGCGCTTGCTCATCTTCTTCTCCCTCCCCTTCCTCCCGGGGGCGCCGCCGATCCGTCGCGGTCGGCCGTCGCGCCGTACCCGGGTCTTCTGATCCCCCCTGCGCCTCCCCCGATCCGCTCAGGCGGCGCGCACCGCGCCCACCCGGCCGTCGAACGGGCCGGTCACGACGAGTACGCCCCCTTCGAGCTTGACCGGCAGCTGGGCGAGCCGCCGCGGCGCCGGGCCGAACACGACCTCGGCACGCTGCCGCGGATCGTACATGCTGCCGTGGCACGAGCAGACCAGCATCTTCTCGTACTCGTTCCACATGTTCACGGGGCAGGCCTCGTGCGAGCAGATCGAGGAGTAGACCACGATCCCCTCGGCCGCCCCCTTGCGCGTGGCCGCGTCCAGCTCATCCGGCGAGACACGCACCAACACCACCTCGTTGAAACGCGAGCCGTCGAGCACGAGCCCCGAGGGGTCCATCGGGAAGGCGAGCAGCGACGGCCCGCCCAAGTTGAGATCCGCCACCTCGACCGGCCGCCCCTTCTTGGGCCCCTGCGAGTGGACCAGGATGTCGCCAGCCTTGGGCCGCCGCTCGTTCGGCTCGGCGGCGCGGGCCACTGCCGGCGCCACGAGTGCGGCGGCACCGCCGAGCACGAGCTCGCGGCGCCCGACGCACGGGCATGCTGCGGGTTCGTTGCGGCCGGCGTTGGACACCCGTACCTCCCTTTCAACCTGTGCTACTTCCAAAAACGAATTACGTTGGACCACCGCGCCGGTCAACGGGGGCCGGCTGACGGGCAGGCGCGGACAGCCATGCACGTCCGTGGCTCGCGCATTCCGACGAGATCGACCAGCTGACGGGAAGGGCCGGCGGCTGTTGGAGCGGGCGAAGGGATTCGAACCCTCGACCCCAACCTTGGCAAGGTTGTGCTCTACCCCTGAGCTACGCCCGCGGCTCCGAGTGCCCGCCGTATCTAGGGGAGGCGGCGGGGCTTGGCAAGACGCCGCACCGCCGCGCTCAGCGCAGGATCTCGAGCTCGCGCCGCTTGGTCGAAAGGAAGCGCAGCACGTCGTACTCGAAGGCCGAGCCGCTGTCGTAGTAGCGGAAGTCGATGTTCGCCCGGGTGTCGACCGCCTCGAGGGCGTCCACGGCCGGGCTCGGGTAGGCGAGCTCGGTGACATCCGAGGCCGGTGGCACGCTGCGCGTGGCCGCCCTGTCGACGGCGAGGCCGACGGCATCGCGCAGGCTCGACGGCCCGAGCAGGGGCAGCACCAGATAGGGCCCCGGCGGCACCCCCCACCAGCCGAGCGTCTGGCCGAAATCCTCGTCCTGCTCGCCGAGCCCCGCAGCACCCGCGACGTCGAACAGGCCCAGGATGCCGATCGTGCCGTTGACCGCGAAGCGCATCACCGCACGGCTCGCCACCTCCGGGCGGGCCTGGAGGAGCCCGTTCGCGGCGTTGCGGATCTCGCCCAGATTGTTGAAGAAGTCGTGCACCCGGTCGCGCACCGGCTCGGGCACGAGCGTCCGGTAGCCGTCCGCCAGCGGCAGGAAGATGCGCTCGTCGAAGTCGGCGTTGAACCAGTAGACGCCGCGGTTGAAGCCCTCCCAGGGATCCCACACCTCGATCCCGGCCTCGCCGTCGCTGCCATCCGGCGGCAGGCGGTTGCGCGGCTCGATCGAGCCCAGCTGGTCGGCCGGCAGGGCGGCGCAGCCGGCCAGCAGCAGGAGGGCGGCCGGCAGGGCGAGCGCGCGCATCAGCGCGCCCACCCGGTCGCGAAGAAGTCGGCGAGCTCGGCCACGAAGCGCCGCTCGGCATAGTTCCCGCAGTGGCCGCCGCGCGGGAAGATCACCGCCCGCCGGCCGAACACCCGCTCGAGCCAGGCGAGCTCGCCCGGGGCGAGGATGATGTCGTCGGCGCTGGTCACGAGGCCGAGCCGCGGATCGCCGCGCAGGAACGGCTCGATCGCCGCCAGATCCTGCTCGGCGATCGCCGCCGCGCGCGAGTAGCCCGCCTCCCGGCGCGCGAAGAAGGGCACGAACAGATCGTCGAGGAAGCGCTCGAAGGACAGCCGGTTGCCCTGGACGAAGACGTTGGTGAGCGAGCTCGTGGCGCCGATCGGCGCGTCCGGGGCGACGAGATAGCCCGAGCCGGTGAGCACGTCGGCGATGAAGGCGAGGTTGGTCGACATCAGGCGGAAGACGAGCCCGACGAGCGCCTCGAGCGTGTCGCGGCCGGGCCGGAGCGCGGTATGGACGTCGTAGAGGAAGTCGCGCGAGGTATCGAGCGCGCCGCCCGCCCGCCGCTGCAGCTGCGCGAAGGCGTCGAAGGCGGCGTCGATGAAGGCCAGACGCCGCTCCGGGTCGCCCAGGTGCCGCTCGAACAGGGCATCGACGATCCGCAGCGAGCTGAACACGCTCTTGGGCGGGTTCAGGAGGAGGACCCGCTCGAAGTGGAAGCGGCCGCGCTCCGGGGCGAGCCGGGCCAGGTGCGCGGCGTGCGAGGCGCCCAGGCTGTAGCCGGCCAGATGCAGGCCGGTGATGCGGATCCGCCGCTCGACCTCGGGCAGGATCCACTCCAGCGCGCGGTGCAGGTCGGCGGCGTCGTGCGCGAGCCGGCCGGGCACGCCCGTTTCCGAGGCGGTGGTCTGGAAGTTGCCGAAGCTCGGCGAGGAGAGCCCGAGCACGTGGAAGCCGCCGGCCAGGAGGCCGCGCGCCAGGATCCGCGTGGTGCGCGAGTTGAAGGCGCCGCCGGTGCCGGCCACCAGCACGACCAGCGGCGCCGGGCCCGGCTGGAAGGCGACCCCGTAGCCGAGCCCGCGGCGGTCGTACCAGAACACGTCCGGGATCGTCCGCCCGGACGGGATCCCGGTGCGGGCGCGGAAGGCGTTCACGCCGAGCCGGAGTTCCGGCCGCTCCGCCTGGACCTGCGGCGGGGTGCCGACCACGGTGGCGGCGAACGGATCCTCGAGCGGGAAGTCGTAGGGTTCGATCCAGCGGGCGCCGCTCGCCCGCCGGATCTCCGCCCCGGCCGGCAGGGCGAGCCCGGCGCCGAGCCCGGCGAGGCCGGCGATCACGCGCCGCCGTCCGACCATCGCTCCCCTCGCTGCAGCCGATGGCCGCCGCCTAGCCGATCCCCGGGGGTGCGGCCAGCCCCCGCGCTCCGCGCTCAGCCGGCCTGCGTGGCGTCGAGGTCGAGCTCGAGCGGGAGGTGGCCCGTGGCGGCGGCGAAGCGGCGCAGGTCGGCCGTGGCGATCGCCGTGGTCATGGTGTTGACGAGCGGGTGGAAGTTGAGGAGCGGCAGGGCCAGCATCTTGCTGTCCCAGACCGGCCGGATCCGGTGCGCACGGTCGTTGACGAGGGCGAAGGGCGTCACCGAGCCGGGCTCGACGCCGAGCACCTCGCGCAGCCGCTCGGCCGAGGCGAAGCTCACCCGCGGGGCGCCGAGCAGCCGGGCGAGCGCGTTGACCCTGACCGACTGGCGGTCGAGGCAGGTGACGAGCCAAAGGCCGCCGCCGCGATCCTCGAGGAACAGGTTCTTGGTGTGCCCGCCGGGCAGGTGCGCGGTGTGCAGCGCGGACTCCGCCACCGTGAAGACCGGCGGGTGACGATGCGTGGTGACGGCGATGCCCAGCCGGTCGAGGAGGGCCAGGAGCTCGTCGGGGCCGAGGTGCATGGATCCTCCGCGCGAAGCGGGCGCGACATCACGGCCGCGTCACGTCCTCGTCAATTGCCGGACCACCGCCCGACCCGTAGCGTCGCCGCATGAACACGGTCCTGACCCCCGATCTGTGCGTGATCGGCGGCGGCTCGGGCGGCCTCACGCTCGCGGCCGGTGCGGTGCAGATGGGCGCCTCGGTCGTGCTGGTCGAGGCCGGGCGGATGGGCGGCGACTGCCTGAACGTGGGGTGCGTGCCGTCGAAGAGCCTGCTCGCCGCCGCGCGCCGCGCCCAGGAGATGCGCGAGGCGGGGCCGTTCGGCATCCAGGCGGTCGAGCCCGTGATCGACTTCGCCCGGGTGATGGACCACGTCCAGGAGGTGATCGCCGCGATCGCGCCGCACGACGGCGTCGAGCGGTTCGAGGGGCTGGGCGTGCGGGTGATCCTGGAGCATGCCCGCTTCACCGGCCCCGCCGAGGTGGTGGCCGGCGGGTGGACGATCCGCGCCCGGCGGTTCGTGCTCGCGACCGGCTCCCGGCCGGCGGTCCCTCCGATCCCGGGCTTGGCCGACGTCCCCTACCTCACCAACGAGACGGTGTTCGAGAACCGCGTCCGGCCCGAGCATCTGCTCGTGCTCGGCGGCGGGCCGATCGGCTGCGAGCTCGCCCAGGCGCACCGCCGGCTGGGTGCCGCCGTGACCATCCTCGACATCGGGCCGATCCTGCCGCGCGAGGACCCGGAGCTCGTGGCGGTCGTGCGCGCCCGGCTCCTGGCCGAAGGGGTGGCGATCCGCGACCGCGTGGAGGTGGCGCGGGTCGAGCCGGGGCCCGTGGTCGTGCTCGGGGGACCCGGCGGCGAGGAGCGGATCGCGGGCTCGCACCTCCTGGTCGCCACCGGCCGCAGGCCCACGGTCGACGGCCTCGGGCTCGAGGCGGCCGGGATCCGCCACTCGCCCAAGGGCATCGAGATCGACGCGCGGCTGCGCACGAGCAACCGCCGGGTCTGGGCGATCGGGGACTGCACCGGAGGACCGCAGTTCACCCACCTGGCCGGCTGGCAGGCCGGCATCGTGATCCGCAACCTGCTGTTCCGCCTGTGGGCCCGCGGCACGCCCCCGGCCCTGCCGCGGGTCACCTTCACCGATCCCGAGATCGCGAGCGTGGGGCTCCCGGCGGGCGAGGCCCGGGCGCAGGGGCTCGAGCATCGCGTGCTGGACTGGCCGCTCGCACAGAACGACCGGGCGCAGGCCGAGCGGCGGACCGAGGGCCGGATCCGCCTCGTCGTCGGCCGCCGCGGCCGGATCCTGGGTGCCTCGATCGTGGCGCCGCACGCGGGCGAGCTGCTGCTCCCCTGGGTGCTGGCGATCGAGCGCGGGCTCGGCGTCGGTGCGCTCGCCGCGGTGCTGGCGCCCTACCCGACGCTCTCGGAGATCTCCAAGCGGGCGGCGGGGAGCTGGTACACGCCGACCCTCTTCTCGGAGCGCACCCGCCGCCTCGTGCAGCTCCTGGCGCGGCTCGGCTGAGCGCGATGGCGGCGGCCGGGACGGGCGCTGCCGCGACGCTCCGGCGACTGCTGCCGCTCGGCCTCGTGGCACTCGCCCTGGCACTCGTGCTGGCGAGCGGGGCGCACGAGGCGCTGAGCTTCGAGAGCCTGCGCCGGCACCGGGGCGCGCTCCTCGACCTGGTCGCGGCGCGGCCGGTGGCGGCGGCCCTGCTCTACGTCCTCCTCTACGCCCTGGCGGTGGCGCTCTCGGTGCCGGGTGCGCTGATCCTGACCCTGGCCGGCGGCTTCCTGTTCGGCACGGTGCTGGCGACCGCGCTGGTCGTGGTCGGGGCCACGCTCGGCGCGGTGCTGCTGTTCCTCGTGGCGCGCACGGCACTCGGAGGGGCGCTGCGCGCGCGCGCCGGGCCCTGGCTCGCGCGCATGGCCGACGGCTTCAACCGCGACGCCTTCAGCTACCTCCTGGTGCTCCGCCTCGTGCCGGTCTTCCCGTTCTGGCTGGTCAACCTCGTGCCGGCGCTGCTCGGCGTGCCGCTCTCCACCTTCGCGCTCGCGACCGCCATCGGCATCGTGCCCGGCAGCCTCGTCTATGCGAGCGTGGGGGCCGGCCTCGGTGCCGTGTTCGACCGGGGCGACGAGCCCGATCTCGGGCTGATCCTCGAGCCGCGCGTGCTGCTGCCGCTCCTGGGTCTCGCGGCCCTCGCCCTCGTCCCGGTCGCCTGGCGCCGGCTCAAGGGCCGCGCCGCGGGCTGAGGCTCACCCCTCGCTCTCGCGGCCCATGGCCAGGAACTTGGCCCGGCGGGCCTCGCGCAGGTCGGCACCGTCGCGCCCGGAGAGCTCTGCCAGGTGCCGCTCGAGCGCGTCGCCGACGCTCCCGATGGTGGTCTGGCGGGCGCGGTGCGCGCCGCCGAGCGGCTCGGCGATCACCTCGTCGACGAGACCGAGCGCCAGGAGGTCCTGGGCGGTGAACTTCAACGCCTCGGCCGCCTCCGGCGCCTTCTCGGCGGCCCGCCAGAGGATGGCGGCGCAGCCCTCGGGCGAGATCACGGAATAGATGCTGTGCTCGAGCATCAGGACGCGGTCGGCGGCGGCGAGCGCGATCGCCCCGCCCGAGCCGCCCTCGCCCACGATCACCGAGACGATCGGCACGCCGAGCCCGAGGCAGCACTCGATCGAGCGGGCGATCGCCTCGGCCTGGCCGCGCTCCTCGGCGTCGATGCCGGGATGCGCGCCGGGCGTGTCGACGAGCGTCAACACGGGCAGGCCGAAGCGCTCGGCCAGCCGCATGAGGCGCACCGCCTTGCGGTATCCCTCGGGGCGCGCCATGCCGAAATTGTGCCGCACCCGGTCCTCGGTCTCGGCCCCCTTCTCCTGGCCGATGACCATCACCGAGCGGCCGCGGAACCGGCCGAGCCCGCCCTGGATCGCGGCGTCGTCGGCGAACGCCCGATCGCCGGCCAGGGGCGTGAAGTCGGAGACCAGCTCGGCCACGTAGTCCCTGAAGCGCGGCCGGTCGGGATGGCGGGCGACCTGCGCCTTCTGCCAGGGGGTCAGCTTGGCGTAGGTGGACGCCAGCAGCTTGGCCGCCCGGCTCTCCAGGCGCGCGATCTCGTCGGCCAGATCGAGCTCGCTGCCGTCCTGGAGGTGGCGCAGCTCCTTGGCCTTGCCCTCGAGCTCGGCGATGGGCTTCTCGAAGTCGAGGAGGGTGCTCATGCGCGGGCGGAGGTCCGGGCGGCGGCAGGCGCGCGGCCTTCTGGCGGCCCCGCCCGGGCGGTGTCAACCGCGGCTCAGACGATGTCCTCCACCCGGCCGGTGAAGTCGGCGCTGCAGAAGGGACCGCCGACGTGGAGCTCGTCGACGAGATGCGGGCTCCTCACGCCCTCGAGCTTCGCGGCCCAGGCCTCGGCGTCGTCCCGCGGCCGGTAGCCGAGCCGCTCGGCGTTGGAATTGTCCCAGAAGCTCCGGGTGTTGGCCGAGACGCCGTAGACGATCTCGTAGTGGTAGAAGGCCTCGAGGCCGACGTCCACGAGCCGGCAGAAGTCGGGGTAGGACTGCCAGGTCGAGAGCTGGCGCTCGTCGACGGGCTCGGCACGCGCGCTGCCGATGCGCATGCAGAAGCCGCGGATGCCGTGCTTGTTGGCGTAGTAGAGGGCGAGGTCCTCGCCGAACGCCTTGGAGACGCCGTAGCGCGAATCGGGCTTGGCCGGTGCCGTGTGGTCGGTCCGCGGCCAGCGGCGGTGGAAGCCCACCGCGTGGTTGGAGGAGGCGAACAGGATCCGCCCGGTGCCGGCCTTGCGCGCCGCCTCGTAGAGGTTGACGAGGCCCACGACGTTGGCGCGCAGGATCTGGTCCCAGCTCCCCTCGACCGAATGGCCGCCCAGGTGCACGACCGCCTGGATGCCATCGAGCAGCCGGTCGATCGCCGGCGCGTCGGCCAGATCGGCCGGCACCACCTCCTCACCCGGGCCGGCCGGGTCCATCGGCGCCACGTCCGAGAGCCGGAGCAGCGCGTAGCGCCCGCGCAGATGCGCGCGCACGACCCGCCCGAGGGCGCCCGCGGCGCCGGTCACGAGCACCCGCTCGATGGCCATCCGTCATCTCCCCGCCTGGGATCGGCGGGCTTGAAGCACGCGCCCGCCGCCCGGGGAAGGGCTCCGGCGATTGACCTGGATCAACGCGGCGTGCGTAAGAATGTCCTATGGGTGCACGCGAGGGCGAGCGGCGGGGAGTGGCGATGGCGGCGGCGGCGGTGCGCGAGGCGGTGGCGGTCTTCCACGACTGGAGCTCGCTCGAGGCGGCGGTCGACGAGCTGCGCGCGGCGGGGTTCGCCAAGGAGGCGATCAGCCTGCTCGCGGGCTCGGGCACGGTCGAGCGCAAGCTCGGCCACGTCTACCGGCGGATCGAGGAGCTGGAGGACGACCCCAAGGCGCCGCGCACCGCGTTCGTCTCGGCCAAGCAGATCGGTGTGCGCGAGGACATGGTGATCAGCTCCTTGACCATCCTGCCCACACTCCTGGCGGCGGGCGTGGTGGTGGCCTCGGCCGGGGCGGTGGCGGCGGCGATCGCCGGAACGGCCGTGGTGGGCGCCACGCTCGGCACGGTGCTCGCGCGCTGGATGGACAAGCGGCACGCCGACTGGCTGCAGGAGCAGCTCGACCGGGGCGGCATCCTCCTCTGGGTGCGGACCCCGGACGAGGCGGCCGAGCGCCAGGCGATCCGGATCCTGACCGACCACGCCGCGCACGACGTCCACGTCCACGAGCTCCCGGCGCCGGGGTGAGGGGCGTCCGTCGCGGGCGCCTCACCCCTCCCCGAGCTCGAAGCTCGCGACCACCGGCGCGTGGTAGCTTTCGGTGGCGCGTTCGACGCGGGCGGAGGGGGCGAGCTCGTCGTCCAGGGTCTCGGCGTGCACCTCGAGCGCGCGGAAGCGCGCGAGCAGCGCGCGCGAGACGAGCAGATGGTCGAGCATGAGCCTTCGGCCGTGGTGGATCGCGGTGAAGCGGCGGTCCTCGGGCAGGGATCGCTCGAGGGGCACGAGCGAGCGCGGCGCGAGCTCGCCGTTGCCGGTATCGGCGGTCTCGGCGCAGAGGATCCGCAAAGGTGTCTCGCGGTCCTCGGCGTTGAGATCGCCCGCCACGGCCAGGAGCGGCTCGGGCTCGGCGGCGAACACCGCCTCGAGGGCGAGACGGACCTCGAGGGCCTGCGCGGCGCGCTCGACCGCCGCCACGAAGAAGCCCTCGGCCCAGCCGGCGACGCTCCGCCAGGCGAAGGGCCCCTGCTTCTGGCCCGGCACGAAGGCGGCCAGGGGCGCCTTGAGGTGCAGGTTGACCAGATGCAGCGGCCGGCCGCCCGGGAGTTCGATCTCGACCAAGAGCGCCGGCCGGTCGAAGCGGCAGGGAAGCTCGACCGGCACGGGCAGGGCGGAGCGGGCGCGGTAGGCGAGCGGCGGGACGAGCTCGTGGCGCAGCGAGCGGGCGGCGCGGATCGGCAGGCGCGAGAGGGTGACGAGGTTGTGCACGTCGGCCAGCCGCGGCGCGCCCGTGACCGGGTCGGGGCTGGTCGAGCAGGCGCGCGCGAAGCCGGTGTAGGGCGTGCCCTCGAGCAGGGCGTCGAGGGCCAGCGGCGCGCGCGGGCCGCCGCCCGGCGGACGGCTCGCCTGCACCTCCTGCAGGCAGAGGATGTCGGCATCGAGCCGCAGGAGCTGCGGGCGCAGGACGGCGATCCGCTCGGCGAGTGACGGTCCGCCCGCCCGGTCGCCCAGGTTCTCGAGGTTGAAGGTGGCGAGGCGCAGCCGCACCGGCTCAGCGGGTCGAGCGGACCCGCTGGACGGCCGCCCGCCAGCCCTCGAGCCGGGCGGCGCGCAGCGCCGGGTCCATGGCCGGGCGGAAGGCGCGCTCGGCCCGCCAGCCGCTCCCGACCGCCTCGAGCGAGGGCAGGAGGCCGGCTCCCAGGGCGGCGAGCCGGGCCGCACCCAGCGCCGTGGTCTCGATCACCGCCGGCCTGTCGACCGGGCGGTCGAGCACGTCGGCCAGGTACTGGCAGAGCCAGTCGTTGGCGACCATCCCACCGTCGACCCGCAAGGGGGCGGTGGGCAGCGCCAGACCGCGGGCGGCCATGTCGTCCTCCATGGCGGAGAGCAGGTCGCGGGTCTGGTAGCAGACCGCCTCGAGCGCGGCGCGGACGATGTGCGCGGCGCTCGAATCGCGGGTGAGGCCGAGGATGGCGCCGCGCGCGTCGGGGTCCCACCAGGGGGCACCCAGGCCGGTGAAGGCGGGGACCAGGTAGACCCCGCCCGTGTCCGGCAGCGAGCGGGCGAGGGCCTCGGACTCGCGCGCGTGGGCGATCGCCCCGAGGCCGTCGCGGACCCACTGCACGGCGGCGCCGGCCACGAAGATCGAGCCCTCCAGGGCGTAGGTGACCTCGCCTCCCAGCCGCCAGGCGACGGTCGAGAGCAGCCGGTTGCGCGACGGCACGAGGTCGGGGCCGGTGACCAGGAGGGCGAAGCAGCCGGTCCCGTAGGTGCTCTTCATCATGCCGGGGGCGAGGCAGGCCTGGCCGAAGGTGGCGGCCTGCTGGTCGCCCGCCATGCCGGTGACGGGCACCGGCGCGCCCAGCAGCGCCGCCTCCGTGGTGCCGAACGGGCCGGCGCAGTCCTTCACCTCGGGCAGCACGGCCAAGGGGATGCGCAGCCGCTCGCAGAGCTCCTCGTCCCAGCTCTGGCGGCGGATGTCGAAGAGCATGGTGCGGGCGGCGTTGGAGGCATCGGTGGCGTGCACCCGGCCGCCGGTCAGCCGCCAGAGGAGGAAGCAGTCGACCGTGCCGAAGGCGAGCTCGCCGCGCTCGGCGGCGGCGCGCGCTCCGGGCACGTGGTCGAGGAGCCAGGCGAGCTTGGTGGCCGAGAAGTAGGGGTCGACCACGAGCCCGGTGCGCTCGCGGATGGTGAGGTCGAGCCCCTCGGCCTCGAGCTCGCGGCAGAGCGGTGCCGTCCGCCGGTCCTGCCAGACGATCGCATTGTGGACCGGCCGGCCCGAGGACCGCTCCCAGAGGATCGTGGTCTCGCGCTGATTGGTGATGCCGATCGCGGCCAGATCGCGCGCGCCGAGGCCGGCCGTCTCCAGGGCCTCGCGGCAGACGGCGAGCGTGTCGGTCCAGATGTGCTCCGGGTCGTGCTCGACCCAGCCGTCGGCCGGGTAGAGCTGCTGCAGCTCGCGCTGGGCGGCGGCGACGGGCCGGCCCTCGAGGTCGAAGAGGATCGCGCGCGAGCTGGTCGTGCCCTGGTCGATCGCGAGGATGTGGCGTGCGCGGCTCACCCGGCTCTCCCCGTCCAAGGGGCTCTCCCGGGCGAGGCTACCGGAGGCACGGCCGGGCGCAAGGCGGGCGCTGGACGTCGGGCGTGCGCACGTGCGAAGGCGATCCCGGACCGGAACCGACTCCGCCGCCGAGAGGGTCCATGCCGCGCAGCCTGTCCGAACGGATCGTCGAGCAGCTCCAGCAGCGACCGGGCGAGCGCCTCACCGCCCGTGACCTCGCGCAGGCGATGGTCCGGGCCGATCCGGCATGGGCGGAGGAGAAGCGGAGACGGTCCCGACAGGATCTGACCCTAGACGGTGTCGTTCAGCAGATCGTCGCCGAGATCGGTGCTCACCTTCCGCAGTTGCGCAGTCGCTATCGTACCATCAAGACGACCGAGGATCGGCCGAGAAAATACTACTGGAGCGAGGAGCCCGATGACGGCGCGATCGAGGAGGATTCCGAGACCGCCCAGCCGGCGCACAGGGCCACACCCGGGCCCGGCAGCGAGTCCGACCTCTATCCCCGTCTTTGCGCGTATCTTCACGGCGAGCTCGGTCTCCATCCGAAGCGGATCGACGAGCGGGCCGCCAGCAGGAGCAGTGCGGGCACGGATCGCTGGCTCTATCCCGATATCGTGGCCCTCCAGGCGCTGACACCGGATCTGCATCGGGACCTGATCGAGGTCATGCGGGCTCTGCCGAGCCGCAAGGCCAAGCTCTGGTCGTTCGAGGTGAAGACGCGACTCGGTCGCAGCAACGCGCGACAGGCCTTCTTCCAGGCCGTGTCCAACTCGTCCTGGGCCAATTTCGGCTATCTGGTCAGCGCCGAGATCGAGGCCGACGGCTCGCTCGACGAGCTCCGGATGCTCTCGGCGCGGCACGGCATCGGCCTCATTCGACTCGATCCCACGGATCCGTCCGAGAGCGAGATCCTGATCCCGGCGCGCGAGCAGCCGGAGGTCGACTGGGAGGGCTGCAACCGGCTCACGGTCAACAGCCGCGACATGCAGCAGTTCATCGAACTCGTGCACCAGTTCCTGGCGAGCGGCAGGGTGCCGAGGGGTTTCGAGGGCGAGTAGGCCGCCCGCCGGCAGGCCCGGGTGGCCGATCGCCGCCGCCCGCGCGACGGCAAGGGTTCGGCCGGCGGGGCGCCGCCACCCCGCCGGCCGTCCGAGGATCGCCGGTCAGTTCAGCTCGGCCGGCGTCTTGTCCTCGATCCGCTGCCAGTTGGCGTTCGCCCGCTCGATGTTGCCGGGAATGTCCTTCTGCCAGATCTCGGCGACCCTGGGTGCCAGGTTGAGGTAGAGCTTGCCGTCGACGATCCGCCAGATCTGCGGGTCGCCGTCGACCTTCTTGCCCATCGCGGTCCCGAAGGCGCAGTAGCCGCCATACTGGGGAACGTAGCGCTCGGGATCACGGAGGAACTCGGCCTTGCTCTCCTCGCTGGCGAAGCGATAGGTGGCGCCCTTGTACTCGGCGGTGATGTCGAACAGGCCGGGCGTCGGCTTGCCGACCTTGAAGTAGGCGACCGGATCGTAGCCCCGGAGCGCCAGCCCCGTGGGCGTCACGTTGAGCTCGGCGGCCGCCTGGGCCGCCGAGGCGAGTCCGACCACGGCCACGAGGACCAGGGCCAGGCGACGGAGAAGCGCGCGCATGTCGATCTCCCCTGCGCTGCGGTGCCGGTCTCCCGGGCGCGAGCGCCCCGCGGTCGGGGGTCGCGTCGACGTGCCGGCGAGCCCAGCATGCGGGCCGCGGACCGCTCGGGCGATGAACGTCGGCTCACGATCGGGTGAGCCCGGGGCGGGCGCCGGCCGACCGACCGCGGAGCCCGGGGTCTTCCGCGGCGTTCGGCAGCAGCTCGGGCTGGTCTGGCCCGCCCGGGCCGGCTAGATCCCCGCGGTCGCAGCGCGCGGCGCGGGAGGGACGCCATGGCCAACGTCGCGGTGGTGGGTGCCCAGTGGGGCGACGAGGGCAAGGGCAAGATCGTCGATTGGCTCTCCGAGCGGGCCGACGTCGTCGTGCGTTTCCAGGGCGGCCACAATGCCGGCCACACCCTCGTCGTCGACGGCGCCACCTACAAGCTCTCGCTCCTGCCCTCGGGCGTGGTGCGCGGCAAGCTCTCGGTGATCGGCAACGGTGTCGTCGTCGACCCCTGGGCGCTGTTGGCCGAGATCGAGACCGTGCGCGGCCAGGGCCTCTCGGTCTCGGCCGAGACGCTGCGGATCTCGGAGAGCTGCGCCTTGATCCTGCCGCTGCACGGCGAGCTCGACCGGGCGCGCGAGATGGCGCGCGAGAGGAGCGCCGAGGGCACCGGCAAGATCGGCACGACCGGCCGCGGCATCGGCCCGGCCTACGAGGACAAGGTGGCCCGGCGGGCGATCCGGGTCTGCGACCTGGCCGACGGGGCCACGCTCGAGGCCAAGGTCCACGAGCTCCTCCTGCACCACAATGCGCTGCGCCGCGGCTTCGGCATCGCCGAGGTCGACGGGGCGAAGCTCTTGGCCGAGCTGCGCGCGCTGGCGCCCAGGCTCCTGCCCTTCGCCGAACCGGTCTGGCTGCGCCTGGCCGAGCTCCGGCGCGCCGGCCGACGGATCCTGTTCGAGGGCGCGCAGGGGGCGATGCTCGATGTGGACCACGGCACCTACCCGTTCGTGACGAGCTCGAACACGCTCGCGGCGCAGGCGGCGCTCGGTGCGGGCATCGGCCCGGACGGGGTCGGCTACGTGCTCGGCATCTGCAAGGCCTACACGACGCGCGTGGGGGCCGGGCCGTTCCCGACCGAGCTCGACGACGAGGTCGGCCGCGGCATCGGCGAGCGCGGCCGCGAGTTCGGCACGGTCACCGGCCGGCCGCGGCGCTGCGGCTGGTTCGATGCCGTGCTCGTCCGCCAGGCGGTCAAGCTCGGCGGCATCAAGGGCCTGGCGCTCACCAAGCTGGACGTGCTCGACGGCATGCCCCGGCTCGAGGTCTGCACGGCCTACGCGCTGCAGGGCCAGCTCCTCCACCACCTGCCGGCCGGGATGGGGGCGCAGGCCGCGGCCCGGCCGGTCTACGAGGAGCTCGAGGGCTGGCAGGAGAGCACGCGCGGGGCCAGGAGCTTCGCCGAGCTGCCTGCGGCCGCGGTCAAGTACGTCAAGCGGCTCGAGGAGCTCGTCGAGTGCCCGGTGGCCCTGCTCTCGACCAGCCCGGCGCGCGAGGACACGATCCTCCTGCGCGATCCGTTCGCGGATTGAGGCCGCCACCGCCGGCCCGACTGACGCCGATGGCACGGACCTGCTAGAAGGTCGCCATGAAGGTCGTGGGCCTCTTTGCCGGGATCGGGGGGTTCGAGGTCGGCCTCGCGGCGGCCGGTCATCGGACCGTCCTCAGCTGCGAATGCTGGGAGCCCGCGATCGCGGTCCTGGCGGCGCGGCTGCCCGGCGTGCCGAACCATCCCGACATCCGGACACTGCCGGACCTGCCGGGAGCGACCGAGCTCGTCTGCGGCGGCTTCCCCTGCCAGGACCTCAGCCAAGCGGGCAAGGCGGTCGGCATCGCAGGCGAACGGTCGGGCCTCGTGGGCGAGGTGTTCCGGCTGTTGCGCAACGCGGTCGCCCGCGGCCGGCCGGTGCCCTGGATCGTCCTCGAGAACGTCTCGTTCATGCTCCACCTCGAAGCCGGGCGGGCGATGGAGCGGCTCTGCGCGGAGTTCGAAGCCCTGGGTTACCGCTGGGCCTACCGGGTGGTGAACAGCCTGGGCTGGCTGCCGCAACGGCGCGAGCGGGTGTTCTTCGTAGCCAGCCGGGAAGGCGATCCGGCCGACGTCCTGCTCGGCGACGAGGCGCGACCGCGTCCGGCCGAGACCCGGATCGGCGAGATCGCCCACGGCTTCTATTGGACGGAAGGTGTCCGCGGGCTGGGGTGGGCACCCGACGCCGTGCCCACCCTCAAGAACGGCTCGACCGTCGGGATCCCGGCGCCACCGGCCATCCTGCTGCCGGACGGCCGCGTGGTGAAGCCCGACATCCGCGACGCGGAGCGTCTCCAGGGCTTCCCCGGGGGTTGGACGGCGCCGGCCGAGGCTCGCGCCAGGCGATCCTGGCGCTGGTCGCTGGTCGGCAACGCGGTGACGGTCGCGGTGGCCCGCTGGCTCGGCAGCCGTCTCCTCGAGCCGTCGGGCTACGATCCGTCCCGCGACCGGCCGCTCCCACTCGCCGGTCGCTGGCCGCGGGCAGCGCGCTTCGACGGGCGCCATCGCTACGCGGTCGAGATCGGCGATTTCCCGGTCTGGCGCGGCCGCCCGGGACTGGCGGCCTTCCTCCGCTACCCCGGCGAGGACCTCTCGGCTCGCGCGATCGCCGGCTTCCTCGCCCGTACCGAGCGCAGCTCGCTCCGGTTCCCGGCCGGGTTCCTCGACGCGCTCAGGGCGCATCTCGCGCGCGTGTCCGGGGCGGAGGCGCTGCGCGTCGCGGCCGAGTAGGCGTGGCGCGGCCGGTCCTGCCCACCGACCCGGTGCGCAGCGCGCTCATGAAGCGCGTGCGCCGCCAGCGGACGGCGCCGGAGGAGCTCGTCGCGCGGGCCCTGCGCGGCCGGGGCCTCTTCTATCGACGCAACGTCCGCTCGCTGCCTGGTTCACCGGATTTCGCGAACAAGCGGGCGGGCTGGGCGATCTTCGTCATGGGCTGCTTCTGGCACCACCACACGGGCTGCCGGCGCGCCGGACTGCCGTCGCGCAACCGCGCGTTCTGGGCCGACAAGTTCGCCGACAATCGCCGCCGCGACGCGGCCAAGGTCAGGGCCCTGCGGCGTGGCGGCCTCCGTGTCCTCCTCTTGTGGGAGTGCGCGATCGTCGATTTCCCGGAGCGGATGGAAAGGAAGCTCGATGGCCTCGCCGCTCGGCGACATCCTGCGCGCTCTGGAGCCCGAACGCCGAAAGATCGAGGAGATGGAACGGCGCTTCGCCGCACTCATCCGTGAGTACGACGTCCGCGCGAGGAAGAAGAACTACGGTCAGCGTCTCTCGGACGCGCTCGCCCGCCGGCTGGTCGCGGATCTCGGGCGGTCGTTCCCGGGCATCGCAGCCGGAGAGAAGCGGGCCGGTGGCCGGGAGCGACCGATCCGGGTCGACGTGCGCTGGCACACGAGCTACGGGCTCGGCCTCGGGATCTCGGTGAAGACGTTGAAGTTCCGGGACGCGACGTCCGGCCGGTTCACCAAGAACCTGCAGCGCATCGACAAGGAGCTCAACGCCGAGGCCGCCGACCTGCACGGCTTTCAGCCGAGGGCCGTGCTGGCGGCACTGCCTTTGATGCCGGAAGAGGCCCGAACCGACGGGGCGAAGGGACGCTCGAGCTTCGATCACGCCCTCGACGTCTTCCGCAAGCGGGTCGGACGCGCCGACGAGTCGCGGGCCGGGGAGCGTTTCGAGCTCGTCTTCCTCGGCACCTACACGACCGAACCGGAACGCTTCGGCGACGTCGTCCTGCACGACCTGGACGGCTTCCGGAGCGGCGATCCGGTCCCGCCCGCGCGAACCTGGAAGGACTTCCTCGAGGCGGTCCGGCGCGTCCGCGAGCGGCGTTTCTCGATGCGCCTGACGCGCTGAGCGGTCGGTCCGCCGAGCCCGCTTCCCACCCTAGCCGCCGTCGGTCGGGGGCATCGCGGCGCGCTCGCTCGGATCGAGCGCGAAGCGGGCGTCGCGACGGCGGGCGACGAGGCGGCGGACGGTCGGCGCACCCCCCTTCTGGAAGGCGAGTGCC
>JBBIIE010000025.1:0-31046 GCA_037446605.1 Geminicoccaceae bacterium | reverse complement strand
CGGGCCGGCTTCCGCCACTGCTTCTGCCTGGTCCATCGCCCTGTCGGCTGGGTCGTCTGCGACCCGCTCAAGTCGGTCACGCGGCTGGAGGTGGTCCCCGACTACCCGGAGCCCGAGCTGCTCGCCCACTACGGCCGGCTGGGGATGGTGGCGATCGCGGGAGACTGCAGTCCGGGAAGCCGACCCGGCCCCGTCCTCAGGCCCCTCACCTGCGTCGAGCTCGTGAAGCGCATCGTCGGGCTGCACGCCGCCACGGTCTGGACCCCCTACCAGCTCTATCGGGCCCTTCGGGCGCGTGGCTTCCGTGGGAGCGACGAGGCCTTCGATCGGGCTATTGACAAAGATCCTAAACAAGCATAAAGTCCTTCACATCGCGTTCCTGACGAGGACCCAACATGGCAGCCGACTGGCTCGGGTTGGTCAATCAGCGCCTGCATCGCGCACGGGCTCGCCGCGCCTCGTGGGAGCCGCTCTGGCGCGAATGCTACAGCTACGCCCTGCCGCAGCGTGCCGGCGGTTGGGGGGGCGACTTCGCTCCTTCCGTGCGGCAGGCGGACCGGCTCTTCGACGGCACCGCGACGGATGCGGTGGAACAGCTCGCCGCGAGCCTCATGGCCGAGCTCGTGCCGCCCTGGTCGGAGTGGTTCGGTCTGCGGCCGGGCGTCGACGTCCCGGAGACGGAGCGGGGTACCGTCGCGGAGCTGCTGGAGACGGTCGCACGCCGGGTGCAGGGTCACTTCGACCGGTCGAACTTCTCGGTCGAGATGCACCAGTGCTTCCTCGACCTCGTGACCTGCGGAACGGCCCATCTCCTCTTCGAGGAGGCCGAGGTCGGCAACGTGTCCGCCTTTCGGTTCACCGCGATTCCGATCGGGGAGATGTTCCTCGACGGCGACCGCGGCGGCGAGATCACCTCCTTCTATCGGACCACCACCCACACCCTCGCCGGCCTGGCCGAGCAGATGCCGGACGTTCCCTGGCCGAAGGGACTCCTCGAACTACGTGCGGTCGACCCGGGGCAGGCCGTCGAGGTCGTCGAGGCCGTCGAGCCCGACGGCCGTCGCGGGTTCCGCTTCCTCCGTTTCCTGCCGCCCGGCACACCGGGAGCGCCGGCCGGCGCGATCCTGAGCGAGGGCGCGTTCGAGACTTCGCCCTTCCTGTGCTTCCGCTGGGTCAAGGGCGCCGGTGAGCTCTACGGGCGATCGCCGGTCATGTCGGCGCTGCCCGACATCAAGACCGCGAACAAGGTCGTCGAGCTCATCCTCAAGAACGCCTCGATCGCGGTCACCGGGATCTGGCTCGCCGACGACGACGGGGTGCTCAATCCGGCCAACATCCGCCTGCAACCCGGCAGCATCATCCCCAAGGCGGTCGGCTCGGCCGGCCTCACCCCGCTCCAGGCGCCCGGCAGGTTCGATGTCTCCCAGCTGGTGCTGGAGGATCTTCGCGGGCGGATCCGGCACACGCTCCTCGTCGACCGGCTCGGTCCGCGCGTCGGCCCCAAGATGACGGCGACCGAGGTCCTCGAGCGGGCCGGCGAGACGTCGCGACTGCTCGGGGCGATGTTCGGACGGCTGCAGGCCGAACTCCTCGTGCCGCTGCTGCGGCGCGCGCTCGGCATCCTCCGACGGCGGGGCGAGATTCCCGCCCTGCCGATCGACGGACGGGCGGTCGAGATCGACTACCGCTCGCCACTGGCCCGCTCGCAGGCGCGGATGGACGTGCAGAACACGCTCCTCTGGCTCGAGACCGTGGGCCGGCTCGGAACGGATGCCCGGCAGGTCGTCGATGGCCGCGCCGCGGCCATCTGGCTGGCGCGCGCGCTGGGCGTAGCCGGCGAGCTGGTGCGCGAGGACGCACCCTCGGGATCCGCCGTCGGGTCGCTGGCCCGGGCTCTGGCGGAGGCCACCGCCCGTGGTGCCTGAGCCCGTGCCGGAGGGTTGGGACGGCCTCCGCGAGCAGCAGCCGTCCGCCGAACGCGAGGACGAGGTCGCCCGTGCCTTCGCCGCCTGTTTCGTCGGACCGTCGGGGCGGCTCGCACTCGAGCATCTGCGACGCGCGTTCCTGGACCGCCGCGTGCCGCCGACCGCGTCCGATTCCGAGCTGCGGCACGTCGAAGGCCAGCGCTCGGTCGCCGCGCACATCCTGGCGCTGATCGAGCGCGGTCGTGACTGACCGAGCCCCGGGAACACTTCGAGAGGACCATGCCGTGAACCCCGAGACCGAGCAGCCTTCCACCATCGACGAGACCGCCCCGACCTCCGGCAGCGCGGTGCCGCCGACGGCCGAGCGCCCGGCCGAGGTCCCGGAGAAGTTCTGGGATCCCGAGACCGGCACGGTCCGGGTCGACGCGCTCGTCCGCTCCTATGTCGAGCTCGAGCGCCGACTCGGGCGGAGCCTGCCGCAGCCGGAAGGGCCGGAGGATCGGGAGGCGCGGGATCGTCTCCTCGCCGCGCTCGGCCGGCCGGAGCAGCCCGACGGCTACGTCGTCCGACCGCCGACCGACCTGATCGAGCCCGATCCCGCCCTGAACGCACGGTTGCATGCCGCCGGGTTCACGCAGGATCAGGTGCAGCTGGTCTACGACCTGGCGGCGGAGCGGCTGTTGCCGATGGTCGAGCGGCTCTCCGAGGAGACCGCCCTGTCGCGCGAGGTCGAGCGCCTCGCCAGCCATTTCGGCGGTCCCGACCGTTGGCGCGAGGTCGCCCGCGAGATCCGGACCTGGGGTGAGGCCCATCTCGAACCCGAGGTCTTCGGCGCCCTCGCCTCCAGCTACCAGGGCGTCCTGGCCCTGCATCGGATGATGCACGGCAGCGAGCCCGAGCTGCTCGGTCGTGCCGATCGGCCGAATGCCCGGCTCGACGAGCAGTCCCTGGATCAGATGGTCCGCGACCCGCGCTACTGGCGGGATCGCGACCCCGGCTTCATCGCGCGCGTCACCGAGGGCTTCAAGAGCCTGTACGGGGACTGACGCGCAGGCCCGGGCGGAGAACCCGAGCGGCCCGCACCGGCCGGTTCGCGCGAGGCGGACGGCCCGTCCCGGACAACCGTCCGCCACGCGCCCAGTGCGACACCCTTCGAGAGGATGCCGATGTCGACGAGCATCGATCAAGCCTTCGTCAAGCAGTTCGAGCGCGAGGTCCACGCCGCCTACCAGCGGCAGGGCTCCAAGCTGCGCCCGACCGTCCGCACCAAGACCAACGTCCGCGGCAGCTCGACCGTGTTCCAGAAGGTCGGGAAGGGAACGGCCGGGACCAAGGCGCGGCACAGCATGGTCCCGGTGATGACGCTGGAACACAGCAACGTCGAGGCCGCCCTGGTCGACTACTACGCGGGCGACTGGGTGGACCGGCTCGACGAGCTCAAGACCAACATCGACGAGCGCCAGATCCTCGCCAACGCCGGCGCCTTCGCGCTGGGCCGCAAGACCGACCAGCTGATCGTCGGGGCGCTGGCCCAGGCTTCCCAGACGGTCGGCTCGCAGAGCGAGGGGTTGACCAAGCAGAAGGTGCTGGCGGCCTTCGAGCTGCTCGGCGCCCACGAGGTCCCCGACGACGGCCAGCGCTATGCGGTCATCGGCTGGAAGCAGTGGTCCGAGCTGCTCGCCCTGCCGGAGTTCGCGAGCGCCCAGTTCGTCGGCGACGAGCAGCTGCCGTGGCGTGGCTCGCAGGCCAAGACCTGGCTCGGGACGCTCTGGATCGCCCACTCGGGGCTGCCCTTCGAGGGCGGTGTGCGGACCTGCTTCTGGTACCACAAGAGCGCCGTCGGGCACGCCGTCGGCCAGGACGTCACGACCGACATCACCTGGCACGGCGACCGCGCCGCCCACTTCGTCGCCAGTTCGATGTCGCAGGGCGCCGTCCTCATCGACGCGGACGGCGTCGTCAAGATGCCCTGCCTGGAGGCGTGAGCATGGCTTTCGACCCGAAGAACCTGAGCGCGCTCGCCTACGCGAACGGCTTCACGCTCTGGCACTACCGCACCAGTGATCCGATCGCGGACATCGCCGTCACCGGCTACTTCAACGCTGCCGCCTCGATGCTGCGCGTCGGCGACGTCGTGATCGCCAACGCCGGCGTGGGCGTGGTCCCCACCCACGGCCTCCTGGTCGTGCGGGGCAACAGCGGCGGTGCCGTCGACCTGTCCGACGTCACGCCGGTCGGGACGACCAACGCGGCCTGAGGCCTCGCACCCGCGACCTCGGACCCGGGCGGGCCCGCCAGCGACACCGTCGCCGGGCCCGCCCACCCTCGAGATGGAGCCTGCCGCCGTGGATCCTCACGCTGGACGCACGGGCGTCGCGGCGCTCGGCCTCGCGCTCGCGCTCGCGGCGCCGCCCGCCGAAGGGCAGCAGCCCCGGGATTGCCCGAGCACCCCGATCGCCGCGCTCGCCGACCATCTGCCCGGGGCACGCCGCTTCCTCGTGGTCGGCCCCGTGCTCGAGCCCATCTTGGCGCTCTGGCCGGTCGCCCCGGAGGTGGCCGAACGGCTCCACCCGGATGGCGCCACCCTCTTCGCACGGGACGGGCGTCCCGTGCTCGTCGCGCTCACCCGGGAAGGCTGCGTGGTCGGCGCGTTCGAGGCCGACTGGGCGGCCGTGTCGCGCAGCCTGCGCGAAGAGCTCGGCCCGGCAGTCTGAGCCGGCCGCGGAGCAACTGGAGCCAGCCATGCCCCACTCGGATCTGAGCCTGTGCGCCGCCGCGCTCGCCAAGCTCGGCGCGCGCCCGATCGTCGCGTTCGACGAGCCGACCGCAGAGGCCGAGACGGCCGCCCGGCTCTACCCCGTCGTGCGCGATGCGACCCTGCTCGCACACCCGTGGTCGTTCACGCTCGCACAGACCGAGCTCGTGCGCGACCCGCTGCCGCCGGCCGGCGACTTCACGGCCGCCTTCCGGCTGCCTCCCGACATCCTCCGCACCATCTCGGCCGGTCAGGGAGGCTCCGGTCGCGGGCTCGTCTACCGGGTCTTCGGCGACCGGCTGCACACGGACGCGGACCGCGTCCTGCTGACCTACCAGCGGCGGCCGGCGGAAGCCGACTTCCCGGCCTACTTCGTGCCCGCCCTGGTCGCCCGTCTCGCCGCCGAGCTCTGCCTGCCGGTCACCGAGAACGCGGCCCGGGCGGAGGTCCTGCAGCGGCTCGCGACCAGCGAGCTCAGGCTCGCCAAGCTGATCGACAGCCAGCAGGCGACACCCCAGCGGGTCGAGGACTTCACCCTGGTCGAGGCGCGTCTCGCATGACCCGCCAACTGCTCGTGAAGACCGCGTTCACGGCCGGGGAGCTCGATCCACTGATGCTCGGGCGGATCGACCTCCGTGCCCAGGAGGACGGTGCCCGGCGGCTGCGCAACGTGATCGTCCAGGCCGGCGGCGGGGTGGCGAGGCGCCCGGGCACCCGCATCCTGGCCGAGGTGCCGGACGCGCTTCGCCTGGTCGCGTTCGACGACGGCGATGCCGCCTTCCTCATGGTCCTGGCACCGTTCCGGGTGGTGGTGCTGCACGAGGGAACGGCGGTTGCCGATCTGCCGGCACCGTGGAACGCCGCCCAGCTCGCGGAGATCGATTGGGCCCGATACCGCGACCGGCTGTTCGTCGTGCACCCGGACGTGCGCGGCGTGGAGATCATCCGGCGCCGCAACGGTCCCGGCCAGCCCGACACGTGGGAGCTGCGTCACTGGCAGTTCGACTCGGTCGAGCCCGAGCCCGGCGTCAAGCGGTTCCTCGGCCCGTTCGCCAAGATCGCGCCACCCGACACGGCGCTCCGTGTCCGACGCGACGGCGAGGGCGCGCCACCCGGTGCCGCCCCCGGTGACTTCGTCATCGTCGATGCCCGACACACCGAAGGCGCGTCCGCCGATCACGTGTTCGATCCCGCCCACTACGGCGTCTGGCTGCGGGTCGAGGGGCGCCTCCTCCGCGTCGTGAACTACGTGGCGCCCAACCAGGTCCTGGCGAAGGCCTACGACAGCTTCCCGGACAGCAACTGGACGCTGCGATGGGAGGAGGAGGCGTTCAGCCCGGCGCGCGGCTGGCCACGCTCCGTCACCTTCCACCAGGACCGGATGGTGATCGGCGGATCGAGGGACCTGGCGGACTGGGTCTGGATGTCGCGGACCGGTCGGCCGATGAACTTCGACCCCGGGACCGGGCTCGACGACGAGGCGATCGCCTTCCGCCTGGCCGACGAAGGCAGCCACGTCATCACGAGCCTCGTGCCCGGCCGCAACCTGCAGATCTTCACCTCCACCGGCGAGTGGATCGTCAAGGGCTTCCCCGTCACGCCGACGAGCACGCAGGTCGAGCGCCAGACGCGCATCGGCTCTCGACCATCACCGCGTGTCCGTCCCCTCGATGTCGACGGTGCCACCCTGTTCGTCGGCGCCAACGGCAGGCAGCTTCGCGAGTTCCTCTACACCGAGGTCGAGCAGGCCTATCAGGCCGCGGACATCGCGACCCTGTCGCGCCATCTGCTCGACGACCCGATCGATGCGGCCTTCGACGGCGAGCGCCGGCTGGTCTGGATCGTGCGCCGTGACGGGAAGCTCGCCACCGTCACGATCGACCGCAACGCCAACGTCGCCGCCTGGAGCCTCCAGGAGCTGGCCGGCGCCGGGCTCGCCATCGCCATGTCGCAGGGTCGCCCGCACCTCCTCGTGCGCTGGAGCGGACGGACCCTGGTCGAAGTCCTCGACGGGCAGGTCTGGGTCGACCACGCCCAGATCGCCGAGGCGAGCCCGCCCGCCACGAGCTTCGGCGGCTTCGGCCGCTACGTCGGTGAGACCGTGTCGGTCGTCGCCGACGAGGTGGAGGTCCACCGTGGACCACTCACCTCCGAGACGGTGTCGGTCGCCGCGCCGGCCTCACGGCTCGTCGTCGGGGTCCCCTACGCGCACGAGATCGAGCCCGCCCCCACGGCCGCGGCCGGACGCGCCGTCGCGCTCGACGCCGTCCACCGGCCCGTGCGGATGACCTTCCGCCTCGCCGAGGCCCGTGGGCTCGTGGTCGATACCGGCGACGGCGAGCGTCGCGTCGCGCTGGCGGCCTCGAACGGCCCGCCCTTCTCCGGAGACCATGCGCTCCGCGCCATCGGCTGGCGTCGCGGACAGCAGGCCTTCCTTTGGCGCATCCGGGACGATGCGGCCACGTCCTTCATCCTCCTGGCCGTGCAGACCGAGTTGAAGGTGAACGACTGATGGGTGCTCTGAGCAGCCTCGCCACGCTGGGGCTCGACCTCGCGCTCGCCCAGAAGGCGCGCGAGGAGCAGCAGGACCAGCTCAAGGAACAGCGCCGCCAGGAGATCCGCCGGATCCGGGCGGCCGATGCCGAGGAGCAGCGGCGGCAGCAGGCCGCGCTCGCCCGGCGGCTCGCCCAGGAGCGGGCGCGTGCCGGCGCCATGGGTGTGGCAGGGACCGGCGGCTCGATCGATGCCGTGCTGCGCGGGCTCGAGGAGGAGAGCAGGGCGCTCCAGCAGGCCCGCAGCCGCGAGACGGCGGCGCGCATCGACGGCGCCCGCGCCCGCTACGAGGCCCGCAGCCGCCGCAACCTCCTCGACGCGACCGCCCGTCTCGCAGGTGCGGGGACCCGTCTGTTGGGCGGTCTCGGCTCCTCCGGCCGCAGCCTCCTGGATTGACATGGGATCGCATCGGACCGACCCCACGACGGCACCGGCGGACCGGACGGACGGACCGCCGGGTAGCCTGCCGCCCATCAACTTCTCCCGGTTCGTCTGGCTCTGGAACCGGAGCCAGGGTCGGCGGACGCCGCGCCTGCACCGCGAGATCTGCCAGTGGCTCGACGAGTGCTGGCGTGCCAACGACCGCCAGCTGCTCCTGCTCGTGTTCCGCGATTCCGGGAAATCGACGCTCGCGGCCCTCTACTGCGCCTGGCTCCTGCACGGTGATCCCGACCTCCGGATCCTGGTGCTGTCGGCCGAACACGCCCTGGCCACCAAGATGACGCGCAACGTGCGCGGCATCCTGGCCCGCCATGAGCAGACCCGCGGCCTGCTCGACCCGCGGCCCGAATGCTGGGCGGCGGACCGGCTCACCGTGCGCCGGACGCGCGTGTCGCGCGATCCCTCGCTCCTGGCGCGTGGGATCGGCGGCAACTTCACGGGCTGTCGTGCCGACGTGATCGTCTGCGACGACGTCGAGGTGCCGAACACGGCGGACACCCGGGACAAACGCCTGCTGCTCCGCGAGCGGCTGCGCGAGCTGAGCTTCGTGCTCGTCCCCGGCGGGCTGCAACTGTTCATCGGTACGCCGCACGGGGAGGAGTCGATCTACGCGGAGACGGCGCGCCGCGATCTGAGCGAGCCCGAGCCGTTCCTGGCGCGTTTCAAGCGACTGACCGTGCCGCTCGTCCGCACCAGCGGCGACCAGCGCTGGGCGGAGCGGTTTCCCGACCCGGTGATCGACCGGCTGATGGATGGCGGAGGTCCGGCCAAGTTCCGCAGCCAGCTCCAGCTCCTGCCCACCCGCCCGGAGGACGTGCGGCTCGATCCGGACCAGCTGATCCCCTACGATTCCCCGGCGACGCTCGTGAGCGTCCAGGGCCGCGACGTGCTGCGCATCGCCGGCCACCGGATGGTTTCGGCGGCCGCCGCGTGGGACCCGGCCTACGGTCGACCGGACCGCGGCGACTCGAGCGTGGTCGCCGCGGTGTTCGTCGACGCGGACGGGCGTTACTGGCTGCACGCCATCGAGTATCTCGTGCAGGATCCGCGGTCCGCCGGCGAGACCGACGAGGCGACCTTCCTCTGTCGAGCCGTGGCGGCCTTCGTGGCCCGCCATCACCTCCCCTCGATCTCGGTGGAGACCAACGGTATCGGCGGCTTCCTCCCGGCACTGTTGCGCCAGGAGCTGCGCCGGGCGGGGGTCGGTGCACTGGTGATCCAACGCGCCAGCACGACCCCCAAGGACCGCCGCATCCTCGAGGCCTTCGATCCGCTCCTGGCGGCGCGTCGGTTGCACGTGCACCGAAGCGTGCTCGCCTCGCCGTTTCTCGACGAGATGCGCACCTGGCGGCCGGGGCGGCGGTGTCGCGACGACGGTCTGGATGCGGTGGCGAGCTGCCTGCTCGCCGAGCCGGTGCGCCTGCCGCTCGTGGGCGGGCGGCTGGGCGGGCCGAGCTGGCGGCACGGGCCGGCCAGCTTCGAGGCGCCGAGCGACTTCACCCCCTGAGCTCCGCGGGCCGGCACGCCTTGCTTTTCGGGGGCGCTGCCCTAGGAAGGGGCGACGGGACGGGAGGGAGGTCGAGATGATCCGGATCGCGGCCGGCTTGGTGCTGGCGGCACTCGCGGCGTCGACGGCTGCCGCGCAGGTCTTCCAGCCAGCCGTCATCTTCGACATGGGCGGCAAGTTCGACAAGTCGTTCAACGAGGCCGCCTACAACGGCGCCGAGCGCTTCAAGCGCGAGACGGGGATCGACTACCTCGAGTTCGAGGTCACCCAGGAAGCGCAGCGCGAGCAGGCCATGCAGCGCATGGCGCGGCGTGGCGCCAACGTCATCGTGGTGCTCGGCTTCCAGAACGGCACACCGCTCAAGAAGGTCGCCGCCGAGAACCCGAACAGCAAGTTCACCATCATCGACGCGGTCGTCGAGCTGCCCAACGTTCAGTCGGTGATCTTCAAGGAGCACGAGGGCAGCTTCCTGGTCGGCATGGCGGCCGCGCTCGCGAGCAAGACGGGTAAGGTCGGGTTCGTGGGCGGGATGGACATCCCGCTGATCCGCAACTTCGCGTTCGGCTACGAGCAGGGCATCAAGTACGTCAACCCGAAGGCCGAGCTGCTCGTCAACATGACCGGCACCACGCCGGCCGCGTGGAACGATCCGGCCAAGGGTGCCGAGCTCGCGATCAGCCAGTTCGACCGCGGCGCGGACGTCGTCTACGCCGCGGCCGGCGGCACCGGCATCGGCGTGCTGCAGGCGGCCAAGGACAAGGGGAAGCTGTCGATCGGTGTCGACAGCAACCAGAACCATCTGCACCCAGGCTCGGTCCTGACCTCGATGCTCAAGCGCGTCGACGTGGCGGTCTACAACGCGTTCAGGGACGCGCGGGCGGGGACGTGGAAGGCCGGCCGGCTCGACCTCGGTCTGAAGGAGGACGGGGTGGGGTACGCCCTCGACGAGCACAACAAGTCGGTGCTCACCCCGGCCATGGTGACGGCGCTCGAGGCGGCGCGGAGCGACATCATCGCCGGGCGGCTGGTCGTCAAGGACTACTACTCGACGCAGAAGTAACGCGGCCACCGCGCCCCGTCCTCGTGCCCGCGCCCGCTGTCGAGCTCCGCGGCATCACCAAGCGATTCGGCCCGGTCGTCGCCAACGACCGGGTCGATCTCACCGTCCAGGCCGGGTCGATCCACGGCATCATCGGCGAGAACGGTGCCGGCAAGTCGACCCTGATGAACATCCTCTACGGCTACTACCAGGCCGATGCGGGGACCATCCTGGTCGACGGAACGACGCGGCGGATCGATCGCCCGGTCGCGGCGATCCGCGCCGGCATCGGCATGGTACACCAGCACTTCATGCTGGTCGAACCGTTCACGGTCCTCGAGAACCTGCTGCTCGGGGCGGAGGGGGGACCGCTGCTCGCGCCCGGCAGCAGCCGCCTGCGTGCCGAGCTCGCCCGCCTGTCCCGGGAGTACGGCCTCGAGGTCGACCCGGACGCCAGGGTCGGGGAGCTGCCGGTCGGCCTGCAGCAACGGGTCGAGATCCTGAAGGCCCTCTGCCGCGGTGCCCGGGTGTTGATCCTCGACGAGCCGACCGGCGTGCTCACCCCGCAGGAGGCCGACGATCTGTTCCGCATCCTGGCCGGCCTGCGCGACCAGGGTCGCACCGTCCTTCTGATCACGCACAAGCTCCGCGAGATCATGGCGATCACCGATCGGGTCAGCGTCATGCGGGGCGGCCGGATGGTGGCGCACCGGGAGACCGCCGCCACCACCCGTGAGGAACTCGCGGAGCTGATGGTCGGTCGCAAGATCCAGCTCCGGCCCGACAAGCGGCCGACCCGGCCGGGCGCTCCGGTCCTCGAGGTGCGCGACCTCGAGGTCCTGGACGACCGCGGCGTGCGGCGCGTCAAGGGTGTGAGCCTCACGGTCCGGGCCGGTGAGATCGTCGGCATCGCGGGGGTGGCGGGCAACGGCCAGAGTGAGCTGCTCGAGGCGATCGCCGGCATCCGCGCGCCCGCGGCCGGCGAGATCCGCCTGGCCGGTCGCCGGCTCGAGCCCGGCGCCGAGGGACGGCAGGCCGGCCTCGGGCACGTCCCCGAGGATCGCCTCCGCATGGGCCTCGTGACGAGCTTCGCCGCGGCCGAGAACGTCATCCTCGGCTATCAGCGCCGGCCCGACTACTGCGCGGCCGGCCTCCTGCGCCGCACGCGCATCGTCGAGACCTGCGCACGCTGGCTCGACCGCTACGACATCCGCCCGCGCGCGCCGGGGCTGCCGGCGCACGCGTTCTCGGGCGGCAACCAGCAGAAGCTCGTGCTCGCCCGCGAGCTCGAGCACGATCCCTCCCTGCTGCTCGTCGGTCAGCCCACCCGCGGGGTCGACATCGGCGCGATCGAGTTCATCCACGGCCAGCTCGTGGCGATGCGCGACGCCGGCAAGGCGCTGCTCCTCGTCTCGGTCGAGCTCGACGAGATCCTGGCGCTCGCCGACCGGATCCTCGTCATGTTCGACGGCCACCTGGTCGGCGAGCTCGCGGCCGCGGAGGCGGAGGAGCGCCGGATCGGCCTCCTGATGGCCGGGGTCGGAGCGGAAGCCGCCTGATGGGCCGGCTCGGGCGCCTGCCGGCCTGGGTGGAGCTGGCGCTCCTGCCCGGGCTCAATCTGGGTCTGGCCCTGCTGCTCTCCGGTCTGGTCGTGATCCTTCTCGGCGAGGATCCGCTCGCCGCGGTGAGGCTCCTCGTCTACGGCGCCTTCGGCTACGGCGAGGCGGTCGGCTACACCCTGTTCTACGCGACCAACTTCATCCTCACGGGCCTCGCGGTGGCGATCGCCTTCCACGCCGGCCACTTCAACATCGGCGGCGAGGGCCAGGCCTATGTGGGTGGGCTCGGGCTCACGCTCGCCGCACTCGGCCTCGGCCACCTCCCCGGGATCCTGTCGATTCCGCTCGCCGTCGCCGGGGCCGCGCTGTTCGGCGGTCTGTGGGCCCTGGTGCCCGGCTGGCTCTATGCCCGGCGCGGCAGCCACGTCGTGATCACCACGATCATGATGAACTTCGTCGCTGCGGCCCTGATGACCTACCTCGTCGTCAACGTGCTCATCAAACCGGGCCAGCAGATCCCGGAAAGCGACATCTTCGCGGAGAGCGTCTGGCTTCCTCCCCTTGCGCCGCTGCTGGCGATCACGGGTCTCGACCTCGGGCGCGCGCCGGTCAATCTCTGTTTGATCCTGGCGCTGGCGTGCTGCGTCGGCTTCGCGATCTTCGTCTGGCGGAGCCGCCCGGGCTACGAGCTCAGGGTGGCCGGCCAGAGCGAGCCGGCCGCGGTCTACGCCGGTATCCCGCCGGCCCGGGTCACCATGCTCGCCATGACCATCTCCGGGGCGCTGGCCGGGCTGTTGGCGGTGAACGAGATCCTCGGCAGCCAGCACCGCCTCGTGCTCGGCTTCACCGGCGGCTACGGCTTCGTCGGCATCGCCGTGGCACTCATGGGCCGCAACCATCCCTTCGGCATCGTGCTCGCCGCGCTCCTGTTCGGCGCCCTCTACCAGGGCGGCTCCGAGCTGGCGTTCGACATGCCGAAGATCAGCCGCGACATGGTGGTGGTGATCCAGGGTCTCGTGATCCTGTTCGCAGGAGCCCTCGAGCACCTGTTCCGACCCGCCCTCGAGGCGGTCTTCCTCCGCCCGGCGACGGGGCGCTGAGATGGACGGGCTCTGGCTGCAGGCCCTGCTCCTCACCGACAGCACGGTGCGGCTCGCCACCCCCCTCGTCTTCTGCGCCCTGGCCGGGCTGTTCTCCGAGCGCGCCGGCGTCGTGAACATCGCCCTCGAGGGCAAGATGCTGGGGGGAGCGTTCGCCGCCGCGGCCGCTGCGGCGGTGACCGGCTCGGCCTGGATCGGCCTCCTCGCCGGCATCGGCTTCGCCTGCGCGCTCGCCCTGGTGCACGGCTTCGCCACGATCACCCATCGCGGCGAGCAGGTCGTGAGCGGCGTGGCGATCAACATCATGGTGGCCGGGCTCGGCCCGACCCTGGCCGACGCATGGTTCGGGCAGGCCGGCCGGATCCCCTTGCCGGGTGCGTCGGCGCGGTTCGCGCCGATCGAGTTGCCCGGAGCCGCGGCACTCGCCCACGTCCCGGTCCTGGGCTCGGTCTATGCCGAGGTGGTGAGCGGTCACAACCTGCTCGTCTACGCGGCGGTCCTGGCGGTGCCCACGGTCGCGTGGCTGGTCGGCCGCACCCGCTTCGGTCTCCGTCTGCGTGCCGTGGGCGAGAGCCCGGCCGCGGTCGATACCGCCGGGGTCTCGGTCGAGGCCCTGCGCTACCGGGCGCTCCTCGTGGCCGGGGTCCTCTGCGGCCTCGCCGGGGCCTACCTCTCGATCGCGCAGAACGCCGGCTTCATCCGCGACATGACCGCGGGCAAGGGTTACCTCGCCCTCGCCGCCCTGATCTTCGGCAAGTGGCGGCCGGTTCCCGCGGTGCTGGCCTGCCTGCTGTTCGCCCTCGCGGATGCCGTGCAGGTCCGCCTGCAGGGCACGCCGCTGCCGGGTGTGGGCACGATCCCGACCCAGCTCATCCAGGCCGTTCCCTACCTGCTCACCATTCTCCTCCTGGCCGGTTTCGTCGGCCGCGCCGTGGCGCCGCGGGCGCTCGGCCAGCCCTACGTCAAGGAACGATGAACGACCTCCTGGCCGCCGCCGCCCTCGCCCGCTCGCGCGCCCATGCACCCTACTCCGGGTTCGCCGTGGGCGCCGCCCTGCGCGCTCCGAGTGGGCGCATCGTCGCCGGCTGCAACGTCGAGAACGCCGCCTACCCGCTCGGCCTGTGCGCCGAGGCGAACGCGCTCGGCGCGCTCGTCGCGGCCGGCGAGCGCCGCGTGGTCGAGGTGCTCGTGCTGGGCGAGGGGCCGCCCCCCTGCACGCCCTGCGGGGGCTGCCGCCAGCGCCTCGCCGAGCTGGCGGAGGCCGGAACCCCGGTGCACGTGGCGGCGCCGGACGGGCGGGTACTCCTTTCCACCACGCTCGGTGAGCTCCTGCCTTCGGCTTTCCGGCTGGAGCGGCGGCCCGCGGCCGGTGCGGTCACGGCCGAGGATCTCGTGCGCCGGCGGGCACCCGGCTTCGCGCCCCGGGTCGGGCTGGTCCTTGGTTCGGGCCTCGGCGCGCTGGCCGGACGCCTCGAGACGGTGGCGGAGTTCGACACGCGCGATCTGCCGGGATTCCCCGCTCCGACCGTCGAGGGCCATCGCGGCCGGCTGGTCCTGGGCTCGCTCGCGGGCGTCGGTGTCGCCTGCCTCCAGGGCCGACCGCACCTCTACGAGGGCCATCCACCGGCCACCATCGCGATGCCCGTGCGGCTGCTGCGGGTGCTCGGCTGTTCGGTCGTGGTCCTGGCGAGCGCCGTCGGCTCGCTCCGCCCCGATGTCGGGCCCGGCTCACTGGCGCTGGTCACCGACCATCTGAACCTGCACGGAACCAACCCGCTGGTGGGTCCGAACGACGAGCGGATCGGCCCCCGCTTTCCCGATCTGGTCGACCTGTACGATCCGGCGCTGCGCGCCACGGTGCGCGGCGTGGCCGACCGACTCGGCCTGCCCCTTGCCGAAGGCGTGCTCGCGGGCTGGCTCGGCCCCTGCTTCGAGACCCCGGCCGAGATCCGCATGCTCCGCCTCCTCGGCGCCGACCTCGTCGGCATGTCGATGGTCCCGGAGGCGATCACCGCCCGCCATTGCGGACTCCGCGTTCTGGGCATCGCGGTGGTGACCAACCTCGCCGCCGGGCTCGCCGCCATCCCGCCGAGCCACGCCGAGACCCTGGAACGCGCCAACGAGTCGGCCGGTCGCCTGGGTGTGCTCGTCGAGGCGGCGCTGCCGGAGCTCGCCCGGTGACCGCGGGCGACCGCGACCGCCTGCTCGAGCACGCCCGGGCGGCGGTGCCGGATGCCGCATCCGCGCGGCGGATCCTGCCGTTGCTCGATCTGACGAGCCTGCGCGGCGACGAGACCGAGGCGGAGATCGAAGCCCTCGCCCGGCGTGCGGTCCGCCACGCTGTCGCCGCGGTGTGCGTCCTTCCCGAGCGCCTGCCCGTGGCCCGGGCCGTGCTCCAGGGCTCGGCCGTCCGCCTCGCCACGGTCGCGGCCTTCCCGGGCGGCAGCGACGATCCGACCGCCACCGCCGCCGAGGTCGCAGCCGCGGTCCGGGCCGGCGCCCAGGAGGTGGACGTGGTGGCCCCGCTCGGCGCCATCCGCGCGGGCGATCTGGCGAGCGTGAGCGAGCTGGTCGAGGCCTGCCGCGTCGCTGCCGGCCCCGGCACCACCTTGAAGCTGATCCTGGAGACGGGCGCGCTGCGCGAGCCACCGCTCGTCGTCGCGGTCGCCCGCGCCGCGGTGATGGCCGGCATCGACTTCCTCAAGACCTCGACCGGCAAGATTCCGGAAGGGGCCACGCTCGAGGCGGCGGTCCTCCTGCTCGAGGTGATCGGTGAGGCCGAGGGCCGGGTGGGCCTCAAGCTGTCGGGTGGCATCCGCCGGGTCGCCGACGCCGCCCCCTACCTCGCCCTCGTCGACGCGATGCGGGGCCCGGCCTGGGTGTCGCCGGCGCGTCTGCGGATCGGCGCATCGGCCCTGCTCGACGACCTCCTGCGGGTCGCGGCCGAGCCCGGAGGTTGAGATCCGATGCTGCTGCCGCAGGAGATCATCCGCAGGAAGCGCGACGGCCAGAGCCTTCGGGCCGAGGAGATCGAGGCGTTCGTGGCCGGTCTCACCGACGGTACGATCGTCGATGCGCAGGTGGGTGCCTTCGCCATGGCGGTCTGCCTGCGCGGCATGGTGCCCGAGGAGACGGTGGCCCTGACGCGCGCGATGACCGCCAGTGGCCGGCGGCTGGAGTGGCCGGATCTGCCGGGGCCGATCCTCGACAAGCATTCCACCGGCGGCATCGGCGACAAGGTGAGCCTGATCCTGGCACCGCTCGTGGCGGCCTGCGGCGGTTACCTGCCGATGCTCTCCGGGCGCGGCCTCGGCCACACCGGCGGCACGCTCGACAAGCTCGAGAGCATCCCGGGCTATCGCGGCGAGGTCGGGCTCGACCGACTGCGGGCCGTGGTCCGCGAGGCCGGCTGTGCGATCGTCGGTGCGACCACCGATCTGGCACCGGCCGATCGCCGCCTCTACGCGATCCGCGACGTCACGGCCACGGTCGAATCGATCCCGCTGATCACGGCCTCGATCCTCGCCAAGAAGCTCGCGGCGGGCCCGGCGGCGCTGGTGATGGACGTCAAGCTCGGATCGGGCGCCTTCCTGCCGGATCCGGCCGAGGCGCGGGCGCTGGCCTCGAGCCTGGTCGAGGTCGCCCGGGGTGCGGGCCTGCCCTGCCACGCGCTGCTCACCGACATGGGCCGGTGCCTCGGGCGGACGGCTGGCAACGCCCTCGAGGTCGAGGAGGCCGCGGCGGTGCTGCGCGGCGAGCCCGCCGATGCGGCCCTGCTCGAGGTGACGCTGGCCCTGGCGGCCGAGCTCATGCTCATGGGCCGCCTCGCGGCCACGGAAGGGGAGGCGAGGGCACGGCTCGGGCGGGCGCTCGCGAGTGGTGCCGCCGCCGAGCGCTTCGCCCGGATGGTGCACGACCTCGGCGGTCCCGGGGACCTGCTCGAGCGACCGCGCGACCGGTTGCCGTCGGCTCCCGTCCGGGTGCCGATCCCGCCCGTCGGACCCGGCTGCGTGGCGCGGATCGACGCCCGGGCGCTCGGCCTCGCGGTGCTGCGGCTGGGCGGCGGCCGGACCCGCCCGGGCGCGCCGATCGACCCGGCCGTGGGCCTGGCCGCCGTCGCGGCACCGGGGGAGGCGGTCGGGGCCGACCGGCCGCTCTGCATCGTGCACGCCCGATCCGAGGCCGAGGCCGAGGCGGTCCGGCCGGGACTGCAGGAGGCGTTCGCGATCGCCGAGGCGCCACCGCTGCCGGCATCCCTCCTGCTCGACCGGATCACGCCGCGGCGCCCGGCTTGACGAGCGCGCCCGCGACCGCCTAGAGACGGCGGCGTGCGGGCGGGCCGCGAGGCGCCGCCCTTTGCTCGTGCGGCGAGAGGATCGATCATGGCGCGGCGTTGCGTGCTGTCCGGCAAGGGCGTGCTGACCGGCAACAATGTCAGCCACGCCAACAACCGCACGAAGCGCCGGTTCCTGCCGAACCTGCAGAGCCGCCGGCTGTACAGCGAGGGGCTGGGCGAGACCGTCCGCCTGCGGATCGCCACCAGCACGCTGCGGACGATCGAGAAGCGGGGTGGCCTCGACGGCTATCTGCGCTCGGTCGGCGAGGCCGAGCTGCCGGCCGAGCTCGTCCGCATGAAGCGGCGGCTGGAGGCCCGCGCGAGCGCCTGAGGGCGCCACTCGAGCAGGATCAACAGGGTCCGCTGCAGCGGACTGAAATTGTCGTCGGAGACGAGCCAGAGGCGGAGCCCGTCGCCGCCGTCGATCGGCTCGGCGGCGATCCCCTCCATGTTGTCGACGACCCCCGGACCGGCGAACCGGGCGACCTCGGTCGAGGGCTCGATCGTCCCCTCGGGCACGTCCACCTGCTCGACCGGGGCCGCGGTCACACGTGCCGCCAGACCCGTGAGCGGCGAGAAGCGGCGCTCGAGGACGAGCAGCCATCCCGCGCCCTGATCGGCTCCGGTCGGCGCGAAGCCCGGCGCCGATCGGTAGACGAGCGCTCGGTGCGGCCCGCCGCCCAGGATCGCTGCCGGGTGCAGGTCGTCGCTGCCGGCCTCGGCGATCGCCAGCAGGCGTCCGTCCGGCAGCGTGGCGAGCGCCTCGACACCCTGGTTCAGCGGGAGCCCGGACAGGGGCTCCGGTAGCGGCGTCGCCACGAGCTCGACGCGGCGGCCCGCGGGTCCGGCCGGCAGGCGCGCGACCCCGTGAGTGCCCTCGGTCGCCACGACGATGCGCCCCTCCTCGTCGTGGGCGAGCGCTTCGGCGTCCGGCGGCCGGCCAGCGGAGACCAGTTCGCGGACCCTCCAGGAACCGGTCGCGAGATCGGCAGCGCCCGGCTGCGTCCGGTCGACCGTCCAGAGCCAGCCGCGGTCGCTGGCCAGCACCAGACGGTCCCGCTCGACGAGCAAACCGGAGAGCCCGCCCAGCCGCGGATCATCCGAAGTCAGCCACCAGCCCTCGACCAGTCGGGCACCCGGGCCGAGCCGCGTGGCCGCGCGCAGCTCGTCCTCGGGCAGCGGCGTCGCCCGAACCGTCACCGGACCCGATGCCGGCACGCTCCGGCCGCAGGCGGGCGTCGTGGCCGTCGCGAGCAGGGCGATGGCCAGGGCGAGCGAACGCCGCAAAAGCAAAGGGCCCGCCATCGGGCGGGCCCCCGCTCCCCGTCCGGAGGTCGCGATCACTCGCGGTTCTGACCGAACAGCTGGAGCAGCATCATGAACAGGTTGATGAAGTTGAGGTAGAGGCTGAGGGCACCCATGATCGCCTGCTTGGCGACCATCTCGCCGCTCGCGCTCGCCACGTACTCCTCCTTGAGCCGCTGCGTGTCCCAGGCGGTGAGGCCGGTGAACACGAGCACGCCGATCACGCTGATCGCGAACTGCAGCGCCGAGCTGCCGAGGAAGAGGTTGACGAGGCTCGCGATCACGATGCCGATCAGGCCCATGACCAGGAACGAGCCGAACTGCGACAGGTCACGCTTGGTGGTGTAGCCGTAGAGGCTCACCGCGCCGAAGGTGCCGGCCGTGATGAAGAACACCCGGGCGATGCTCTGGCCCGTGAAGACCAGGAAGATGCTGGCCATCGACAGGCCCATCACCAGGGCGAAGGCCCAGAAGGTGAGCTGGGCGGCGCTCACGCTCATGCTGTGCACACGGGCACTCAGGAAGAACACGAAGCCGAGCGGCGCCAGCATCACGACCCACTTGAGCGGCGTGCCGAAGATCGGCTGCCAGAGGGCCGGCGAGGTCGCCACCACGAACGCCGTCAGGCCCGTGATCGCGAGCCCCAGGCCCATGTAGTTGTAGATGGCCAGCATGTACGCACGCAGGCCCTCGTCGATCCGCTCGATCGCGAGGCCGCGCGCCTGCACGACCCTGGGATCCATTCGAAACGCCATCGCCTTTGTCCCTCCGCGAGGAGCCGGGCCGTGCCCGTCACCCGAAGCATATGTGAGTCGCCACGCCGCCCGCAAGACCAAGCCAGCGGCCGGACGCACAACTACTTGCGCAGCCGACCCTTTGTGCGGCTTTCGGGATGATGAAACCTTGTTCATCCGGACGCCGACCCGGCCCCACGCGCGCTCCGCCCGGCGCTCGACCCGCCGGTGTCCTCCTCAGGACGACCGCGTCTCGGCGGCGAGCCGACGGGCCCGCTCGCGCAGCTCGAACTTCTGGATCTTGCCGGTCGAGGTCTTGGGCAGGGGGCCGAAGACCAGGGTGCGAGGCGCCTTGAAATGGGCGAGCCGGTCGCGACACCAGGCGATGATCGCCACCTCGTCGACGGGCCCGGCGTCGGGCTTGAGGGTCACGAAGGCGCACGGGGTCTCGCCCCAGAACGGGTCCGGTCGGGCCACCACCGCCGCCTCCATGACCGCCGGATGGCGGTAGAGCACCTCCTCGACCTCGAGCGAGCTGATGTTCTCCCCACCGCTGATGATGATGTCCTTCGAGCGGTCCTTGACCTCGACGTAGCCGTCCTCGTGGACCACGGCGAGGTCGCCGGTGTGGTACCAGCCGCCGCGGAACGCCTCGGCCGTGGCGGTCGGGTTCTTGAGGTAGCCCTTCATCACCGTATTGCCGCGGAGCAGCAGCTCGCCGAGCGTGCGGCCGTCGGCCGGCACCGGGGCGAGGCTCTCCGGATCGGCCACGGCGAGCTCGGCCATGGTCGGGTAGCGGACCCCCTGGCGGGCGATCTTCGCCGCCCGCGCGGCGGGCTCGAGCCCGTCCCAGTCCGGCTGCTCGACGCACACGGTCGCCGGCCCGTAGACCTCGGTCAGCCCGTAGAGATGCACGACGTGGAAGCCGAGCGCGCTCATCGCCTCGATCACCGCCGACGGCGGCGCCGCCCCGCCGGTGCCGACCACCACCCGCTGCGGGAAGGCACGCCGGACCGCGGGCGGGCTGTGGATGAGCATGGTGAGGACGACCGGCGCCGCGCACAGATGGCTGACGCCCTCCTCCGCGACGAGCCGGAAGATCTCGGCCGGCTCGACCCGGCGCAGGCAGACGTGGGTCCCGCCGGCGGCCGTGACACCCCAGGTGAAGGTCCAGCCGTTGCAATGGAACATCGGCAACGTCCAGAGATAGGCTGCCCGCGGTGACAGCCCGAGCACGAGCGCGTTGCCGAGCGCGTTGAGGAAGGCGCCGCGGTGGTGGTAGACCACTCCCTTCGGATTGCCGGTGGTGCCGGAGGTGTAGCACAGCGACAGGGCGTCCCACTCGTCGCGCGGCGGGACCGGCTCGAACTGCGGGTCGCCCTGCTCGAGGAGCGCCTCGTAGTCGAGCCCGCCGGAGGGCTCGCCGGGGGCCCTCGGATCCACGATGTCGACGAGCTCGGGTGGCCGGGCGAGGCGCGCCACCGCGGCGCGGGCGAGCGGTGCGAGCTCGCCGTCGACGAGCAGCAGCTTCGCCTCGCCGTGCTCCAGGATGAAGGCGATGGTCGCCGGATCGAGGCGGGTGTTGAGGGCATTCAGCACCGCCCCGGCCATGGGAACGCCGTAGTGCGCCTCGAGCATGGGCGGCGTGTTGGGGCAGAGGATCGCCACCGTGTCGCCGCGGCCGATCCCGCGGCGCGCGAGCGCCGAGGCGAGCCGGCGGCAGCGGCGCAGCACCTCACCCCAGCTCCAGCGCCGGTCGCCGTAGACCACGCCGACCCGGTCGCGGAAGGTGTCGCCTGCCCACAGCAGGAAGTCGACCGGGCTCAGCGGCCGGTGGTTCGCGGTCGTCCGCTCGAGCGCCACGTCGAAGATGGTCGGACCCGCCGTCTCGGCCATGCTGGCACCTCCCCGCGTCCGGTCGCCGCGCCGTCGTTCTAGGTCGCAGCCGTCGCCTCCGGAAGGTCCGGTACCACCCCGGCCGATGCGGTCGCGGGCTCGTCCGCCGCCTCCGCCTCGACCCGGCCGACGAGGATCAGGAGCACGAACAGCAACGCGCCCGCGTGGTAGATGCCGTTGAGATAGTTCTGGAACAGGCTCTGGCCGAGCATGTCGGCGGCGATCGCCAGGATCATCGCCCGCCGCGGCGCGCTCCGGTCGAGCCGTGTGGCGCGCACCGCGAGCACGGTGATCCGGCCGAGGAGGAGGCCCACGAAGGCCAGCCCGGGCAGGCCCGCCTCGACCAGGAAGCGGATCGGCTCGTTGTGCGGCCACTCGAGCAGGCGCACGCCGTCGAGGGCCGGCCGACCGTCGCGCAGGGCCTCGCGCACCGCCCCGAAGCCGAGGCCGAGCGGGTGCTCGAGGCCGCGCGTCAGCCAGTGGACCTGGCTCGCGAACCGTCCCGACGACCAGTCCTCGGAGCTGCCGCCGAGGAGCCGCTCGAGGAAGTCGTCGCTCACCAGGAGCGTGTGCAGGGTCAAGGCGGCGAGTGCCCCGAAGGCGAGCGGCACGAGCCGGGCCACGACCGCGCGCGGCGCAGGCGCACCGGCGACCTCGAGGAGCAGGTAGAGGACGAAGGTCGCGAGCGCGGTCCGCGTGCCCGTGAGCAGCACCATCACCGTGGCCGTGCCGGCGAGCGCCGCGTGGACGAGCAGCGCCGAATGGCCCGCGGCCGTGCGCAGGCGCGCCAGGGTGGTGATCAGGAACACGACGCAGAGGCCGGTGTGGCCGATCAGCGAGCCGGTGAAGTCGAAGCGGGTGAGGTCGGCGCGGCCACGCACCAGCCACTCGGGGACCGCGACGACGGCGAGGGTCGCCGTGGCGAGCACGTAGAGGGCGAGGAGCCGCCAGACGAGCTCGCTCGGATCGCGCTCGGCGAAGGCCGCGGCCACGGTCGGGGCCAGGACCAGGACGGGCAGCAGCAGGGCCACCTTGTAGTCGAGCGGGTCGACCTCCGAGACGACCGCGTCGGCGGCGAGCACGAGGGCGAGCAGGCCGAGCAGCAGAGCCGGCACGGTGGTCTCGCCCGGGACCAGCCGCGGCGCGCGGACGAGGCCGAGGCCCAACAGGCCGGCGAGCGTCGCCACGAAGGCCACCGTGCGCAGCCGGTCGAGCTGCAGGAGCACCGAGGCCTCGGAGGAGACGAACGCGAAGGCGAGCAGGAGCGCGAGCAGGAGGCGCACGGGGCAGATCTCGGGTCGGCGCGAGCGGTTGCGCGCATGATCAATTTATGGTTGAAAACGCACCATGTCGAGCCCGCCCGCCCTGTCGCGGCCCAAGGCCAAGAGCTTCCCGCTCGCCCCGCGCTCGCCCTGGCTCGCGGCGGTGCTGCAGAGCTGCCCGGTGATCCTCGCCATCAACTGGTGCCTGCAGGGGATGCGCGGGATGGACCGGGGCGAGCTCGCCTTCCGCCTCGCGCTCGAGGCGATGGTCTGGGCGGCGCTGACGCCACTCGCGGGGCCGCTCGCCGCGCTCCTGCTCGCGCACAGCCTCAACTTCCTCCTCAACGGCCAGCTCTGGGTCTGCGCCCGCTACTGCCTGATCTGGCATCGACGGCCCGCGGCTCTCGACCGGTTCCTGGCGCGGGTCGTGATCGAGCTGCGGCAGCTCCCCTGGCTCGAGGAGGCCGTGTGCATCGGCTCGCGCGGTGCCGCCGGTGCCACCCGGCACGATCGTGCCGACATCGACCTCCGCCTGATCGCGCCGCCGGGTGTGGGCGGCTGGCTGAAGGTCAACCTGCTGCTGCTGGCGCTGCGTGCCCGCGCCCTCGTCGGGCTGATCCCGCTCGACCTCTACGCCTACGATTCGCCCGCCTCGCTCGAGCGGTTCCGGCAGGACGAGCCGCTGCTCGTGATCCTCGACCGGCGCCGACGGATCGCCCGCCACTTCGCGGCGCGGCGGATCGTGCGGCTGCCGTGAGCACCCGGCGCCATCTGGAGACCCGCCGCACCTGCCTCGCCTACTCGCCGGGCGGGCATCTGGCCGAGCTCGAGCGGGCGCTCGACGGGATCGCGTTCAGCGACTGCTTCCACGTCACCTATGGCGGCGGCCGGCCTTCCTCGCTGCCGGCGCGCCGGGTCTATTCGCTGTGCCACCCGCGGCGTTCGCTGCTGCGGACCGTGGCGAACGCGATCGGAGCGCTCGCCGTGCTGCTCCGCGAGCGGCCGCACCTCGTGATCTCGACCGGCGCCGACGTCGCCGTGCCGACCGTGCTGCTCGGCAAGCTCCTCGGCGCGCGGGTGGTCTTCATCGAGACGGCGGCCGCCCCGGAGGGCTCGCTCTCGGGCCGGATCTGCCATCGCGTGGCGGACCTCTTCATCGTGCAGTGGCCGGAGCAGGCCCGGGGCCGCCCGGGCGCGGTCGTGGCGAGCGGGCTCCTGCTTTGAGCGGGGACGCGCTCCTCCTCGCCGTGGGCACCTTCCTGCACGGGTTCGACACGCTCGTGGCCGCCGCGGACGAGGCGGCCGCGCGCCTCGGGATCGCCGGCTTCGCGCAGATCGGCGGCTCGCGGGTGGTGCCCCGGCACCTCTCCTGGGCGCGGACGCTCCTGCCCGCGGAGCTCGCGGCGCGGATCGCCGCGGCGCGGGTCGTCGTGTGCCATGGCGGCGTCGGCATCCTGGGCGAGGCGATGCGCGCCGGACGGCCGATCGTCGCGGTGCCGCGGCGCGGGCCGACCACGCCCGGCCACCCGGCGGGCGACCAGCTCGGATTCCTCGAGCGGCTGGCCGGGCGGTTCCCCATCCGCCTGTGCCGCGATCCCGCAGGCCTCGCCGACGAGCTGGCGGCGGCGCTGGCGGGCCCGGCCACGGTCACCTACCCCCTCGGCAGCGACGTCCCCGATCTGGTCGCCCGCTTCCTCGCGCGCGACGCCGCGCGGGCTCAGCCGGGCCGGCCGGCGCCCGGTGCACGGGCGAGGCGCCAGACATAGGCGATCAGCTCGGCGACCGCCTGATAGTGCGCCGGCGGGACGCTCTGGCCGGGCTCGAGGGCGGCGTGCAGGGCCCGCGCGAGCGGCGGGTTCTCGACCACCGGCACGGCGTGCCGGCGGGCCACCTCGCGGATCGCGAGCGCCACGTGGTCGACGCCCTTGGCGACCAGCACCGGGGCGGCCATGGTCGCTGCCTCGTAGCGCAGCGCCACCGCGTAGTGGGTCGGGTTGGTGACCACGACCGTGGCCTTGGGCACCTCGGCCATCATCCGGCGGCGGGCGCGCTCGAGCCGCAGCTGGCGCAGCCGCTGCTTGACGGTCGGATCGCCTTCGCTGTCGCGCAGCTCCTCCTTGACCTCCTGGCGCGTCATGCGGAGCTGCCGGAGATGCTGCAGCCGCTGCCAGGCCCAGTCGACCGCGGCGAGCACGAGCAGGGCCGCGAGCACGAGGCCGGCGAGGCGGACCGATTGCGCCCCGAGCACGTCCAGGAGCTGCACCGGGCCGAGCTCGGCGAGGCGCTCCGCCCCTTCCGCGAGCGGCCGCAGCACGAGGACCGTGGCCACGGCCACGATCGCGAGCTTGAGGAGGCCCTTGGCGAGCTCCAGGAGCGTCGAGCCGGAGAACAGGCGGCGCGCTCCGGCCAGGGGGGAGATGCGCTCGAGCTTCGGGGCGAGCGGCGTCGCCGTCCAGACGAGGGCGCCCTGGAGCGCCGGGGCGGCTATGGCCGCGGCGAGCGGCACGGCGAGCCAGACGAGCACGACCGGGAGCGCGTCGCCGAGGGCGGCCAGCGCCTCGCCCGCACCGCCGCTCCGGCCGGCGGCGGCGAGTGCCGCGCGCAGCGACCGGGCGAGGTGCTCGATGCTCCAGGACCCGGCCACGACGACCAGGAGGAGACCGCTGCCCAGCACGAGCAGGTGGCCGGGCTCGCGCGCGGCCGGGACCTGACCGCGCTCGCGGGCCTGCTCCAGCCGTCGCTGGGTCGGCTCCTCGGTCCGGTCGGCCTCGTCGCGTTCCTCGGCCAAGGCGGCTCAGCCCGCGAGCCAGAGGGTGGTGCGGTCGAGGAAGCGCAGCGCCGTGGCGAGACCGGCGGCGAAGGCCAGTGCGAGTGCCGAGAGCGCCAGGACGAGCTGCAGCGGCAGCGCCACGAACAGGACCTGCAGGGCCGGAACGAGCCGGGCGAGCAGGCCGAGCGCCAGGTTGCCGAGGAAGGATGCGACCAGCACCGGTGCCGCCACCGCGAGGCCGATGCCGAAGGCGGCGTTGCCGAGCCGCGCCACGACGGAAAGGAGGTCGCCGTCCGGCAGCGGGCCGCCCGGCGGCAGCAGCGCGTAGCCCTCGACGATCCGCGTGAGCAGCAGGTGGTGGGTGTCGGTGGCGAGCAGCAGGACGAGGAAGGTGGTGGCGAGGAGCGCACCGGGAACGGTGCCCTGGGTCGCCTCGCTCGGATCGAAGAAGGCGGCGGCGGCGAGGCCGGATTGCAGCGCCACGATCGAGCCGGCCAACTGGAGCGCCGCCAGTGCCAGGCGAATGGCACCACCGATGGCGAGGCCGACCAGCACCTCGGGGCCGAGCAGGGCCACCAGCGCCGCCGGCTCGCTCGGGACCCGGGGCAGCCGATCGCCGAGCGCGCCGGCCACGAGCAGGCTCGTGAGCAGCCCGAGCCAGAGCCGCAGCCGCGGGTTGACGTGGCTCTCCCCGAAGCCGGGCAGCAGCATCAGGGCCGCACCGAGCCGGGCGAAGACGAGGAGGACGGCGAGCAATTCGCCGGTGAGCAGCCCGGCCAGGGTCACGGCCGGCCGGTCCCGATGCCGGGCGCAGCTGCGGCGCCGCGCGTCACGGCACCGCTCCGAGCCCGGCGATCCGACCGAACAGGCGGACCGTGAAGCTCTCCAGGACGGCCAGCGTCCAGGGCATGGCCACGACCAGCGCCAGGGCCACCCCGAGCAGCTTCGGCACGAAGGCGACGGTCGCCTCCTGCACTTGGGTCAAGGCCTGCAGGATCGCCACCCCGAGGCCGATCACCAGCGCCGCCGCCATGCCCGGCGCGCCGACCAGGATCGCGATCCAGACCGCCTCGCGGCCGAGGTCGAGGATCTGCTCCGGGCTCACCCCAGCCTCACCCTCAGACCGGCATCCGCGCGATTTCCTGGTAGGCGGCGATCACCCGGTCGCGCACCGCGGTGACCTTCTGCAGCGAGAGTTCGGCCGTGCTCACCGCCTCCACGACCTGCTGCACGCTCGCCTTGCCGAGCAGCCCGGCCACCGCGGTGGCCTCGCTCCGCTCGAGCGCGCCGACCGCGGCGTTGAGCCCCTCGCGCACGAGCCCGGCGAAGCTCGGCGCGGCGGCGGGCTCGGTTGCCGGCGGCCGAAGGCGCCCGTGCGCCGCGGCCGAGGTGTAGGCGGCGAGTGCCTGGTCGAGGGTGGTCCTCACGACGGCTCCTCCATCGGCGGGTGGCGGGCGGGCGATCGGCGGCCGCGGCTCACCGCAGGATGTCCAGGGTGCGCTGGATCATCGCCCGCGCCATCTGCAGGGTGTTGAGATTGGCCTCGTAGGAACGCTGCGCCTCGCGCATGTCCATGAGCTCGACCAGCGGGTTGACGTTGGGGAAGCGGACGTAGCCCGCGGCGTCCGCGGCGGGATGGCCGGGCATGTGGCGGAGCGGCAGCTCGCTGCGGTCGACGCCGTAGCGCCGGACCTGGGCGATCATCGCGCCGCTCTCCCGGTCGCGTCGGCTCGCGACCTCGAGGGTCTTGCGGCGGAACGGCTCGCCGCCCGGCGTGTGGGCGGTCGATTCGGCGTTGGCGAGGTTCTCCGCGACCACCCGCAGCCGGGCCGACTGCAGCTTCATGCCGGCCGAGGCCACGGTCATCGCGACGTCGAGATCCATGCGGGCTCACTCCCGATCCGGGGTCAACGCAGGGGTTCAGGCGGCCGGCGCGCCGAGCGCGGTGCGGATCATGCCGAGGTGGCGGGTGTAGAGGCTGGTCGTGAGCTGATGGTCGAGCTGGGTCCGCGCGACCTTCTGGATCTGCTCCTCGAGCACCACGGCATTGCCCGAGGGCGCGGTCTCCCAGGCGCCGACGCGACGGTCGTGGGGCCCGTTCGGGCGGCCCGGCGCCGTGCCCGGCAGATGCTCACCGTGGGTGCGGGCGAGCGGCGGTGCCGGAACCCTCGGGGTGGCGGCGAGTGCGCGCTCGAACGGCACGAGGTCGAGCGGGCGGAAGCCCGGGGTGTCGGCATTGGCGATGTTCTGGGCGAGCACGCCCTGCCGGGCGCCGAGCCACTCGGCGCGCCTCGACAGCAGGGTGAACAGCAGGGACGGGACGGCGGCGACCATGGGCTCCTCCGCGGCCGCGGGCTCGGTGCGGCGGTTGCCAATCTAGGGCCCGCACGGTTAACAGATTCTCAACGACCCCGGCCCCATTCTCGGCGCGGACCACGGAGCAGCGGGGGATCGGATGGCATGCTCTATCTGACCCGTCGGCAGGGAGAGGCGGTGATCATCAACAACGAGATCACCGTCCGGGTGGTCGAGCTGCGCGGCCGGACCGTGAAGCTCGGCTTCAGCTTTCCGGGGACCGCCTCGGTTCTGCGCGAGGAGGTCTTCGTGCAGATCCGTGCCGCCAACGAGGCCGCCTCGCGGTCGGCCGCCGGTCTCGCGGGGTGGCCCGGGGCGGACGTCGCGGCGGAGGACGAGGGACGGTGAGCGCGGAGCGCCCGCCGGTGGCCGTGGTCATGGGCAGCCGCTCCGACTGGGCCACCATGCGCCACGCCGCCGCCGTCCTCGACGAGCTCGAGGTGCCCCACCTCGTGCGCATCGTCTCGGCGCACCGCACGCCCGAGCGGCTCTACGCCTTCGCCCGCGCCGCCGTCGCCGAGGGGCTGCGGGTGATCGTCGCCGGCGCCGGGGGGGCCGCGCATCTGCCCGGCATGCTGGCGGCGCTGACCACCGTTCCGGTGCTCGGCGTGCCGGTGCAGAGCCGGACGCTCGGCGGCCTCGACAGCCTGCTCTCGATCGTCCAGATGCCGGCCGGGGTGCCGGTCGGCACGCTCGCCATCGGCGAGGCCGGCGCCACCAACGCCGGCCTCCTGGCCGCTGCCATCCTGGCGCTGCACGACCCGGCGCTGGCCGCACGGCTGTCCGACTGGCGGGCGCGGCGGACCGCGGCGGTGGGCGAGCACCCCCTGGACCCGGACGCCCCGGGGCCGCCCGCATGATCCCGCCCGGCTCGACCCTGGGCATCCTCGGCGGCGGTCAGCTCGGCCGCATGACGGCGCTGGCCGCGGCCAGGCTCGGCTATGCCTGCCACGTGCTGGCACCCGAGCCGGACAGCCCGGCCTTCGCGGTCGCCCGCTCGACCTGCGCGGCCTACGAGGACGGTGCCGCGCTCGATGCCTTCGCCGCCGGCGTCACGGTGGTGACCCTGGAGTTCGAGAACGTCCCGGTCTCGGCCCTCGAGCGGCTGGCGCGACGGGTCCCGGTGCGGCCGGGCCCGAAGGTCCTGGCGATCACCCAGGACCGGCTCGCCGAGAAGCGGTTCCTGGTCGACCAGCAGGTGCCGCTGGCGCGCTTCCGGGCGGTGCGGACGGCGGAGGAGACTGCCACCGCCCTCGCCGAACTCGGCGGGCGGGGCGTCCTCAAGACCACCCGGCTCGGCTACGACGGGCGTGGGCAGCGCATGCTGGCGAGCCCGGCCGAGGCCGCGGAGGCCTTCGCGGCGCTGGCCGGCGGGGGGCCGCTCGTGCTCGAGGAGCGGATCGACTTCGCCCGCGAGATCTCGGTCGTGACCGCGCGGCGGGCGGGCGGCACGCGGGCGAGCTTCCCGCCGGTCGAGAACCGCCACGAGCGCCACGTCCTCAAGACGACGCTGGCGCCGGCGCCGATCCCGGCCGCGCTCGCCGTCGAGGCGGTGCGCCTCGCCGAGGGGATCGCCCGGGCGCTCGACGTGGTCGGGCTCCTGGCGGTCGAGATGTTCGTCACCGGGGACGACCGGCTGCTCGTCAACGAGCTGGCGCCGCGGCCGCACAATTCCGGCCACTGGACGCTGGACGCCTGCCCGGTGAGCCAGTTCGAGCAGCTGGTGCGCGCGGTCTGCGACCTGCCGCTCGGCGACCCCGAGCCCTTCGCCGGGGCGGTCATGGAGAACCTCCTGGGCGAGGAGGTCGAGGCCTGGCCGGCGCTGCTCGCCGAGCCGGGTGCCCGGCTGCATCTCTACGGCAAGCGCGAGACCCGGCCCGGCCGCAAGATGGGGCACGTCACGCGGCTGCGACCGCTCGACCCGACGGTCAGGCGATGATGTCGGGGATGCGCTGCCGCTCCAGGAAGGCGATGCGGTCCTTGAGCGCGAGCTTCTGCTTCTTCAGGCGCTGCAGCTCGACCAGATCGCCCGAGCCCTCGGCCGCGAGCTGCTTGATCCGCTCGTCGAGCGCCCGATGCGCCGCGCGCAGCGTCTCGAGGCGCGTGTCGATGTCGGTCGGCGTGCCGTGCTCGCTCATTCCGGCCCGATCCCGGCCGGCCCGGTCCCAGCCGGCCGGGGTGGATCGTAGCACGCCCGCGGGCGCCGTTCAGCCCCGGCCGGTCGGCGGGCGTCGACCCTCGAGAGGAGGCGTGGCATGCGCATCGGCCTTCTGACCAGCGGCGGCGACTGCGCCGGGCTCAACGCCGTGATCCGGGCGGTGACGCTGCGCGCGGTGCTCGGCCACGGCTTCGAGGTCTTCGGCATCCGCGAGGCCACCCACGGCCTGCTCAAGCGGCCGGTGGCGGCCGACCGGCTCACCCCGGACAGCGTCAAGGGGATCCTCCATCTGGGCGGTACGATCCTCGGCACCACCAACCGCGGCAACCCCTTCGCCTACCCCTCGCCGGACGGCGGCACGGTCGACCGCTCGGCCGAGATCGTGGCCGGCTACCACGAGCTCGGCCTCGACGCGCTGATCGGGGTCGGCGGCGACGGCAGCCTCGCCATCCTGCGGCGGCTCGCCCGCCAGGGGGGGTGGAACCTGGTCGGCATCCCGAAGACGATCGACAACGATCTCGGCCACACCGAGCGCTCGGTCGGCTTCTCGACCGCGGTCGACATCGCCACCGAGGCGGTCGACCGGCTGCACGTCACGGCCGCCAGCCACAACCGCGTCATGGTCCTCGAGGTGATGGGCCGCGACGCCGGGCACATCGCCCTGCACGCCGGCATCGCCGGCGGCGCCGACGTGATCCTGATCCCGGAGATCGCCTACGACATCGAGAAGGTGTGCGCCAAGATCGAGGCGCGGCGGGCGAGCGGGCGCAACTTCAGCCTCGTCGTGGTGGCGGAGTCGGTCCGCGCCGGCGACGGCGAGGCGCAGATGTGGACCGACGCGCACGGCCAGTCGCGCTACGGCGGCATCGGCCGGGTGATCGCCGAGGCGATCGCCCGGCGGACCGGTGCGGAGAGCCGCGTCACGGTGCTCGGCCACGTCCAGCGCGGCGGCTCGCCGGTCGCCCTCGACCGGGTGCTCGGCGCGGCGTTCGGGGTGGCCGCGGTCGACCTCGTGGCGCAGGGCCGCTTCGACCGGGTGGTCGGCTGGCAGAACCGGCGCGTGGTCGACCTGCCGCTGGCCGAGGCGTGCGCCGCCTTCAAGGCGGTCGATCCGCACGATCCGCTGGTCTGGACGGCGCGTGGCCTCGGCATCGCCTTCGGCGACTGAGCCCGGCCCGTTTCCGCCGGGCGCGGCCGACGGCGCGGGCCCGCCCGACGCCGGACAGGGCCTCGAGGCCTACGCGGCGGCGCTCTACGCCCGCCCGGGCGTGGCGGCGGCCTGCCTCGAGCTGCAGGACCGCGAGGGTGCCGACGTCAACCTGCTGCTCGCGGCCTGCTGGCTGGCGGCGCG
>JBBIIE010000024.1:0-32765 GCA_037446605.1 Geminicoccaceae bacterium | reverse complement strand
GGGCCGTCGGCATCGCCGCCTGGGGCACCGGCAGCTTCGCCTTCTCCGGCTTCGCGCTCGCCGACGCCGGCCAGCCGCAGCAGCAGCAACCCTCGCCACTCCCCCAGCCGCAACCGTTCCCCCAGACCCAGCCGTCACCCCAGACCCAGCCGTCACCCCAGACCCAGCCGTTCCCGCCCCCGCAGCCGGGCCCACCGCCCCCGCACCCGTCGCCCGCGCCGGCGCCCGCGGCGCAGATCGACCCGCAGCTCGTCGGCGCCTGGACCGCCTGGCCGAGCGACGCGCAGGGCCGCCGCACGACGATCCGCCTCGAGCTGCTCGAGGACGGCCGCTACCTCGAGACGAGCTGGCTGCCCTCGGGCCTCGTGCAGCGGGTCTGGGGTCTCTGGCGCGGCCGCGACGGTCGGCTCGGGCTCCAGCCGCAGGGGTGGGACCCCACGCAGACCTGCGACCCGCAGGGCTGCCGACCGACCCCGCCGCCGCGGCCGCAGGACCACGTCTACCGGCTGCTCGCCGGAGCCAGCCTGCAGCTCGGGCCCTTCCTCTTCTACCGCGGTCCCTGAGGTCCGCGCCGCCGATCCGGCCCGCGCGCCCCCGACTCCGCGCGCCCCGATCCACGCCCACGGTCCCGCGCCCCCGGTCCCGTGCGCGGAAGAGCTGCGTCGAAGGGCCTGGGGGCGGACATCGCGCGGCGCTAGGGTCGCGCCGCCGCGCAACCCCGGGGACCGGCCATGACCGCCCAGCCCTCCGACATCGAGATCGCGCGCGCCGCCCGGCTCCGCCCGATCGCCGAGGTGGTCGCCGAGCTCGGCGCACCCGCGGAGGCGCTCACCCCCTACGGCCGCGACGTCGCCAAGCTCGACCGCGCCTGGCTCGCCGGCCTCGAGGGCCGGCCGCGCGGCAGGCTCGTGCTGGTCACCGCGATCACCCCGACTCCCGCGGGCGAGGGCAAGACCACGACCACGGTCGGCCTCGGCGACGCGCTGCGGAGGCTCGGCGAGCGCACGCTGATCTGCCTGCGCGAGCCCTCGCTCGGCCCCTGCTTCGGCATGAAGGGCGGTGCGGCCGGCGGCGGCTTCGCCCAGGTGGTGCCGATGGAGCGCATCAACCTGCACTTCACGGGCGATTTCCACGCCATCGGCGCCGCCCACAATCTCCTGGCGGCGATGGTCGACAACCACCTGCACTGGGGCAACGCGCTCGGCCTCGACGCTCGCCGCGTGCTCTGGCGGCACGTGCTCGACATGAACGACCGGGCACTGCGCCGGATCGTCCAGGGCCTGGGCGGGCCCGGCAACGGTTTCCCGCGCGAGGGCGGCTTCGACATCACCCCCGCCTCCGAGGTGATGGCGGTGCTCTGCCTCGCCCGCGATCTGGCCGACCTGGAAGCGCGGCTCGGCCGCATGGTGGTCGGCCTCACACGCGAGCGGGCACCGGTCACCGCCGCCGACCTCGAGGCCCAGGGTGCCATGACGGTGCTCCTGCGCGAGGCGCTCGAGCCCAACCTCGTGCAGACCCTCGAGGGCACCCCGGCGCTGGTGCACGGCGGGCCGTTCGGCAACATCGCGCACGGCTGCAACAGCGCGCTCGCCACGCGGAGCGCGCTCGGGCTCGCCGACTACGTGGTCACCGAGGCGGGCTTCGGGGCCGATCTCGGCGCCGAGAAGTTCTGCGACATCAAGTGCCGGATCACCGGCCTGGAGCCGGCCTGCGCGGTGCTCGTGGCGACCGTGCGGGCGCTGCGCCATCATGGCGGCGCGGCCCGCGACGCGCTTGCCCGGTCGGACCCGCGCGCCGTCGAGAAGGGCCTCGCCAACCTCGAGCGGCACGTGCTCAATCTGCGCAGGTTCGGCCTGCCCACGGTCGTGGCGCTCAACCGGTTCGCGGGCGACGGCGAGGACGAGCTCGACCTCGTCGCCGCCTTCTGCCGCGACCGTCTGGGCGTCGAGGCGGTGCGCTGCAGCCACTGGGCCGAGGGCGGCGCCGGCGCCGTCGAGCTGGCGCGCCGCGTACGCGAGCTGGCCGCCGCACCGCGGCCGCGCGAGGGCCGCGGCTTCCGCCTGCTCTACCCCGACGCCCTGCCGCTCTGGGAGAAGGCGCGCACCATCGCCACCGAGATCTACGGTGCCGCGGACGTCACCGCCGACAAGGCGGTACGCGACCGGCTGGAGGAGCTCGATGCCACCGGCTTCGGCCACCTGCCGGTGTGCATCGCCAAGACCCAGTACAGCTTCTCGACCGACCCCAACCTCGCGGGGGCCCCCTCCGGCCACGTGGTGCCGATCCGCGAGGTCCGGCTCGCCGCCGGGGCCGGCTTCGTGGTCCTGGTCTGCGGCGAGATCATGACCATGCCGGGCCTGCCGCGCCGGCCCGCTGCGGCCGACATCGGTCTCGATGCCGAGGGGCGGGTGCGCGGCCTGTTCTGAGCGGCCCGCCAGCTCGACGTCGATCGCGTCCTCGGCGGAAGGGCCCGGCACCGCCGGGTGCGGCGCGGGACGGTCGACCAGGGCTCCGCGGCCCCGTCGGGTGCGTGCCCGGTCGGTGGCGCATCGGGCCCGATCGGCGACGCGGCCGATCGCGATCGCCGATCGCCCCGGCCCGGGGAGCGGATCGGCCTCCTCGCCCGGTTCCCCGGGGCCCGCCGGCCGGGCCGCCCGGGGCGGGCGATCGGGCCCCGTGCGATGGTCGTCCCGTGACGACGCGCCGGCGCTCCGTCACCCGGTGCGCCCGCCGACGACCGTCCGGCGAGGCGGCAATCGAGCGCCTCGAGACCGAGGACCTCGCGCAACGGTGCGACCCTGGACGACCGGCAAGCGACAGCACCGGGCGCCTCGGCACCGAGACCCCGGGCCTGGGTGCGACGTCGGACGGTCTCGCGCCGGCGGTGGCAAGCGGGCACCTCTGCGTCGAGGACCTCGGGCAGGAGTCCGACCGTGGACGACCGGCGGCCGGCGGCGCTACTCGGCCGCCTCGGCGCCTGGACCCCGGGCGTGGGTGCCACGGTGGAAATTCGGCCGGGAGCCGGGCAAACGGCCACCTCGGCGCCGAGGAGCCCCGGCATCGGTGCGACCGTGGGCGACGGGTCGGTGGCGGCAATACCGGACTGCGACTCGAGGGGGGCGGCGACCCAGGGGGGAGCCGCCTCGGGGAGCACGCGACTCCGGAGCTTGCCCCGCCCGTTGGTCAGCCGGCACGAGCCGACGCGCCCGGGCCTTCCCGGAGCACGCGGCTCCCGAGGCGCATCGGCCGGCCGAGGCCACGCCGCCAACCTCCGCCGAGCCAGCAATCACCCGGGAGTTGGCATCAACCCGTCGACCCGATCGGCACCCCGGCCCCCGCTCGCTGCCCGGCCGGGCGCGAGCCCGCAGCGGTGGAGACGCACGCAGGCGACTCCCGAGCGGTGGCGACAGGTTGCGTCGCCCCCGCATCGGCCACCGCGGCCCCCGGAGCCATCGGGAGCGTCGGCCTCGGCGCGCCCCGATACGGGCTCGCCCGGACGAGCGAATCCGGCACGCGCGCTCAGCCGCGCGGTCGGCTCCCGGCTGGGTCGTAAAACGGTCGCAGCGAAAGCTCGGCCGGCACGGGCTCGCCCGCGACCTCGACGGCGAAGCGGCCGCGGGCGAGCCGTTCGGCCGTCACGGGCTCGTCGAGCCCGATCCAGCCGAGGCCGAGCGAAGCGCCCACCCGATGGCCGAACGCGCCCGAGCTCACCGAACCCACGATCCGGCGGTCTTCCAGGATCGGCTCCTCGCGGTGGAGGAAAACGGAAGGATCGGCGAGGCGGATCGAAACGAGCCGGCGGCGGCCGAAATCCAGCGCGGCGCGACGGGCGAGGAGCGCCTCGCGGCCGATGAAGCCGCCCGGCTTGTCGAGCGCCACGGTGAAGCCGAGCCCAGCCGCGAACGGATCGTCCTCGATGCCGATGTCGTGGCCGTAGCTCCGATAGGCCTTCTCGATCCGACAGCTCTCCTGCGCGAACCGCCCGGCCGGCGCGAGGCCGAAGCGCGGCCCGACCTCGAGGATCCGCTCGAGGACGAGGACCGCCTGATCGGCCGGCACCCAGAGCTCGAAGCCGAGCTCGCCCACGTAGGTGAGCCGGGTGGCGCGCAGTCGGGCGTAGCCGATCCCGAGCTCGCGCGAGGTCGCGAAGGGGAAGGCCGTGTTCGAGAGGTCCTCCCCCGAGAGGACCTCGAGCAAGGCGCGCGAGTTCGGGCCCATGAGCGCCAGGAGCGCGAGGCCGGATGTCACGTCGACCACCGCGCAGCGGGCGTCGGTGGGCATCTGTTCGCGCAGCCAGGCGAGGTCGCGCGTCAGGCTCGCGGTCGCCGTGATCACGAGGAACTCGGTGTCGGAAAGCCGCGTGACGGTGAGGTCCGAGACGATCCCGCCCCGCTCGTCGAGCCAGCAGGTGTAGACGACCCGACCGGCCGCGACGTCGATCCGAGCGGTCGACACCCGGTCGAGCACCGCGAGCGCGTCGGGGCCGGTGACGAGGATCTTGCCCATCCCCGACTGGTCGAAGAGGGCGACCGCGTCGCGCACCGCCCGGCATTCGCGGGCACAGGCCTCGTGCCAGCAGGGCCGCCCCCAAGAGGGGCGCCAATCGCGTTCCGCCTCGGTCGTGGCGAACCAGGCCGGACGCTCGAAGCCGGCCGTTTCGCCCATGACCGCCCCGAGCGCCACGAGCCGATCGTGCAAGGGGGAACGGCGGGCGCCGCGGGCGGTGGCGTAGGGCCGGTCGGGCCAGTGCATGGCGTAGAGCAGGCCCAAGGTCTCGACCGTGCGGTCGCGCAGGAACGTCCGGCTCGCCATGAAGGGTGGCAGACGGCGCACGTCCACCTCGAGCAGGTCGAAAGGCGGCCGGCGGTCGACGATCCAGCGGGCGAGCGCCATGCCGGCCCCACCCGAGGATTGGATGCCGATCGAGTTGAAGCCGCAGGCCACGAAGAGATCCCGGACTTCGGCCGTCTCGCCCAAGAGGTAGCGGTCGTCCGGCGTGAAGCTCTCGGGGCCGTTGAAGAAGGTCTTGATGCCGACCTTCTGGAGCACCGGCAGCCGGTACATCGCCCGCTCCAGGATCGGCTGGAAATGATCGAAATCCTCGGGCAAGGTGCCGAACGCGAAGTCCTCGGGGATGCCGTCCATTCCCCAGGGTTTGGCGACCGGCTCGAAGCAGCCGAGCAGGATCTTGCCCGCTTCCTCCTTGTAATAGGCGCATTCGTCCATGACCCGCAGGACCGGCAGCCGGCGCGGCAGGTCGGGAACCGGCTCGGTCACGACGTAGAAATGTTCGGCCGCGTGCAGCGGGATCGCGACCCCGATCGCCCGCCCGAGCGCGTGCGACCACATGCCGGCGGCGATCACGACCGTGCCGGCGCGGACCTCGCCCTGGGGCGTGCGCACGCCCACCGCCCGGCCGTTCTCGACGAGGATCCGCTCGACCGGGCAGTGCTCGAGGATCCGGGCACCGCGCGCCCGGGCACCCTTGGCGAAAGCCTGCGTGATCCCGACCGGATCGGCTTGGCCGTCCTCGGGCAGGAAGACGGCGCCGACCACGTCGCTCGTCTCGACCAAGGGGTGGAGCCGCTTCGCCTCGGCGGGGCCCAGGACCTCGACCTCGAGGCCGAAGCTGCGCGCCATCGAGGCACCGCGCCGGAGTTCGTGGAAACGTTCGGCGTGCAGCGCGAGCGCGAGCGACCCGTGCTGGCGGAAGCCCGTGGCGATGCCGGTCTCGGCCTCGAGCTCGGGCAGGAGTTGCGCGGTGTAGCGGGCGAGCTCGGTGAGCCGGCGGGTCGCCCGGAGCTGGCCGATCAGCCCGGCCGCGTGCCAGGTCGTCCCGCAGGTGAGCGCCTTGCGCTCGAGCAGCAGCACGTCGGTGACGCCGAGCCTGGTCAGATGATAGGCGATCGAACAGCCGACGATGCCGCCGCCCACGACGACGACCTCGCACCGCGCCGGCAAATCCATGGCCCCCTCCCCGCGGCTCCCGGGAGCCGAGGTAGCAGGCGGGCCGTGCGGCGACCATCCATCGGCCGGCATCGCTGCCGGTCGACGCGGCGCCGCGCCCGCCTGCCCGCCCAGCAGGACGAGCAGGACCAGGAGAAGGCGAGCAGGAAAGCCCGAACGCTGCCGCACCCACCGGCTCCGCGAGGTCGTGCATCCTTTCTGCCCGATTTTCCTGAACGAACGGTTAACGCCGGACGGCCGGCGGGCTCAGATCCGGTCGCTTCCGCGGACCCTTCGCGGGGCCGGCCGGCGCTGCTAAGAGCCGGCGCCGGAGTGCCGGCGGGGAGGCGGCGATGCGGGTTCTGATCACGGGTGGGGCCGGTTTCATCGGGTCGAAGCTCGCCCGCGCACTGCTCGCCCGCGGCAGCCTCGCCGGCCGGCCGATCGAGCGGATCCGCCTCGTCGACGTGGTCCCGGCCCAGGGCTTCGACGATCCGCGGGTCGAGACGATCGCCGGCGACGTGACCCGACCCGGGGCGGTCTTCTCCTGGTTCGCGGGCGGCTTCGACGTGGTCTTCCACCTGGCGGCCGTCGTCTCGGGCCAGGCCGAGACCGATTTCGAGCTCGGTTATGCGGTCAATCTCGACGGCACCCGCCACGTGCTCGAAGCGGCGCGCCATCTCTGCCGGCGGCCGATCTTCGTCTTCGCCTCGTCTTGCGCGGTCTACGGTGGTGATTTGCCCGAGCCGATCACGGACACCACGCACCTCACGCCGCAGAGCTCCTACGGCAACCAGAAGGCGATGGGCGAGCGGCTGGTCGCCGATTACCACCGCAAGGGCTTCGTCGTCGGCACGAGCCTGCGCCTGCCGACGATCGTCGTGCGGCCGGGCCGGCCCAACCTCGCGACCACGACCTTCCTCTCCTCGATCGTCCGCGAGCCCTTGAACGGCGAGACCGCCAACTGCCCCGTGCCGGTCGACACCAAGATGTATTGTCTCTCGCCGCGGGCGGTCGTGCAGGCCTTCCTCCACGCGGCCGAGCTCGAGGAAGGAGCACTCGGCAAGGACCGCTCGCTGCTGCTGCCCGGCATCGCCTTCACGGTCGCCGAGGAGATCACCGCGCTCGAAAGGATCGCGGGCAAGGGCGTGACGGCGCGGATCACCTACGAGCCCGATGCGCTGATCCGCCGGGTCGTGCTCTCGATCCCCTGGCACTTCGCGCCGGAGCGGGCGCTGAAACTCGGCTTCCCGGTCGATCCGGACGTCGAATCGATCATCCGCCAGCACATCGAGGACGAGCGCGGCGGCCGTTTCGTCGCCTGAGCGCCGCGCTCAACCGATCAGGAGCCCGCCATCGACCACGAGGACTTGGCCGGTCACCATCCGCGCGCCGACCAGGAGATAGAAGATGGCGTCGGCGATGTCCTCGGGTCGGCAGCGGCGCTTCAACAACGCCTTCTGCGCGGCTTCCTCCTTCCAGGCCTGTGGCCAGTGCGCGGTCCAGGGGCTGTCGACGTGGCCCGGGGCCACGGCGTTGACCCGGACCTCGGGGGCGAGCGCCCGGGCGAGGCCGCGGGTGAGCTCGACGAGCGCGGCCTTGGAGGCACCGTAGGCGATCGAGCTCCCCTGGCGCCCCAGCCCGGCCACGGAGGCGACGTTGACGACCGCCCCGCCGGCTTCGCGGAGTGCGCCGGCGGCGGCATGCGCGCAGCGGAAGGCGCCCAGAAGGTTGGTCTCGAGGATGGTCCGCCAGAAGGCTTCGTCGAGCCGGTCGAGCTCGGCGGGCGGGATCGGCCGGTCGGTCGCGGCCGTGCCTGCATTGTTGACGAGGAAGTCGAGCCGGCCGAGCTCGCCGATCGCGCGGCGGACCATCGCCTCGGCCTCGCCCGCGACCGCCACGGAACCCGCGACGGCCACGACCTCGAGCCCCTCCTCGCGCAGCCGGCGCGCCTCTTCGGGCCCGCGCGGGTCGATCGGGAGATGGTTCAAGGCGACGCGCGCCCCGGCCCGGGCGAGCCGCTCGACGGTCGCGAGCCCGATGCCCGAAGCCCCACCGGTGACGAGCGCGGTCTTGCCGCGCAGATCGGCCCCGATCACGGTTCCCTCCCCTCTTCGATCGCCCGCCAGGCCCGCTTCAAGGCGAGGAGCGCCCGGTCGCGTTCGCGGAACAGCTCCTCGGCCGGCCGGTTCCCGTAGTCGAAGAAGCCGCGCCCGGCGAGGACACCGGTCCGCCCCTCGGCCAAAAGCCGGTCGAGCGTCGGGCTCCGCTCGCGCGGCGGCGGCGGGCTCCAGCTGCGGTTGGCGAGCGCCTTCGCCACGAGCTCGAGACCGGTATAGTCGGCCTTGCGGAGCTGCCCCAGGAGCAGCAGACGAAGACCGAGGCCGTGGCGGATCGATTCGTCGATCACCTCGGGGGCGATCCCCTCCTCGTCGAGCAGGCGGAAGATCTCGGCACTCATCGCCGCCTGCAGCCGGTTCGCGACGTAGCCCTGGATCATCCGGGAAAAGCGCACCGGCCGCTTGCCGATCGCCCGGTAGAAGATCTCGAGCCGATCGAGGACGGCGGGCTCGGTCGCGGGGCCGGGGACGAGGTCGACGAGGTCGAGGACGTAGGGCGGGGTGTACCAGTGCGCGATCGCCGCCCGGGGTCCGAGTGCGTCGGACATCAGCGGGAAGACGTCGAGGTACGAGGTGTTGGAGGCGACGATCGCCCGAGCGGGTGCCGCCCGTGCCACCGCCTCGAAGACCGAGCGTTTGACCTCGCGGTCCTCGACCACCGTCTCGACGACGAGCTCGGCGGAGGCGACCGCGGCCTCGAGCGTCGCCGCGGGCGCGATCCGGGCGCGCGCCGCCTCGGCTCCTCCGGCCTCGACCTCGCCCGCCTCGCGGAGCGTCGCGAGGGCCGCGTCGATCAGGTGGAAGGCGCGGTCGACCACCTCGGGCCGGACGTCGAAGAGCCGAACCCGCGCGCCCGCGAGGGCGTGGACGAGCGCGAGCGCGTGACCCATCGTGCCCGCGCCCAGGACGGCGACCTCGGCAAAGGCACTCATGGCGGCGGGATCCAAGGTTCGGGAGCGCGCGGCCAGGGGTCGGTCACGACGTCGACGACCACGGGGCCGCCCGCGACCAGAGCGCGCTCGAGCGCCGGGCGGATCGCCTCGGGTCGCTCGACCCGGATCGCCTCGACCCCGAAGGCGCGCGCCACGGCGGCGAAGTCGGTCGGGCCGAAGCGGACGATCTCGTCCGGGTTGCCGGGTCGATCGCCTTGGAGGCGGTGGACGTTGACGAGCCCTTGGCCGAAGGCGGCATTGTCGTTGACCACGACGACGAGCGGCAGGCCCAGACGACGCGCGGTCTCGAGCTCGCCCAGGTGATAATAGAAGGCGCCGTCGCCGCAGAAGCAGACGACCGGCCGGTCGGGTGCGGCACACTTGGCGCCGATCGCCGCCGGAAAAGCCCAGCCCAAGGAACCGGCCGCCCGCAGATAAAGCTGGTCGGGTGAAGCCAGCTCGACGAGCGTGCCGGTCCAGATCCCGGAATAGCCCGTGTCGGCGACCAGGATCGCCTCTGCGGGCAACACGGCGGAGAGCTCGGCGCAGAGCCGCTCGACCCGGATCGGTACGGCATCGGAAGCGAGGAGCGGCGCCATTCGGGCCCGCCACGCCGCGACCTCGCCCGCCACCCGCTCGACCCAGGCCTTCCAGGCGGGGTGCGGCCGGAGCGAGGCCGTGAGCGCGTCGAGGGCACGGGCCGGATCGGCCAGAACGCCGAGCGCCGCCGGGTAGGAGCGGCCGAGCTCGCGCGCCTCGAGGTCGATCTGGACGACCGGGCGGTCGTGCGGCGGGACCGTCCAGTTCTGGGTCACCTGATCGCCCGTGTGGCAGCCCACGAAGAGAACGAGGTCGGCCTCGTGGACGAGCCGGTTGGCGGGTGGTGCGGAATAGGTGCCGACGACCCCGACGTGGAGCGGATGGTCGGTCGGGAGCATGCCGCGGCCGCCGAGCGAGGTCGCGACCGGCACCGGTCCCGCCTCGGCGAGTGTACGCAAGGCTCGATGCGCGCCCGAGAGCACCGCGCCGGCGCCGGCCACGACGACCGGTCGTTCGGCAGCGGCGAGCGCGCGGGCGGCGGCCTCGATCTCGGCGGGATCGGGCGCCGGTCGGCGGGCCGGCACCTCCCGGTGATGCGGCGGAATCCAGGGCGGCTCGGCGATCGTCGCGGTCTCGACGAGCTCACCCTGCAGCCCCGGCAGGTCGAGATGGACCGGCCGCGGCGTGCCCTCGCACGCCTCGCGGAAGGCGAGCCGCAGGAGATGCGGCAGTTCCTCGGGCGTCTCGACCCGCGCCCGGGCCTTGGTCACGGCCGCGAACGGCCCGTCGTGGTCGATCTCTTGATAGGCGTTGCGGTACTGGAAGGCGGCGGGCTTGCGGCCGGTGAGCGCGATCACCGGGCTCCGGTGGAGGAAGGCGTCCTGCAGGCCCGCGGCGAGGTTGGCGGCGCCGACCGACTGGGCGAAGCAGAGACCCGGCCGGCCGACAGCGCGTGCGTAGCCGTCGGCCATGTAGGCGACGGCCTTCTCGGCATGGGCGAGGACGCGGCGCACGCCGAGCGTTTCGAGCTCGACGAGCGTGCGGCGGAGGATGGCGTCGACGAAGAAGACATGGCTCACCCCGGCCCCGGCCAACGCCTCGGCGAGCCAGCAGGAACCGGGGCGCGGGGCCTCGCTCATCGAGCGCTTGCCTCGCCGACGCCGAGGACCGCGCGCAGGCGGCGCTTCTCGGTGACCGCGTCCTCGGGCGGCAGGACGAGCGGCAGGGGGCGATGTTCGACCCGGGCTTGCACCAGGACCGGGCCCGGGGCTTCGAGCAGGAGATCGACCGCCGCCTGCTCCTGCTCCGGGCTCGAGAGTCGGCGTGTGGTGGGGAAGCCCGCGGCGGCCGCCACGCCGGCGAGGTCGACCCCGGCCGCGGTCGCGGTGGGCTGGCCGCCGGTCTCGCCGTAGACGCCGTTGTCGAGGACGAGGAGCGCGAGGTTCCGCACCTTTTGCGCGGCGATCGTGGCGAGCGAGGCGAGGCCCATGAGCGCTTCGCCGTCACCGGTCAGGACCACGACGCGCCGGTCCGGGCGGGCGAGCGCGAGACCGAGGCCCATCGCGAAGGCCCCGCCCATACCGCCCCAGAGATGGACATGCTGCGGATGGTCGCCGGCGGCGGCGAGATCCCAAGCCGGCGAGCCGAGCCCGGCCAGGAGAAGCGCCGAGCCGCGCCGCTCGACGAGGGCCGCCACGAGCGCGCGACGGTCGAGCCCCGCGCTCAAGGTGGGCTCGCCCCGGCGGCGCGGAAGCGCTTGGCACCCAGGAGCCGCTGGCGGACGAGCACGGCCACCATCTGCTCCGAGCCGAAGGCGAGGCCCAGGGCACCGTCGAGCACGGCCTCGGCCTCCTCCGCCCGCTCGAGCGAGAAGAGCCGCACGCCCATCGCCGCGAGGACCGCGGGCACGGCCTGGCCCATCGGCACCTGCCAGGGGTTCTGCTCGCCCCACTCGCCGCGCATCGTGACGAGCATCGGAAGCGGGAAGCGGCCGACCGCCGCGAGGCCCAGCATGTTGACGAGGTTGCCGACCCCGCTCGACTGGCAAGCGAGCAGGCCCGGGAGCCCGCCGAGCCAGGCGCCGGCCAACAGCGCCGGGCCCTCGCGCTCGTCGGCGAGGCCCACGGGCCGGATCGCGGGATCGCGACCGCAGCGGGCGAGCAGGGGCGAAAGGCCGGCATCGGGGACGTGGGCGAGCAGGCGGATGCCGGCCCGGGCGATCGCCCGGTGCGCCCCCTCGCTCCAATCGACCGCGCTCACCGGAGGCGCGCCCCGAAATTGCGCGCCGGATCGAACTCCGGAGCCGGTCGGCCGGTCGGCACCGCGGCCCAGCCGCCCCGGCGCGGCAGGAGGCGACCCTCGCCGGGTGTGCCCAAAAGCGTGCCGTCGCGGACGATCGCCCGGCCGCGCAAGAGCACGTGGCGTGGCCAGCCCTTCACCGTCCGGCCGGCGTAAGGCGTGTAACCGGCCCGGTCGGTGCGCGGCGCATCCTCGATCGTCACCTTCCGCTCGGCATCCCAGAGGACGAGGTCGGCATCCGAACCGGGCGCGATCGTTCCCTTCTTGGGGTGCAGGCCGTAGATCGCGGCAGGTGCGGTCGCGGTGAGCTCGACGAACTTCCTGAGACCCAGCCGGCCGCGGCTCACCATGGCGTCGAACAGGACCGGCAGCCTGAGCTCGAGGCCGGGCATGCCGTTGGCGATGTCCTTGAAGGAGGGGTTCGGGCCCTTGGCGAGCTTGCCGGTCGCATCCATCCGGTAAGGCGCGTGGTCGGAGGAGACGCATTGCAGCGTCCCGACCTCGAGCGCCCACCAGAGCGCCTCCTGGTCCGCGGGCTCGCGCAGAGGTGGTGAGCAGATCCACTTCGCGCCCTCGATCCCGGGCCGGTCGAGCTCGGCCGAAGTCAAGGTGAGGTATTGCGTGCAGGTCTCGCCCCAGACCTTGCGGCCCTCGCCGCGGGCGCGGTGGATCGTGGCCGCACCTTCGGCGGTCGAGACGTGGAAGATCATGATCGGCTGGTCGAGCAAGGCCGCGCAGGCGATCGCCCGGTGGATCGCCTCGACCTCGCCGATCCGCGGGTGCGAAGGCACGTGGAAGCGCGGGTGGGTGAAGCCGCGCTCGACGAGGCGGCGACCCATCCAGCGGATCATGCCGTGGTTCTCGGCGTGCACGCAGACCATGAGGCCGTGGCTGCGGGCCGCTTCGAGGACGTCGAGGAGCTGCTCGTCGTCGATCTTGAGCCGATCGTAGGTCAAGAAGACCTTCAAGGAGGCGTGGCCCGCGCGCACGAGCGGCGGTAGCTCCTCCTTCAGGATCTCGGGCCGCGGATCGGCGAGGATGAGGTGGAAGGCGTAGTCGACGATCGCACCGCGTTCGGCCCGGCGGTGATAGTCCTCGGCCACGGCGGCGAGCGAGGTGCCGACATGCTGCGCCACGAACGGGATCACCGTCGTGGTCCCGCCGAGCGCCGCCGAGGCCGTGGCGGTCTCGAAGGTGTCGGCGTTCATCAGCCCCGTGGCGGCGAGCTGCTCGATGTGGCAGTGGCTGTCGACCCCGCCCGGCGTCACGATCCGACCGGTCGCATCGAGCTCCTCGCGGCCGGACCCGAGGCCGGTGCCGAGGGCGGCGACGACGCCGTCCCGGACCCCGATATCGGCCGTGAACAGATCGGTGGCGGTCGCCACGGTCCCGCCGCGGATCACCAGATCGAAGGGCTGCACGGGCGCTCCCCAGCCGGCGGCTGGCTGGGGCGGGTGGATTCGAACCACCGGATGGCGGATCCAAAGTCCGCTGCCTTACCGCTTGGCGACGCCCCAACCGCGACCCGTATAGGGTTCGGGACCGCGCGCTTCAATCGGCCGAGAGCACCGTCACCGCTGCACCCGGAGCCAGGCCCAGGAGCGCCGCGGCGCTGGCCCCGTTGGCGGCGATCTCGGCGAGCCCCGAGCTGTTCTCGTACCAGAACAGGCCGCCCGGCGGCAGTTCGGCGAAGGTGCGGGCGCGCGCCAGCACGGTCCCCGCGACCGCGAGCCTAGCCGCAGGGCCGAGGCTCGCCGCGCGCAGGCCGGTCCAGGCGTTCCCGTAGACATCGAGGTAGACGATCGCCGGCAGCTCGTCGGGCCAGTCGGGGCGACGCCCGACCGGCCCGGGCACGAGGTCGCGGTGATCGCCGCGGGCGAGCCTCGCCGCCACCGGCGCGAACAGGTCGCGACCGTGGAAACTCGCCGAGAGCCGCTCCGGCCGCCAGGCGATGTGGAAGGTCTCGATCGAGCGGGCGCGGCGCAGCGCCGGCTCGAGGAGGCCGTTGTCGGGGCCGACGACCCACACCCCGTCGAGGCGGACCGCGAGCGGCGCGCGGTCGGTGCCGACGCCCGGATCGACCACCGCCAGCAGCACGTCGCCCGGCCGGGCGAGCCCGAAATGGGCGGCGAGCAGGTGGCCGGCCAGATCGGGGCGGAATGCCGGCAGGTCGTGCTGCAGGTCGACGAGCGGCACCTCGGGTACGAGCCGGCGCAGCACGAGGTGCAGCTGGCCGACATAGGGGCCGGCGGCGCCGAAGTCGGTGAGCAGCAGGATCACGCGGGTGCCCCGCGCGCGAGCGTGGCACGGATCCACCAGTCGGGCCGGCGGCGGCGCAGGAGCAGGGCACCGGTCTCGGCCTCGCCGCGGTCCCCGAACAGCCCGAAGCAGGTGGCACCCGAGCCGGTCATCCGCGCCACGAGGCAGCCCGAGAGGGCGGCAAGATCGCCGAGCACGCGGCCGATCTCGGGCTCGAGCCGGCGCGCCGGGGGCTCCAGATCGTTGCGGCTCTCGGCCAGCCAGACGGCGAGCTGGACGAGGCTCGGCAGGACCCGCAGCGGCGGTCGAGCGGCGGCGCGGAACGGGCCCGAGAGGGCCCGGAAGACGGAGGCGGTGGCGAGCGGGCGGCCGGGATTGACGAGCACGAGCGGCAGGTCGGGCAGGCCGCGCACCGGGTCGAGCCGCTCGCCCAGCCCGCGCATCCGGGCCGGCCGACCGTACAGGCAGACGGGGAGATCGGCGCCGAGGCCGAGGGCCAGGTCGCGGAGGGTCTCGTCGTCCAGCCCGGCGCGCCAGAGGCGGCCGAGCCCGCGCAGCGCCGCCGCGGCATCGGCCGACCCGCCACCGAGCCCGGCGGCCAGCGGGATCTCCTTGGTCAGGCGGATGGCGGCCCCGGGGGTACCGCCGACCGCGCGCTGCAGGAGCCGGGCCGCGCGAAGCACGAGGTTGCCCTCCTCGGCGGCGAGACCGGCCGCGGTGGGCCCGTCGATCACGAGGGACAGGTCCTCGGCCGGGCGCAGCTCGAGCCGGTCGGCGAGCTCGCAGAAGACCACGAGACTGTCGAGCTCGTGCCAGCCGTCCGGCCGCCGCGCGGTCACGAGCAGGTCGAGGTTGAGCTTGGCCAGGGCGGTCTCGACGACGACCGGCTCACCCCCGTCGGGCATCGGGCTCCGGCAGGCCCTTATCGAGCTTCTCGTTGATCGCCGCCAGGGCGTCCTCCTCGGGCTTGAGCCCGAGCGCCCGCTGCCACTGGAAGCGGGCCTCGCGCTGCCGGCCGACCCGCCAATAGGCGTCACCCAGATGGTCGTTGATGGTGGGATCGCCCGGCTCCAGCTCGACCGCGCGCTCGAGATGACCTACCGCCTTGTCGTACTCACCGAGCTTGTAATAGGCCCAGCCCAGGCTGTCGGTGATGAAGCCGTCCTGCGGGCGCAGCTCCACGGCCCGGTGCAGCATGGCCTTGGCGCGCTCGAGGTTCATGCCCTGGTCGACCCAGGAATAGCCCAGGTAGTTGAGCACGAAGGGCTGGTCGGGCTGCAGCTCCAGCGCCTTGAGGAAGTCGGCCTCGGCCTCGCTCCAGCGCTTGGTCCGCTCGAGGGCGATGCCGCGCACGTAGAACAGCCGCCAGTGCGGCCGCTCGGGGACACCCAGGCGGCCGATCGCCCGACCGTAGGCCTCGCCGGCCTCGGCGAAGCGCTCCTTGCCGCGCAGGAGATCGCCGAGCGCCACGAGTGCGTCGACCCGCTCCGGCCGGCGGTCGGCGAGCGTGCGCAGCAGCGCCACCGCCTCCTCGGTCTTACCCTGGTCGGCGAGCGCGTCGGCCCGCGCCAACTGCGCCTCCCAGGCGAAGGGCGAGCTCTCCGGCACCCGCATGAAGGCGCGGATCGCCTCCTCGTGATCGTCCTGCGCCTGGGCGATGCGGCCGATCGCGAGCCAGACGTCGCCCGCCTCGGGGGTGAGGAAGGCGGCGAGCCGGGCGTAGACCAGGGCCTGGGCGGTGACCCGCTGGTCACGCAGGAGCTCGGCCACGCCCAGGAGCACGTCGGCGGCACCCGAAGCCGGGTCGGTCACCGGCAGCCAGCCGTCACCGCCCGCCGCAACGACCTCGCGCACGCTCGCGAGCGCCGCCGGATCGCCGCTCTGGCGGCGCCGCGTGTCGAGCCGGGCGAGCCCCTCCGTGCGCGCTCCGGCGCGCACGTCGAGCGCCACCTGGGCGAGCAGCACGCGCAGGGGCAGCGCCTCGTCGCCACGCTCGAGGGCGGCGAGCGCGCCGCGCGCTTCGGCCAGGCGGCCGGCGAAGGCCAGGACCATCGCCCGATGGTAGCCGCGCATCAAGGCGAACGGGTCGTCGCGGCCACCCCGCTCGAGCAGCTCGAGCGCGGAATCCACATCGCCGGTCCCGGCCCGTGCCCAGGCGCGCAGCAGGTGTGCGACGCCGCCGAGCGGGCCGCGCCCGCCCAGTCGCGTCACCTGCTCGCGCATCGCCTGGAAGCGGCCGGCCTTGGCGTCGTGCACGGCCAGCACGAGGCGTGCCTCGTCGGCGCCACCGTCGAGCTCGAGCAGCTGGCCGGCGAGCTCGGCGGCGCGCCCGACCTCGCCGGCGGCGACGGTCAGAAGGAAGGTCTGCCGGCGCAGCTCGACATTGAGGGGATCGGCCGCCGAGGCGCGCTCGAAGTAGCGCGCGGCCTCGTCGACATCGCCGATCTCGAGGGCGTGCCGGCCGGCCAGATAGCTGGCCGCGGGCGAGCGGCCGCCGCCGAACTCCTCGGCGCTGGCGAGCCCGCCGTCACGCCAGCCCGAGCCGAGCCAGCCCGGCGACTGGCCGGTGCAGGCGACCAGGCTCACCGCCAGGAGCGGCGCCAGGAGCCCGCGCCTGAGCGCCGCGGTCGCGCCGGCGGGGGGGCGTGCTTGACGACGCCCCGGCTTGCCGCCAAGTAGCCGGCCGGCCGGTCGCGTCGCGGATGGTGCCGCGGTACACTCTAACGAGCTCGGAGATCTCACGATGCTCAAGACGTCCAAGAGCAAGAATGACCCCACGGCGCGCGGTCCGGCCCAGCAGGCCAAGACATTCGAGGGCAAGAAGGTCAAGCCGGCCCTCTATGTCGGGTCCGCGGTCGGTCACGGTCGCTACATAGCGGCGCAGGATGAGGGCGGCAAGCTGATCGTCGACCGCGAGGGACGGCCGATCCCCTACCGCGACCTCTGAGGCCCGCTCGCGGCCGCGAGCTGCGTTCGAGCGAGCGCCGCACGCCCGTTCGATACGGGGTGGAATAAACCTCGGCTCGCAACGTCGGTGGAGGCGTCGCTGCGCTCTGTCCGCTCCGAAGTGGAGGGCGGCCGGGGCCGTGGCGCCGCCGTCGCCCGGGAGGAGGGAGGCGGCGCCGGCCGACCCGGCCGGACCGGCACCACGCCGGGGACGGAGTGGGTCGAGTCGAGGCCTCGAGACGGAAGGGATGCCCGGGCCATGCACGCCCGACCAGCGGATCGAGCGCGTCGGTGAGGGAGCCGCGCGGCCTCCTCGCCGATGGTCCTGCGGCGGCCGATGCTGCCCGGGCCGCCGCCGCGTGGCTGGAGTGGCAGTCGGCCATGGGGGTCGACTGCTGCCTCGTGGCGTCGCCCGTGAGCGCCCCGTCGCCGCCGGCCGCTGCGCCGGACGAGCTTCGGGCCGCGCCGAGGTCGGCTGCCCCACCCTCCGGCCGCGGCCCGGTTCCGGCGCCGGTTGCGAGCGCGCGCGAGATCGCCCGGGCCTGCCGCTCGATCGACGAGCTGGCCCGCGCCCTCGAGGCGTTCGAGCTGTGCCCGCTCAAGGAGACCGCGACCCGGCTCTGCCTGTCGGACGGGAATCCGGCGGCTCGGCTGATGCTCGTGGGCGAGGCGCCCGGGGTCGAGGAGGACCGCCAGGGCAAGCCGTTCGTCGGCCCGTCGGGCAAGCTGCTCGACCGGATGCTGGCGACCATCGGGCTCGACCGGAGCAAGGTCTACATCACGAACACGGTGTTCTGGCGACCACCCGGCAACCGGGCGCCGACCGCCCTCGAGCTCGCCACCTGCCTGCCGTTCCTGGAGCGGCAGATCGAGCTGCTCGCCCCCTCGCTCCTGGTGTTCGTCGGCGGCATCGCGGCCAAGGCGCTCCTCGGCCTCAACGAGGGGGTGACCCGGCTGCGCGGCCGGCGGTTCACCTACCGCTCGGCCGAGGACCGGCCGGCGATCCCGGCGCGGGTGATCTTCCACCCGGCCTATCTGCTGCGGCAGCCGATGCAGAAGCGGCTCGCCTGGCGCGACCTGCTGCAGATCGCGCAGGAGCTGCGGGAGCTGGGCATCGAGACGGGCGCCGGCCCATCGGCGCAGGAGGGAGGGCCGACCGCCGAGCACCCGCGCTGAGACCGGATCGAACCAAGACGAGAGGCATCAAGGCTTGACGACCTTCGGCCCCAGCCTGCGAGCAGCCCGGCAGCGAGCCGGCCTCGCCCTAGCCTTCGGCCTGTGTGGCCTCGCCGCCGGTGCCGCGCGTGCGGAACCGGTGCCCGTGCAGGTGGCGCGGCTGCAACCCGAGGACGGCGCGGCGCGCCCGACCTGGCAGGTGCCGAGCCCGCTCGGCTACGATGACGTCGCCCGCTACCGCGACGCCTTCGCGCTGCAGGCGCGTGGCCGGATCGCGGAGGCCGATGCGCGGCTGCGAGAGCTCGGGAGTCGCATGCTCGTCGGGCACGCCCTGGCCGAGCGCTATCTCGGGCGCGGCTACGTCGCCCGCTACGAGGAGCTGGTCGAGTGGCTCCGTGCCCACCCCGATCTGCCGCAGGCGGCTCGGATCCATCGCCTGGCCCTGGCCAAGCGTCCGGAGGGAGCGCGGCCGCCGCCCGACCCGCGAGCGGAGGCCCGGCTCGACGAGCCGCGCGGTGCCGCCGATGCCGCGGGCCCGCCCCGCCGCCAGCTGGAGACCGCCCTCGCGGCCTGGAAACGGCGCGACTTCGATGCGGCCGCCACGCTCCTCGGAGCGCTCGCCAACCGCGAGGGCGCCGACGGTGAGGAGATCGCCACCGCGGCGTTCTGGGCGGCGCGGGCGCACTTGTCGGCCGGACGGCCGCAGCAGGTCGGCCGCTATCTCCGCCTCGCCGCGCGCTCGAGCCGGGACTTCTACGGCCTGCTCGCGCAGACCGTGCTCGGGCTGCCGATGAGCTGGGAGTGGGACGAGCCCAGCCTGCGCGCCGAGATGATCGACCTCCTGGTCCGCTACCCGGGCTCGCGGCGGGCGCTCGCCTTGACCCAGATCGGCCAGCCGCGGCTCGCCGAGGCCGAGATCCTGGCGCTCGCCGGCCGGGCCAGGCTCGAGCTCGGCCACGCGCTGATCGCGCTCGCCGAGGCGACCGGTCTGCCCGGCGCCCAGCTCAAGGTCGCGCAGCGGATGCGGCTCCTGGACGGGCGCCGGCACGACGGGTCGCTGTTCCCCGTGCCCCGCTGGACGCCACCGCGCGGCTTCCGGGTGGACCGGGCGCTGGTCTACGCCGTGATCCGCGCCGAGAGCGGGTTCGACATCGACGCCCGCAGCCGGCGCGGCGCACTCGGGGTCATGCAGGTGATGCCGGAGACGGCCGTCGAGGTGGCGCGGCGGGCCCGCATCGCCTACGCTGGGCGGGGTGCCCTGCTCGACCCCGACACCAACATCGAGCTCGGGCAGGCGAAGCTGATCCAGCTCAGCCAGAGCCCGGCGCTGGGCAAGAGCCTGATCCACGTCGTGGCGGCGTACAACGCCGGTGCCAATCGGGTGGCGGGCTGGGCGGGACGGGAGCTGCGCGGTACCCGCGACGATCCGCTCCTGTTCATCGAGAGCGTGCCCTTGTCGGAGACGCGCGGCTACATCAAGAAGGTGCTCACCAACCTCTGGGTCTACCGGGCACGGCTCGGTCAGGAGATACCCGAGCTCCTGGCGCTCGCCGAGAACCGCTGGCCGGAGCTCGCGAGGCTGGATGCCGCGGAGCCGCGCCTTGCCCGGAAGAATTGACGAGAGCATCCCCTTCCGCCCCCTCAACCTGGCGCTGCTGACCGTCTCCGACAGCCGCGATCCGAGCACGGACCGCTCCGGTGATCTCCTGGCGGCGCGCGTCATCGGAGCCGGCCATCGGCTGGTCGACCGGGCGATCGTGAAGGACGACATCGAGGCCATCGTGGCGCGCCTGCGCGGCTGGATCGACGACCCCGCGATCGAGGTCGTGATCAGCACCGGGGGCACGGGTGTGACCGGGCGCGACGTCACCCCCGAGGCGCTCGCGCGGGTCGTCGAGAAGACGATCCCCGGATTCGGCGAGCTGTTCCGGATGCTCTCCTACGCCAAGATCGGCACCTCCTGCCTGCAGAGCCGGGCGGAGGCCGGGGTCGCCAAAGGGACCTACATATTCTGCCTGCCCGGCTCACCGGGCGCCTGCCGGGACGGCTGGGACGAGATCCTGGCCTTCCAGCTCGACATCCGCCATCGGCCCTGCAACTTCGCCGAGCTGATGCCGCGCCTGCGCGAGCACGAGCGGACGGGCTGAGCCCGCCACCCGCTTTCGGTTCAGCGCGCGTCGAGCGTATCGAGCAGCGATTCGATCTCGTGCACGCTCCCGATCACACGATCGGCGAGCGGCGCCAAGGCATCGGCCGCGCCGCCGCCCGAGCGGACCCCGATCGCGAGGCCGCAGCCGGCGGCGCGGGCCATCGCGAGATCGGCCGGGCTGTCGCCCACGAGGGCGACCTGCGTGGGGTGCACGCCGACCGCGGCGCAGAAGGCGAGCGCCATGCCCGGTCCGGGCTTGGTGCCGTGCCCCGAATCACAACCCGCGACGAACGCCAGATGGCGGGCGAACCCGAGCCGCTCGGCGCTGCGCCGGGCCGCCGCCTCGCCGTCCATGGTGGCGAGGCCGAGCCGCAGGCCGCGCGCGGAGAGCCGGCCGAGCAGCCCCTCGACGTCGCCGAGCGGCTGCGGGGGGTGGCGCTCCTCGTCCTCGAGTTCGGCGAGGGCCAGCGCCACGGGATCGACCCCGCGCGGGACGAGTTGGGCGAGCTCCGGCTCCCCCGCCCAACGCCCGGCGATCGTCCGATTGGTCGCCCACAGGAGCGGGCTCTCGGCAGCGAGCGTGCCAGCCGCCGGATCCCAGCCGAGCCGCCGCAGGAGCTCGAACGCGAAATCCTCCGGCCGGCCGGCGGCCCGCGCGAGCGCGAGCGCGGCGGCCCGATAGCGCGGCACCCAGGTGGCGTGCAGATCGACGAGCGTCCCGTCCTTGTCGAGCAGGATGGCACGGATGGGCACGGCGGGGCGACCCCCTGGTGATCCTCGCGTGCCGACCGGACGCCGCTCACGCGACCGCGATTTTCCAGCACGGCCCGACTGATGCACAAGAGGCCGCAGCGGGGGAGGCCCGGGCGTCGCCCGGAACGGGAGGTCGAGACCGTGCGGACAGGCGGAATCCTCGTGGCGCTGCTCCTGGCTCTGGCTTCGGGTGCGGGCGACGCGCCGGCCCAGGAGGTCGTCAAGGCCCGCCAGGGCGAGATGGAGCAGCTGGGCAAGCGGATGACGGCCATCAAGGAGATCGTCGTCGAGGGCAAGGGCGGTACGCTCGCCGATGTCGCCGCGCACGCCGAGTACGTGCAGGGCAAGCTTCCGAGCGTGCCGGGCTGGTTCCCGCCCGGCTCCGATCGGGGCCCGGACGAGACCTGGGCGCTGCCCAGGATCTGGCAGGACTTCGCGGGCTTCGAGGCCGCGGCGCGCAATGCCCAGGCCCTTGCCGGCCGACTCCTGGCGGCTGCCCGCAGCGGCGACCGGGCGGCCACCGCCCAGGCCTTCGCCACGCTCGGCAAGGAGGGCTGCGGCGGCTGCCACACGCCGTTCCGCCGGCCACAGGATTGAGCTCCGGCACCCAGCGAGAATCAGTCTGTTTCTGATCCGGAGCGTTCCGGGTCGCGCGCGCGGCAGCCATGGTCGCCTCGACACCCGGCGCCCGGAGCAGCCGCGGCGCGGGACCGAGCGTGACGCGCAACGGAGGGGAACCATGGCGAAGCGGACCATCTGGCTCGGCGCGGTGCTCGCCGCCGCGGCCCTCGTCGGCACGGCTGCGGCCCAGGACGCGATCACCGCGCGCCAAGCCGAGTACAAGGAGTTCGGCAAGCGCATGGGTGCCATCAAGGACACCGTGGTCGACAAGAAGGGCGGCACGCTCGCCGACGTCGCGGCGAACGCCGAGTACATCGCCGGCAAACTCCCGCAGATCCCCTCCTGGTTCCCCAAGGGCAGCGACAAGGGGTCGGTCGAGACCTGGGCGCTGCCCAAGATCTGGGAGGATCCGGCCGGGTTCGAGGCGGCGGCGCGCAACGCCCAGAACCTCGCCACCAAGCTCGTGGCGGCCGCCCGCAGCGGCGATCAGGCGGCGACCACCGCGGCCTTCGCCACGCTCGGCAAGGAGGGCTGCGGCGGCTGCCACCAGCCGTTCCGCCGGCCGAAGAGCTGAGCCGGTGAGCCGGCGGGTCCGCGCGCTCGCCCTTCTGGTCGCGCTCGCGGCACCCGCCGCCCGGGCGGCCGATCCGGAGCAGCTCGCCCGCGGCGAGCTGCTCTTCAACATCGGCGGCTGCACCAACTGCCACACCGCCAAGGACGGCCCGCTGCTGGCCGGCGGCGATCCCCTGGTGACGCCGTTCGGCACCTTCCACGCACCCAACATCACGCCCGATCCGGAGACCGGCATCGGGGGTTGGACCACGGCCGACTTCGTGCGTGCCATGCGCGAGGGTCGCTCGCCCACGGGCGCACCCTACTACCCGGCCTTCCCCTACGGCTCCTACGCGCGGATGAGCGACGCGGACCTGGCCGCGCTCAAGGCCTTCCTCGACACCGTACCGCCGGTCCGGCAGGCGTCGCGACCGCACGAGCTGTCCTTTCCGTTCAACCTCCGCTGGGGCCTGCTCCTCTGGCAGTGGGCGTTCCACGACCCGACCCCGTTCCGGCCCGACCCCGGCCGCAGTGAGGCCTGGAACCGCGGCGCCTATCTGGTGCTCGGCCCCGGCCATTGTGGCGAGTGCCACACGCCGCGTGGCTGGCACGGCGCGCTCGACCAGAGCCGCGCCTTCGCCGGCGGCCGGCTCGGCAAGGACGTGATCCCGGACATCACGAGCGATCCGAAGGAGGGCCTGGGTTCGTGGAGCCCGGGGGACATCCGCACCCTGCTCCTGATCGGCATGAAGCCGGACGGAGATTTCGTCGGCGGCGAGATGGGCAAGGTGGTGACCAACGGCACCGCCAAGCTGCCCGAGGCCGATCGCGACGCGATCGTCGAGTTCCTCACCTCCCTGCCGCCGCGCTGAGCCGCCGCGTCGCCGCGCCAGGGAGTCGAGGCTCGCTTGCCTGTCGCGGATCGCGACAGTATGTGAAATCTCACTAACGCAATGGTAGAATCCCGCTAGGGATGGCGCCACGGCCCCCCGAGGGCGGGGGACGGAGGCGCGATGCAGCTCGATCCGGGCTTCTGGCAGGGACGCAAGGTGCTGGTGACCGGCCATGCCGGCTTCAAGGGCACCTGGCTCACCGCTTGGTTGTGCGAGCTCGGGGCGGAGGTCACCGGCTTCGGCCACCCGCCCCGCTGGACGCCCTCGCTGCACGAGCTCCTGGGCCTCGACCGGCGGATGCGCGCGATCCCGGGCGACGTGCGCGACCGTCCCGCCTTCGCCGCGGCGCTCGCCGCCGCCGAGCCCGAGATCGTCCTGCACCTGGCCGCCCGGCCGATCGTGCTCGAGGCACTCGAGGATCCGGTCGGGACCGTCGAGAGCAACCTCGTCGGCACCATGAACCTGCTCGAGGCGGTGCGCGCGGCACCGGGCGTGCGGGCGGTGGTCGTGGTGACCAGCGACAAATGCTACCGCGAGCCGCACCAGGCCTGCCGCGAGAACGATCCCCTGGGTGGCGACGAGCCCTACGCCGCGAGCAAGGCGTGCGCCGAGATCCTCGTGCACGCCTGGCGGGCGAGCTTCCTGCCGCCGAGCTCGGGGATCGGGATCGCCACGGCGCGCGCCGGCAACGTGATCGGCGGCGGCGACTGGTCGGCGCACCGGCTGATCCCCGATCTCGTGCGCTCCTTCGCCGCCGCCCGGCCGGCGACGCTGCGCCGCCCCGGCGCGATCCGGCCCTGGCAGCACGTGCTGGACGCGCTCGCGGGCTATCTGCGCCTCGCCCAGGCGGCGGCGCTCGACCCGATGCGCTTCGCGAGCGCTTGGAACTTCGGCCCGGATCCGGGCGGCGAGTGGACCGTCGCGGAAGTGGCGGCGGCCGTGTCGCGCCGGCTCGGCGCCAGCCGCTGGCAGGTCGAGCAGGGCTCGGTGCCGGCCGAGGCGGCGTTGCAGCGCCTGTCCTCCGAGCGCGCCAGGCGACGGCTCGGCTGGCGGCCCCTCCTGTCCACCGCCGAGGCGGTCGAGTGGACCGTCGACGGCTATCGCGAGCTTCTCGAGACCGGGCGAGCCGACTGGCTGCTCGACCAGATCGGGCGCTACCGCGCCCGACTGGGTGAACGGGTGGCCCGACCGGCTCCGCCCCCACCGTCCGTTGCGTTGGAGGCTCACCATGCGGCAGCCACGGCCGGCTGATGTGCCCGTGTTCGTCTTGTGCGGGGGGCGCGGCACGCGTCTCGGCGAGGCCGGTGCCCGACAGCCCAAACCCATGGTCGAGGTCGGCGACCGGCCGATCCTCTTGCACATCATGCAGGCCTACGCACGGCACGGGTTCCGCCGCTTCGTGCTGTGCACCGGCTGGCGCGCCGAGGTGATCGCCACCTTCTTCCTCGACTTCCGGGCGATGACCGAGGACTTCACGCTCGACACGCGGACCGGGGAGGTGAGCTTCCACCAGAGCGGTCCGCGACCCGACTGGGAGGTGACCGTCGCGCACACCGGGGCCAACGCGATGACCGGTGCCCGGATCGCCCGCGCCGCCGCCCGCCATCTGGGCGAGGCCGAGCATTTCGCGGTGACCTACGGCGACGGTCTGGCCGACGTCGATCTCGGGGCCGAGCTCGACTTCCATCTCGGCCACGACCGGATCGGCACGGTCCTGGCCGTCAACCCGGTCTCCCAGTTCGGCCATCTGATGCTCGAGGAGGAGGAGGTCGCCGGCTTCGTCGAGAAGCCGCGCCTCGCCGAGGCCTGGGCCAATGGCGGCTTCTTCTTCTTCCGCCGCCGCTTCCTCGACTATCTGTCGACCGACGAGTCCTGCGTGCTGGAGGAGGAGCCGCTGCGCCGGCTGGCGGCCGAGCGCCAGCTCCGTCCGTTCCGGCATCAGGGCTTCTGGTCCTGCGTCGACACGGTCAAGGACCGCGACCTCATGCACGCGCTCTGGGAATCGGGCAGCGCGCCCTGGCGCCCGCAGGACACCGCCTGATGCGGGCGATCGGCGAGCCGCTGCCCGGTGTCCGGCTGCTCGAGCTGGCGCCGCGCTTCGACGAGCGGGGCTTCTTCGCCCGTGCCTTCTGCCGAACGACCCTGGCCGACCTCGAGGTCGGGCTCGAGGTGGCCCAGGCCAACCTGTCCTCGAGCGTCGCCCGCGGCACGCTGCGCGGTCTGCACTATCAGCTCGCCCCTTCGGCCGAGACCAAGCTCGTCCTGTGCCCGGCCGGCGCCGTCTGGGACTGCGTGCTCGACCTGCGCTCCGAGTCCCCGAGTTTCGGCCGGTGGACGGCCGCCGAGCTGTCGGCCGCCAACCGCCGCGCCATGCTGGTACCCGAGGGCTGCGCGCACGGCTTCCTCACGCTCGCACCGGACAGCCTCGTCCTCTACTTCGTCTCGGCGCCGCACGATCCGGCACGCGAGCGCGGCGTGCGCTGGAACGATCCCCGCTTCGCGATCGCCTGGCCGTTCGAGCCGACCGTGATCAGCGCCCGCGATCGCGCGCATCCGGACTTCGAGCCGGCGATCCACCTGGCCGCCTGAGCCGGCCCGTGCGCGCGCTCCTGACCGGCGCCTCCTCGTTCACCGGCACCTGGATCGCCACCGCCCTGGCCGAGGCCGGCTTCGAGGTCCACGCCCTGCACCGGCGATCGCTCGCCGCCTATCCCCCGCTGCCGCGGCGTCGGCTCGAGCGCCTCGCGGGCCGGGTCGAGCTGATCGAGGCGGCGACGCTCGCGGGCCCGGGGGCGGCGCTCGTGGACGCGCTGCGGCCCGATCTCCTCTGCCTGCACGGCGCCGAGGTCGGCGACCACCGAAGCCCCGCCTTCGACGTCGCCGCCGCGCTCGGCGCAAGCTGTGCCGGGGTCGGGGCGCTGCTCGACCGACTGGCCGCCGCGGGTGGCCGCGCCGTGCTCGTGACCGGCTCGATCTTCGAGGCCGACGAGGGTCGGGGCGAAGCTCCGCTGCGCGCCTTCAACCCCTACGGCCTCGCCAAGACGCTCGCCTGGCACACCATCCGGTTCGAGGCCGAGCGGCGCGGTCTGACGCTCGGCAAGCTCACCATCGCCCACCCGGTGGGCCCGCTCGACAAGCCCGGCCTCGTGACCGACCTGCTCGGGGCCTGGCGGCGCGGCGAGGCCGCGACGGTCCGCCGGCCGCAACTTGTGCGCGATTTCGTGGCGGTCGATGCGCTGGCCGCCGCCTACGCGCGGACGGCGCGGCGGCTGCTCGAGGAGGGACGGCCGGTGCGCGTCGTGCCGAGCCTCTGGCCCGAGCCGGTCGGAGCGTTCGCCGGACGGCTCGCGGCGGCGCTCCGGCCACGGCTCGGGCTCGCCTGCGCGGTCCGCTTCGCCGATCCGCCCGAGCCGACCGACGAGCCGCCGGCCCGGGTCGGCCTGGATCCGATCGCCGGCCTCGTACCCGGCTGGGACGAGGCGCGCTTCTGGGATTCCGTCGCGGCCGACCTCGCAACGGCCGACGGCGAGGGGACGGTCGCGGCATCTATCAATTCATAGTTGAATTCAACCGAGAGCGCGCTACCATGCGCAAACCACCGTCTGACGGTCCCGAAGCCTGCGCACAGGCGCCGGGCGGGAGGCGAGCCATGGCCCGGACCGATCCCCCGGATCGGCAGCCCTCGGTGGGCGTGGTGGTCATCACCCATCGCGCGCGCGCGACGCTCGCCCGCTGCCTCGCCCCGGTGCTGGCCTCGCCGCTCCGGCCACGCGTCCTCGTGGTCAACTCCTCCGCCGCCGACGGCACGGTCGAGCTCGCCCACGAGCTCGGCGCCGAGACCTGGGTGATCCCGCGCACGAGCTTCAACCACGGGCTCACCCGCGAGGCCGCCCGCCGCCGGCTCGGCACCGACATCGTCGTGATGCTGACACCGGATGCGTTCGCCCGCTCGGCCGACTTCCTCGAGCGGCTCGTGGCGCCGATCGCCGAGGGCCGGGCGGCGGTCGCCTATGGCCGTCAGGTGGCGGCCCCGGATGCCGACCTTCCGGCGCGCTTCGGCCGCGCCTTCTGCTACCCCGAGCGCTCGGAGCTGCGCAGCGCAGCCGATGCCTCACGCCTCGGCAGCGCGCTGCACTTCTGCTCCAACGCCTGCGCCGCCTGGTCGAGCCACGCGCTCGACCGGATCGGCGGCTTCAAGCCGACCCTGGTCAGCGAGGAGACGATCGCGGTCTGCGAGCTGCTCGAGGCCGGTGAGCGGATCGCCTACGTCGCCGAGGCCGTGGTCGAGCACAGCCACCCGACCCGGCTCCTCGACAGCTTCCGCCGCCAGTTCGATGTCGGCTGGACGCGCGAGACCTGGCGCCACATCCTGCTGGCGCGCGGCGCCGACGAGCGGCGCGGACTGGCCTATGCCCGCGGCCTCGTCCACGCCGTACTTGCCGAGGCGCCGTACCTCCTTCCCTGGGCGCTGCTCGACACCGCGGTGCGGCTCGCCGGCTATCGCTGCGGGCGCCTCACCGCGCACCTTCCGGCGGGCTTCGCCCGGCATCTGTCCGGCCAGGACTTCTTCTGGGGCGGGACGGCGCCGAGCCTCGTCCGCGCCGCAGCCGCCACCTAGGAGCCGGGCCGTGCGGGTGGCCCTGCTCACCAACAACCTCCTGCCACCGCGGGAAGGGATCGGCCGGCATCTGGTGGAGCTGGCGAAGCGCCTCCCGGCGCACGGGATCGAGCCGATCCTCGTCGGCCGCGCACCCCCCGACACGCCCGCCGGCCTCGTACGGGTCGAGGGCGTGCCGGCACGGCTGATCGCCTGGTCCGGCCCCCCTCCCCTCTGCCACGCGCTCGCCCGCCAGGTGCTGCAGCGATGGCTCGCCGACGGCGCCGACGGCGCTGCCCTCCTCCACGTCCACACGCCGCTCCTGCCGCCCCTGCGGACCCGGCTCCCGGTCGTCCTGACGGTGCACAGCCCGATGCTCGCCGACAGCGCGGCGATCGCCGAGCGCGGGCTCGAGCCGCTCGCGCTCAAGGCCTATGCGCGCCTGTTCAGCTCGCTCTGCGAGCAGCGCTGGCTCGACCGTGCGGACACCGTCCTCGCGGTCTCCACGGGTGTGCGCGACGAGCTCCTGACGCTCTACCGGCTGCGCGGCCGGTGCCCGGAGGTCCTGAGCAACGGTGTGGATGCCGGCTTCTTCGCCGCCGCGCCCGCGGTGCCTCGCCGGCGCACCGTCGTCTACGTGGGTCGGCTCGGCTGGCGCAAGGGCCTGCACCGGCTGGTGGAGGCCTTCGCGCGCCTGCCGCGGGGACTGGCCGAACGGCTGGTCCTGCTCGGCGAGGGTCCGCTGGCGGGCGAGCTGGCGGCCTCGGCCGCCCGCCTCGGCCTCGCCGATCGGCTCGAGATGCCGGGCTTCGTCGACCGGGCGACGCTCCGCGCCCGGCTCGCCGGTGCCGCGGTCGCGGTCAACCCGGCGGACTACGAGAGCGGCCCGCTGACCCTGCTCGAGGCGATGGCGGCCGGCACACCGGTCGTCAGCACGCGCACCGGGCTCGTGGCGGAGCTCGGGTCGGACCCGCCCCTTCTCGTCGTCGAGCGCACGGTCGACTCGCTCGCCGCCGGCCTCGCCGCCTGCCTCGCCGATCCCGAGACCGCCGCCCGGCGCGCCGCCCGGGCGCGCGCCCTCGTGCGCGCGCGCTTCGACTGGGACGGGCTCGCGCGGCGCCTGGCACAGCTCTACCGCACCCCGGAGCGCCGTGCCGCATGAGCCGCCCGGTACCGCGGCAGTCCGCCGCCCGCAGCTTCGCGATCGCCTGCTTCGGCCTGACGCGCGAGCGGGCCCGCCGCCAGCCCTGGCACGTGGCGCTCGGCATCGCCCGCGGCCTGGCCGCGCGCGGCCACCTCGTGACGCTCGTGACCGATGCCGCCGACCCGCCCCACGAGGCCGGGATCGAGGTCCAGAGCGTGCCGCGGCTCCTCCGGCGCGGCCGAGCGACGCCGGCCCTCGCGGCCGCGATCGCCCGCAGCGGAGCCGAGCGGGTCTGGCTCGTGAGCGGCGCGCTCGGGCTCGCGCGGATGCGTCCCCTGGGGCTGCCGGCACCGGTCACGCTCGTCATGGCGAGCCCGCGCGCCCGCCTGGCCGAGCTGTTCGCCGTGGGCCTCGCGGCACTCTGGCGCGAGCGCGCCGTGGCCGCCCTGCCACTCGTCAACGCACTCCTCCCGGGCCTGCTCCTGCGCCGCGGCCTCGCCCGCTCGGGAGCCGACGAGGTGCTCTACCTGAGCGCTGCCACGCGCGAGCGCTACGCCGGGCTCGGGCTGCCGCGCGGGCGGCTCCTGCGCCCACAGGTCGAGGCGGCGGTCTGCACCGGCCTGCCGCCGCCGACCGGCCCGCGACGGGTGGCCTATCTCGGCCCGGCGCTGGCGCTGCGCGGCGTCGATCTGGCCCTCGAGGCGTTCGAGCGGGCGTCCGCCCTCGGCCTCGACGCCCGGCTCGAGCTCCTGATCCGCCCGGATGGCGGGCCGCGCGCGCTCGCCTGGCTGCGGCGACGGATCGCCGCGAGCCCGGCCGTGGGCCGCATCGACCTCGAGACCCGCATGCTCGCCCCCGACGAGCTCCGGCAGCGGATCGCCCGCTGCCACGCCTTCCTCCTGCCGTTCCGGGCTCCGGTCTCGGAGGCTCCGCTCGTGGTCGTCGAGGCGGCCCTCTCGGGTCGGCCGGTCGTCGTGCTGGACGCCCCGGGTGTGAGCGAGCAGGCGCTGGCCCTGGGCGGCATCGTGGCCCCCCGACCGGAGGACCTGCCGCACGCCCTGCTGCACGCCTGCCGGCGACCACCCGGGCCGCCTCCCGATGCCGGCGCCTGGACCCGCTGGGAACGCGCCGTGGGCGCGCTGCTCGCACCCGCTCACCCGCTCGCCGCGCATCGGTTCCTGGCGCTCTGCGGGGTCGACGGCAGCGGCAAGACGGTCCTGGTCGAGCGGCTGCGGGCCCGGCTGGCGGATGCCGGGATCCCGACCCGGCACGTCTGGAGCCGGTTCCGCAACTACACCTCCAAGCCGCTGCTGGCGCTCGCCCGCCTGACCGGCCACAACCGCAAGGAGAAGCACCCGGGCTTCCAGATCGGCTACCACGAGTTCCGGGGCACGGCCTATGCCGTCCCGTTCCTGGCCCTACAGGTGCTGGACACCGCGCTCGATTCCCGATTCCGGCTGCGCGGGCGCACGCTCATGGTGGCCGACCGCTGCGCCCTCGACACCCTCGTCGACCTCGCGGTCGACACCGGCCTGGACGAGTTCGTGCTGGACCGCCTGGCGCCGCTGGTCCGCCGCCTCCTGCCACGGCCGGCCGCCGCGGTGGTGGTCCAGCGCAATCCCGGGCTGATCGCGGCGCAGCGGCCCGACGCCGTGGCCGATCGCAACTTCGCCCGTCGCCGCGCGCTCTACCAGCGCCTCGCCGCCCGCCTCGAGCTGCCCGTGGTCGACAATGACGGTCCGGTCGAGGCCGCCGTGGAGGCCATCCTCGCGGCCGTGGCACGCGGCGCGGCCGATCTCGCGAGGGCTGCATGATCTACGTCTTCTACAACAACGACCCGCTGGCGCAGGACCTGGGAGGTGGCGCCGAGCACTTCCGTGGGCTGTTCCGCGCCCTCGACCGGTCGGGCGAGCCCTTTCACCTGGTGGGCTGCCGCCTGCAGCGCGAACGGGTCGACCGGCGCGTCAGCTACGTGGCCGAGGGGTCCGGCTTCCTCGGCTTCTGGCTCGGCCTGTGGGCCTGGTTCTGGCGCCACCGGCACGAGATCGGACCCGGCGACGTGCTGCACTTCCACCGCAACTACGCGGCCTGGCCCAAGCTCGTGCTGGCTCCCGGACGCGGCCGGGTGGTGGTGAGCTACCACAACGTCACCGGCCGCGTGCTGGAGGGCAAGCTCGGCCGGCTGGCCCGGCCGCTGCGCGCGCTCATGCTGCTCTTCGAGCGGCGGGTCGTGCGCCGCGCCGATGCGATCGTGTGCGTCAGCGACCGCGACCGGCGCGAGCTCGCCCGGGAGGTCGCGACCGAGCCGTTCGAGGGGGCGGCGGTGATCCCGGCCGGCTTCGACGGCCGATTGTTCGCGGCCCGCCCGGCCTGCCCGCCCGGGCCCGAGCTGGCACGCCGGCTGCTCGTGCTCGGCCGCATCAGCCACCAGAAGAACGTGCCCCTGGCCGTGGCCGTGCTCGAGCGGCTGGTGGCGGACGGCGAGCCCTACGAGCTCACCATCGCCGGCGATGGCGAGGACGCCCGCGAGCTCGTCCGCCGGATCGCCACGAGCCCGGCCCGCGAGCGCATCCGCTGGCTCGGCCGGCAGCCGCACGATCGCGTGCCCGATCTCCTCGCCAAGCACGGGATCCTGCTCTTGACCAGCCGCTACGAGGCCTCGCCCACGGTCGTCAAGGAAGCCCTCAAGGCCTGCCGGCCGGTGGTCACGACCGATGTGGGCGATGTCGCCGATTGGCTGGAGGAGGGCGTCACCGGCTTCATCCGGCCGGCCGATCAGGGCCAGCTCGCCGAGGCCGTGCGCGCCGCGACGACACTGATCGAGCAGGGCCGCTACCGGGCCCCGAGCCCGGCCGGGCTCGACGAGGCCGCGATCATGGACCGCCTCCTCGGGCTCTACCGCCGGCTCGCCACCGCTTGAGTGGACACTCGACGGCGGGGCGCCGCGGCCTCCTGCGGCTCGCGGCGCTGGGTGGCGCCCGGACGCTCGCGGCCGGGCTCGGGCTGCTCGCCATGCTGCAGCTGGCGCCGGCGGCCGGCCCGACGGTGCTCGGCGCCTGGTCGATGCTGCTCGCCGTGCAGGGCTGGGCCCTGCACCTTTCGGAGTGCGGGTTGCGCTCGGCCGCGACCGCGCTCGGCGGACGCACCCGGGGCGGCCCGCGGGCGCTGCTGCCGACCTACCTCGGCACGAGGCTGCTGCTCGCGGTGCTGGTCGGCGGCCTCGCCCTGGCGGCCTGCGCGCGGCTCGCCCCCGAGCACCTGCCGGCCCTGGCGCTCGTGCTCTCGAGCCTGATCGCGATCGCGCTCCAGCTCGACTGGCTGGCGCTCGTCGAGGATCGGCCGGTGACGGCGGGGCTGCTCCTCCTGGTCCGGCCGGCCGCCTGGTGCCTGTTGCTCGCCATGGTCGAGGGCCCGCTCGGGCTCGAGCGACTGGCGGCCCTGTTCGCCCTCGCCTGGGCCACCGCCGCACTCGCCTCCTGGCCGCTCCTGCGCGGCGGCGCGGCGCCCGAGCGGGACGGCGAGGCGCCGCCCGGGCCCGCGCGGATGCTGCGCATGGGCGCGCCGCTCGCGCTGGTCACCCTCTCCAATCAGGGGCTCCTCGCGGCGGACCTGTTCCTCGTCGGGCTCCTGCTCGGCCTCGAGACGGCCGGGGCCTACTACCTCGCCGCCTCACTGGTGGTGGCCGGCTTGGTCCTCGCCAACGCCGCCAACCAGATCGCCACCGCCCGGACCGGCGCCCTGCTGCGCGAGCCGGAGGCGCTCGCCGCCGAGCTGCGCCGCCAGCTCGCCACGGCCTCGGCGGTCGGCGCCGCGCTCGGGCTCGCCGGCGCCGTCGCCGC
>JBBIIE010000023.1:0-33277 GCA_037446605.1 Geminicoccaceae bacterium | reverse complement strand
GCCGCCCGTCGGGCCGGGCGCCGGTGGCTGGGCGGCGAGCTCGGGGTCGGCCTCGGCCAGGCTGCGCGGGGCCGCCGGCTCGCGCGGCAGCAGCCGCTCGACCCGGGGTGGTGGTGCCGGACCCTCGACCAGGCGGGTGGCGCCGTTGCGCCGGTCGGCCGGCTCGTCGACCCCCGGTCGGTCGGGTGGATGCTTGATCGGTCCGCCCGGAGCGCGCACGAGCGGCGGCTCGCCGCCGGCGCCGAGCCCGTCCTGCCAGGCGAGCCAGACCACCGCGGCGAGCACCGCGAAGCCGGCGACGACCAGGGTCGGCAGGCCGAGCCGGCGCCAGAGCGGGCGCCGCGGCGGATCGGCCGCCACCAGCGTCGCCGGGCCCCTGCGGCCCGCCCCGAGCGTCTCGTGGATGCTCGCCATGGCTGTCCTCCCCGCCGCGGCCGCTCAGACCAGCTCCTCGGCCGGCTCGACGCCGATGATGCCGAGGCCGGCCGCGAGCACCGTGCGCACCGCCTCGACCAGGGCCAGCCGGGCCGTGGTCAGGGCGCGGTCCTCGGCCACCAGGAACCGCAGCTCGGGCTGCTCCTTGCCGCGCGTCCAGAGCGCATGGAACAACGCGGCCAGCTCCTGGAGGTAGAAGGCGATCCGGTGCGGCTCGGCCTGCTCGGCCGCTGCCCGCAGCGTGCGCGGCCAGGCCGCCACGGCGCGCACGAGGGCGAGCTCGGCCGCATCCTCGAGCCGCTCGAGCGGCGCCCGGGCGAGCTCCGCGGCCCCGGTCGGCAGGCCGGCCGCCGCGGCGTTGCGCTGCACCGAGCGGATCCGCGCGTGCGCGTACTGCACGTAGAAGACCGGGTTGTCCTTCGACTGCTCGGTCGCCTTGACGAGGTCGAAGTCCAACGGCGCGTCGTTGCGCCGGGTCAGCATGATGAAGCGGACGACGTCCTTGCCGACCTCCTCGACGACGTCGCGCAGCGTGACGATGCGCCCGGCGCGCTTGCTCATCTTCAGGGGCGTGCCGCCGTCCATCAGGTTGACGAGCTGGCAGAGCCGGATCTCGAGGCTGGCCTTGCCGTCCGAGAACGCGGTCACCGCCGCCTGCAGGCGCTTGACGTAGCCGCCGTGGTCGGCGCCCCAGACGTCGATGATGCGGTCGAAGCCGCGCCGCCACTTGTCCAGATGGTAGGCGATGTCGGCCGCGAAGTAGGTCCAGTGGCCGGAGGAGCGGCGCAGCGGACGGTCGGTGTCGTCGCCGAAGGCGGTGGCGCGGAAGAGGAGCTGCGGCGTCGGCTCCCAGTCCTCCACGGGCTTGCCCTTGGGGGCGGGGAGCGTGCCGGTGTAGAGCAGGCCCTTGCCCTCCATGAAGGCGAGCGCCGCGTCGACCTCGCCCCGCTCGACCAATTCGCGCTCGGAGCGGAACAGGTCGTGGCGGACGCCGAGGGCCGCCAGATCGTCCCGGATCCGCTCCAGCATGGCCGCGACCGCGGTGCGGCCGAACAGCGGCAGCCATTCCGGCTCCGGCCGGCCGAGCCAGCGCGGGCCCTCGCTCAGGGCGAGCGCCCGGCCGACCGGGATCAGGTAGTCGCCCGGGTAGAGGCCCTCGGGGATCGGCCCGATCGCCTCGCCGAGCGCCTCGCGGTAGCGCAGGTGCACCGAGCGGGCGAGCGTCTCGATCTGCGCACCGGCGTCGTTGACGTAGTATTCGCGGGTGACCTTCCAGCCGACCCGCTCGAGCAGCACCGCGAGCGCGTCGCCGAACACCGTGCCGCGGCCGTGGCCGACGTGCAGCGGCCCGGTCGGGTTGGCCGAGCAGTACTCGACGTTGACGGCGCGGCCGCGGCCGAGATCGACCCGCCCGTAGTCCGCACCCCGGCTCAGCGCCGCCGCCACCTGGCGCCGCCAGAAGGAGGGCTCGAGGCGCAGGTTCACGAAGCCGGGCGGGGCGGCGCGCGCCTCGACCACCTCCGCGGCCCGGCCGACCGCCTCGGCCAACAGCCCGGCGAGCTCGAGCGGGCGGAGTCCGGCCGGCCTGGCGAGCAGGAGTGCGGCGTTGGTCGCGGCCTCGCCGTGCGCGGGATCGCGCGGCGGCTCGACGGTCGGGGTCGGAAGATCGAGCCCGCCGGGCAGCCGGCCGGCCGCCACGAGCCCCTCGAGCGCGGCGCGCACGAGCCCGGCGATGGCGTCGAAGGCGTTGGTGTCGGGGGCGTCGGTCTCGGGGGCGCTCATCCGCGCTCCTGCTCGAAAGTGGACGGGGTGCCGGCGGCCGGACGCGGCCCGGCGCCCAGGATCCGCTCGTGCTCGAGGGTGGCGTAGCGGTCGGTCATGCCGGCAATATAGTCGCGGACCGCGGCCACCGTCGCGGCCCGATCGCCGGGCGGTGGCCGCCAGCGCTCGGGCAGGAGCCCGGGGGCGGCGAGGAAGGCCCGGGCGAGCTCGTCGACGAGCCGCTCGGCCTCGCGCGCCGCGCGCGCCACCTGGGCGTGCTGCCAGACCCGCTCGGAGAGGAAGGCGCGCAGCGTGCGCACGGTCGGCGCCATGGCGGCCGAGAAGGCCACGACCGGCCGGCCGAGCCGGCGCACCTCGGCGGGCGAGCCCGGCGCCGCGTCGGCCAGCCGGGCGCGCGCCTCGGCCACGAGGTCGCTCACCAGCGCGTCGATCAGCCGGCGGGTGGTCTCGTGCGCGAGCCGGCTGCGCTCGAGCCCCGGCCGCTCGGCGAGCAGGCCGCGGACGAGCGGGCCCACGCCGGGCAGGACGGCGAGCTCCTCGGGCTCGAGGAAGCCGGCGCGGATGCCGTCGTCGAGATCGTGCGCGCAGTAGGCGACGTCGTCGGCCACCGCCGCCACCTGCGCCTCGACCGGCGGGTTGAGGTGCAGCTCGAAGGTGTGCGCGAGCGGGTGGCGGGCGATCGGCTCGGGCGGCGGACCGGCGAGCGGGCCGTTGTGCTTGACCACGCCCTCGAGCGTCTCGAGGGTCAAATTGAGGCCGTCGAAGGCGGCGTAGCGGCGCTCGAGCGCGGTCACGATGCGGAAGGTCTGCAGGTTGTGGTCGAAGCCGCCGAGCCCGGCGAGTGCCCGGTCGAGCGCCCGCTCGCCGGCGTGGCCGAAGGCCGGATGGCCGAGGTCGTGGGCGAGCGCCACCGCCTCGGCGAGGTCCTCCTCGACGGCCAGCGCGCGCGCCACGGTGCGGGCGATCTGCGCCACCTCGAGGCTGTGCGTGAGCCGGGTGCGGAAATGGTCGCCGCGGCTCGGCGCCAGCACCTGGGTCTTGCCCTCGAGCCGGCGGAAGGCCGTGCAGTGGACGATCCGGTCGCGGTCGCGCTGGAAGACGGTCCGGAGCGCGCTCTCGGGCTCGGGCACGACGCGCCCCGCGCTCGCCTCCGGGCGGCAGGCCCAGGGGGCGAGGCTCACTCGCATCGGGGCCTTCTCCGTGCCGCGCCGATGCGCCCTGCCGCGAGCCGGTTTGACAAGCGCGGCGCACTTCTTACATGGTTGGGGCAAGCTCGCGGACCATAGGTGGATCGCATGGCCGAGATCAAGGGTCGGCCCGACCCGATCCGGGTCACGCCGGCCGCGGCGCGGCGGGTGGCCGAGCTCGTGGCGCGCGAGGGGCGCCCGGGGCTCAGGCTGCGGCTCGCGGTCTCGGGCGGCGGCTGCTCGGGCTTCCGCTACGAGATGAAGCTCGACGACGCCAGCCTGCCGGACGACGTGCTGGTGCGCCGCGACGGCGCCGAGGTGGTGGTCGACGGCATGTCGCTGCTCTACCTGCTGGGTGCCGAGCTCGACTTCGTCGACGATCTCTCGGGCGCCTATTTCCGGGTCTCCAACCCGAACGCCTCGAGCTCCTGCGGCTGCGGCTCGAGCTTCGCCGTCTGAGCCGCGCCGGCGCCGCCCGGGCGCTGCCCCGCTCGCACCCTTCCCCGTGCGGGCGCTGCCCCGCTCAGGCGCTGCCGATGAGGATTCCCGACAGGAACACGAGGAAGCCGCCGACCACGATCTGGAACGCCGCCTGCAGGAAGGGCGTGTCCATGTAGCGGGCGCGGATCCAGGCGATCGCCCAGAGCTCGAGCAGCACGATCACCACCGCGAGGGTCGTGGCGATGCGGAAGTCGGGGATCAGGTAGGGCAGCGTGTGGCCGAGCCCACCGAGCGTGGTCATCCCGCCGCACACCCACCCCCGGATCCAGGGATGGCCGCGCCCGGTGAGCGCACCGTCGTCGGACAGCGCCTCGGCGAAGCCCATCGAGATGCCGGCGCCGACCGACGCGGCGGTGCCGACCAGGAAGGTCTCCCACGAGCTGCCGGTCGCCATCGCTGCGGCGAAGAGCGGGGCGAGCGTGCTCACCGAGCCGTCCATGAGCCCGGCCAGCCCGGGCTGCACGAACTGCAGGACGAAGCGGCGGTGCGCCGCCTCCTCCTCGCTCCGGCCGGCCTCGCCCGCGAGGTGCCGCTCCTCCAGCCGCTCGGCGGTGGCGACGTGCTGCTGCTCGGTCTCGGCCAGGTCGACGAGCAGCTTGCGGATCCCGGCGTCGGTCACGTGCCGGGCGGCCTGCCGGTAGAAGTTGCCGGTCTCCTCCTCGATCTCGGCGGCCTGGCGGCGGACCGCCTCCAGCCCGAGCGGGCGGGTGAGCCAGAGCGGCTTCCTGCGCACGAAGCCGCGGATGTCCTCGCGGCGCACCAGCGGGATGTGCTCGCCGAACTTCTGGCGGAAGAGCTCGATCAGCCGGCGGCGATGCTCGCTCTCCTCCGCCGCCATCGCCTCGAACACCTTGGCGGTGGCCGGATACTGCTCGCGCAGGCCCTCCGCGTAGTCGCGGTAGATCCGCCCGTCCTCCTCCTCGAGGGTGATGGCGAGGGCGAGGATCTCGCGCTCGGAAAGGTCGGTGAAGCGCTTCTGCGGGCGCAGCGCGAAGCCGAGCATGGGCTCCGCCACCTCCGTCGGCTGGTCGATGCTGGAACCGTTCTAAGGTGCGGCATCGGCCGCGGCAAGCCCGTGCCCGCGATCCGGCGCCCACTGCCCAGCGCCCACTGCCTAGCGAAGCGCCACCAGCTCCGGGGCGAGCCCGAGCTCGGCGAGCGACCGGCCGATCTCGGCCAGATAGATCGGGTTCATGACGAGCACGACCTCGGGGCGGATGGTCCGCAGTTCCTCGGGTGCGGCGATGCGCTGGCCGGTGCCGGCCAGGTACTTGCCCCACTTGTGCGGGTTGACGTCGACCACGGCCGCGGCCGCCGCGTCTCCACCGAGCAGGGTCGAGAAGGCGACCGCCTTCGAGCCGGAGCCCCAGAGCGCCACCTGCCGGCCCTGCCGCCGCCACGCGGCGAGGCGCGCCGCGAGCCCGTCGAGCTTGGCCGCGATCCTGGCGCGGAAGGCCGCGACCAGCGCCCGGGTCTCGGCCAGATCCTCCTCGAGCGGCAGGGTGGGCGCGGTCGGACCGGGTGCCGGCCGGCACTCGAGCACGAGGTACTGGTCGTCGTAGCAGCGCCGGAGCGCGTGCACCGCGAACCGCTCGCGCCGGAACAGGCGGGCGAGCGAGCCGGCGGTGAAGTAGCTCGCATGCTCGAAGTAGAGGTCCCAGAAGGCCTGCTCGAGCAGGATCCGGCGCAGGTCGGGCAGCTCGAACATCACCACCCGCTCCGGCCGGTCGCCGACCGTGCGGCGCACCTGGCGGACGAAGGCCGCGACCGGGCCGATGTGCTCGAGCGTGTGCCGGCAGCAGACATAGTCGGCATCGAGCCCGGCGAGCTCCGGGCCGTAGAGGGCGCGCACGAAGGTGAGCCGGCCCGCCGCCGGCGAGCTCGACCGCTCGGGCCGGAAGCCGGGGTCGATGCCGAGGCCGCGGCAGCCGGTGCGCTCGGCGAGCCGGACCAGGAACTCCCCCTTGCCGCAGCCGATCTCGAGCGCGGTGCGGCCGGCGAGCGCGTAGCTCCGCCCCTGCTCGTCGCACAGCTCGTCGAGGAACTCGAGGAAGCGCGGCGAGAAGGCCTGCGTCTCCTCGTAGGCCGGGGAATAGTGCTGCACGGTCGGATCGAAGGCGGCGTTGAAGAGGAAGCCGCAGCCCGCACAGAACACGAGGTCGAGCTCGCCGCGCGGGAAGGCGCGCGCCTCCGGCTCGCTCTCCACCATGAGGCAGGAATGGACCGGCACCCTGGGCACGCGCCAGACCGGCTCGAGCGCGTCGCCCGCGCAGGCTGGGCAGGCCTCGACGCGGCCGCTCACCCGACCACCTCCGGCACCGGCAGCGGCAGGACGAAGCGGCCGCCGGCGCGGCGGAACGCGGCCTCCTGCGCCATCACCTCGGGCGCGATGTTCCAGGGCAGGATCAGGAGCAGGTCCGGCCGGTCCAACAGGATGCGCGCCGGCGGGACGATCGGCAGCCGCACGCCCGGCACGAAGCGGCCCTGCTTGAACGGGTTCCTGTCGGCCACCCAGTCCAGGAGCTCGGGCCCGAGCCCGCAGGCGTTCAGGAGGATCGTGCCCTTGGCGGCGGCCCCGTAGGCCGCGACCCGCTTCCCGCTTCGCGCGAGATCGCGAACGAGGGCGTGGAGATCGGCGCGCAGCCGCTCGACCCGGGCGGCGAAGCCCGCGAACCAGTCGTGCCGGTCGAGGCCGAGCGCCCGCTCCTCGGCGAGGATCGCCCCGACCGTGCCGTCCGGGCGGTCGTCCTTGGTCAGGAAGAGCCGCAGCGAGCCGCCGTGGATCGGCACGCGCTCGACCCGCGCCAGGAAGAGGCCGTGCGGGCGGACCAGCCGGTCGACCGCGCTCACCGAGAAATAGCAGAGATGCTCGTGGTAGATCGTGTCGAAGGCCAGCTGCTCGACCAGATCGCGCACATAGGGGACCTCGACCACCGCCCGGCCCTCGTCCTTCAGGACGAGGCGGATGCCGTCCAAAAAGCCGTGCACGTCGGCGACGTGGGCGAGGACGTTGTTGGCGTGCAGGAGATCGGCGCGGCGGCCCAGGGCCACGAGCCCTTCGGCGAGCGTTCGGCCGAAGAAGGCCTCGATCGTCTCGATGCCCTTCTCCCGGGCGGCGGCGACCGGGCCCGGTGCCGGATCGATGCCGAGCACCCGCACGCCGGCCTGCCGGTAGAACTGCAGGAGATAGCCGTCGTTGGAGGCGAGCTCCAGGACGAGGGTGTCGGGCCCGCGCGGGAGCTCCCGGAGCCGCTCGGCCACGTGCGCCTTCGAGTGCGCGAGGAGGGTGGCCGAGACCGAGGAGAAATAGGGATAGTCCCGGCCGAAGAGGATCTCGGGCGGCACCGTGTCGAGGATCTGGACGAGCCCGCAGGCCGGGCAGAAGGCGAGGTCGAGCGGGTGGCGCGGCTCCGGCCGGTCGAGCTCGTCCGCGCGCAGGAAGCCGTCGGAGAGCGGCAGGTCGCCGAGCGAGAGGACGGGCAGGAGACCGCCCGCACCGCAGGAGCGGCAGGCGGCGATCCGGCTCAAGCCGCCTTCCTCCAGGCGAGATCCGCGGACAGGCGGCCCTCGGCCAGGAGCTCCCTGATCCGCGCGAGGCGGATGAGCCGGCCACCTTCGAGATCGTCGAGGCGGAGCCCGAAGCGGGCATAGGCCTCCGCCAGATCGCGGATGCCCTCCTCGACCGTCCAGCGCGGCCGGAAGGCGGGCACGCGCTCGCGGATCCTGGCGAAACCCACGCGGTAGTTCCGTTTGTCGGGCCCGCCGCCCGGGGCGTAGGTGATCCGGGCTCCCGGGACGGCGGCCGCGACCAATTCGGCGAGGTCGCGCACCCGCCAATTGTCGCGGTCGCGGCCGACGTTGAAGGCCTGGCCGTGGACCGCCTCGCGCGGCGCCTCCAGCACCGCCACGAAGGCCGCCGCCATGTCCTCGACATGGACCAGCGGCCGCCAGGGCGTGCCGTCGGACTTGATCAGCACCTGGCCGGTCGTGAACGCCCAGCCCAGGAGGTTGTTGACGACGAGATCGCCGCGGAGCCGCGGTGCCCGGCCATAGGCCGTGGCCGAGCGCAGGAAGACCGGCGAGAAGCGGTCGTCGGCCATGGCCCGGAGATCGCGCTCGACCCGGATCTTGCTCTCCGCATAGGGCGTCACCGGGTTGAAGGGGGCCGTCTCGTCGAGGATCGCATCGCCCGCCGCCCCGTAGGCCGAGCAGGAGGAGGCGAAGAGGAAGCGTGCCACACCCGCCTCCCGGGCGAGCCGGGCGAGCCGCACCGAGGCCAGGTGGTTGATCTCGAAGGTGACCGCCGGGTCGAGGTCGCCCAGCGGATCGTTCGAGATGCCGGCCAGGTGGAGGACAGCGTCGACCCCCTCGAGGTGGCGCCGTTCGACCGCCCGGACGTCGAGGGCGAGATCGGGCGGCTCGGTCGGCTCGGGACCGAGCGCGCAGCCCGCGAACAGGCCCGAATCGAGGGCCACGACCGCGTGCCCGCGCTCGCGCAGCTGCCGCCAGAGGACGCGGCCGACATAGCCGTCGGCGCCGGTCAGGAGCACGCGCATCGGCTCACTCCCAGATCTTCCAGGGCGCCGCGCCGGACTCCCAGAGCTGCTCGAGGCGGACCCGGTCGCGCAGGGTGTCCATGCACTGCCAGAAGCCCTCGTGGCGGAAGGCCATGAGCTGGCCGTCCCTGGCCAGCCGCTCGAGCGGCCCCTGCTCGAACATGGTCGGATCGCCGTCGATGTAGTCGGCGACCTCGGGCTCCAGGACGAAGAAGGCGCCGTTGATCCAGCCCTCCTCGAGCTGCGGCTTCTCGGCGAAGCGCGCCACCCGGTCGCCGTCGAGGTCGAGCCGGCCGAAGCGGGCCGGCGGGCGGACCGCGGTCACCGTGGCGATCCGGCCGTGGCGCCTGTGGAAGGCGAGCAGCGCGCGCAGGTCGACGGTCGACACGCCGTCGCCCCAGGTCATGAAGAAGGCGCCGCCGCCCATGTGCGGCACGAGCCGCTTGATCCGCCCGCCGGTGCCCGTGCCCTGGCCGGTGTCGATCAGCTCGACCCGCCAGTCCTCGCGCCGCCGGCCGTGCTGCTCGATGCGCCCGCTGCCGAGGTCGACCGTCATGTCGCCGCTCAGCGAGCAGTAGTCGGCCATGTATTTCTTGATGTACTCGCCCTTGTAGCCGAGCGCGATGACGAAGTCCTTGAAGCCGTAGGTCGCGTAATGCATCATGATGTGCCAGAGAATCGGCCGACCGCCGATCTCGACCATCGGCTTGGGCTTGAGCGCGGTCTCCTCGGACAGCCGGGAGCCCACGCCACCCGCGAGGATGCCGACCTTCATCGCCCGGACTCCAGGCCACCGGCGCGTGCAGCGCTCGGGCGCTTCCTTCCCTCTACCCACGAATGGTTGACCGGCAGTAAAGCCGACGCGCGGAGGCGCATCAATCGCGCGCCGCCGCGCCGCGACCGAGCGTCGCCGCGGCGCCACTCCGGGGGAGGGGCTCGTGACCGAACGGCCACAGGGATTGCGGCGCGGGCTCACGCAGTACGGCGACCCCGACTTCGCGCTCTACCTGCGCCGCTCCTTCGCCCGCTCGATGGGCCTTTCCGAGGCGATGCTGGAGCGGCCGATCGTCGGGATCGTGACGAGCCCCTCCGAGCTCAACAACTGCCACCGCACGATGGCCGAGCTGGTCGAGGCGGTGCGCCGCGGCGTGCTCGCGGCCGGTGCCCTGCCGCTCGCCTTCCCCACGATCTCGCTCGGCGAGCCCTTCCTGCAGCCGACCTCGCTCTACCTGCGCAACCTCATGGCGATCGACGTCGAGGAGATGCTGCGCGCCCAGCCGCTCGATGCCGCCGTGCTCGTGGGCGGCTGCGACAAGACCGTGCCGGCGCAGCTCATGGGGGCCGCCTCGGCCGAGGTGCCGGTGGTGCAGCTCGTGGTCGGGCCGATGTCGACCGGCAGGCACCGCGGCGAGCGGCTCGGGGCGTGTACCGACTGCCGACGCTTCTGGGCGCGCTTCCGCGCGGGCGAGCTCGACGCGGCCGAGATCCGCGCGGTCGAGGGGCGCCTCGCGGTCACCGCCGGGACCTGTGCCGTGATGGGCACGGCCTCGACCATGGCCTGTCTCACCGAAGCGATGGGCCTCGCCTTGCCGGGCTCGGCGGCCGTCCCGGCCGTGCACGCCGATCGGCTGCGGATCGCCGAGGCGACGGGCGCGCTCGCGGCACGGCTCGTCGGTACCGGCCGTTCGATCCGCACGATCGTCGGCGGGAAGAGCCTCGAGAACGCGATGCGGGTCCTCTTGGCGCTGTCGGGGTCGACCAACGCGGTCGTGCACCTGGCCGCCTTCGCCGGCCGGCTCGGCCTCCGCTTCGATCTACGGCGGCTCGACGCGCTCTCCGAGGAGACGCCGGTGCTGGTCGACCTGAAGCCCGTGGGCGAGGGCTACATGGAGGATTTCTTCGCCGCCGGCGGGATGCCCGCGGTGCTGCGCGAGCTGGCCCCGCTCCTCGACCTCGACGCCCGCACGGTCGACGGCCGGACGCTCGGCGAGGTCCTGGCCGCACCGCTGCCCGAGCCGGCCGACCGGCGGGTGATCCGCCCGCTCGCCGAGCCGCTGGCGCGCAAGGGCGGGCTCGTCGCCCTGTTCGGCTCGCTCGCACCCGAAGGAGCGATCCTCAAGCGCGCCGCGGCGACGCCCGCGCTGCTCGAGCACGAGGGTCGCGCCGTGGTCTTCGAGGACCTCCAGGATCTGGCGCGGCGGATCGACGATCCGGAGCTCGAGGTGACGCCCGCGGACGTGCTCGTGCTCAAGAACGCCGGGCCGGCGTCCCCGGCGCGCATGCCGGAGGCGGGCTACCTGCCGATCCCGAGAAAGCTCGCCCGCGCCGGGGTCAAGGACATGCTGCGCATCTCCGATGCGCGGATGTCGGGGACGGCGTTCGGCGCCGTGGTCCTGCACGTGGCCCCCGACGCCGCCTCGGGCGGGCCGCTCGCACTCGTGCGCACGGGCGACCGGATCCGGCTCTCGGTCCGCGAGCGCCGGCTCGATCTCCTGGTCGAGGCCGAGGAGCTCGGCCGGCGGCGCGAGCGCTGGCGCCCGCCCGAGCCGCCGGCGCGCGGCTGGGCGCGGCTCTGGCAGGACGAGATCCTGCAGGCGCCCGAGGGCTGCGATCTGCGCTTCCTGCGCGGCACGGGGGAGGAGGGATGATGCGCATCGGCATGATCGGGCACGGCATGATGGGCACCTGGCACTCCCAGGCGCTCGCTGCGATCCCGGGGGTCGAGCTGCACACGCTCGTCGGCCGAAGGGCCGAGCCCACGGCCGAGTTCGCGGCCCGCTTCGGCTATCGCCGCTGGACCACCGAGCTCGGCCAGATGCTGGCCGATCCGGCGATCGACGCGGTGATCGTCGGAAGCCCCTCGGAGGCGCACCCCGCGCACGCGCTCGCCTGCGTCGCCGCCGGCAAGCCGGCCCTGGTCGAGATCCCGCTCGCCATGCGGCTTTGCGACGCCGAGCGGGTGGTCGAGGCGGCGGACCGCGCCGGCGTGATGCTCGCCATGTGCCACCCGATGCGCTTCCGGGTCGAGCGCGAGGCGCTGCTCGAGCGGGTGGCGCGCGGCGAGGAGACGATCCGCCACCTGGCCGGCCGGTTCTTCATCCCGCGCCTCGAGAACGTCGGTGCCACGGGCTACCGGCGATCCTGGACCGACAACATCCTCTGGCACCATTTCTGCCACTTCGTCGATCTGGCGGTGCAGTGCCTGGGCCTCGACGCGCGCCCGCCGCGGCGGATCCGGTCCCACATGGGCCGGCCGCACGAGCGGACCGGGATCCCCATGGAGTGCACGGTCCTGGTCGAGACCGAGCGCGACCAGAGCTTTCTCGTGCACGGCAGCTACCACGCCGCCTTCCGGCTCTACGACAAGCTCTTCGTCACCGACCGCGACACCTACCTGTTCGACATCCTCGAGGGCACGCTGCGGACCCGCTCGGGCACGGTCGCGATCGAGCCCGAGCCGGTCAACTGCGCGCGCGTCACCCGCGACTTCGTCCAGGCGCTGCGCGAGGGCCGGCCGCCGCGCGCACCGGCCGCCTCGGCGCTGCCGGCACTCCGCATCCTGCAGGCGGTGCAGGACGAGTGGGACGCCGACCACGGCGCGCGCGATCTCCCCGGGCGGAGCTTCGCCGGGCGTGGCTGAGCCGGCGCCGCCGCCGCGGCCGGGCACCTACCGGGTCGTCTACGCCGATCCGCCCTGGCGGTTCGCGACCTGGTCGGCGCGCGGCAAGGGGCGCAGCCCGGAGGCCTGGTACGACTGCCTCGATCTTCCGGCCATCAAGGCCCTGCCGGTGGCGGAGTGGGCGGCCGAGGACGCGGTCCTGTTCCTGTGGGCGACCGACCCCCTGCTCGACCGCGCGCTCGAGGTGGTCCGCGCCTGGGGCTTCACCTACAAGACCGTGGGCTTCTACTGGGTCAAGCTCAACCCCTCCGGCCGCGGCTTCCACAAGGGGCTGGGCTTCTGGACCCGGGCCAATCCCGAGCCGTGCCTTCTGGCCACGCGCGGCCGGCCGGGGCGGCTCGCCCGCGACGTCGAGAAGCTCGTCGTGGCGACGCGGCGCGAGCATTCGCGCAAGCCCGAGGAGGTCGCGGCGCGGATCGAGCGGCTCGTGGCCGGGCCCTATCTCGAACTCTTCGCGCGCGCCTCGCGGCCGGGCTGGGACGCCTGGGGGCTCGAGGCGGGCCGGCTCGACGGGGGCTGCCGGCCGGAGCGCCGCTGGGGCTCGGCCGGCTGGCCCGGGGCCTGAGCCGGGGCGCGGAACCCCGCGCGCTCACATGGGCCCGATCCGGGGTGGGCCCAGATCGATCGCGCGCACGGTGGCATCGAAGCTGGCGCGCACGAGGTCGCGCTCGAGTGCCGCGTTGCCCGGCCGGCCCCAGAGGTTCTCGAACTCGCCCGGATCGGCCTCGAGGTCGTAGAGCTCGGCCAAGCCGTGGTCGTGGTAGAGCGAGAGCTTGTGGCGGCCGTCGAACCACATGGTGGCGCGCGTGCCGTCCGGGAGGTCGAGGGCGTCCAGATACTCGCTGCGCACGAAGGGGTGGTGGCGGTCGGGGCTCGCCCGACCCTCGAGGATCGGCAGGAGCGAGCGGCCCTGCATCTCGGGCAAGGGCTCGAGGCCGGCGAGCTCGAGCAGGGTGGGGGCGATGTCCATCGCCATGACGAGCGCGGGTGCGCGCAAATCGCGCGCGAACCGGGCCGGCCAGGACCAGACCATGGGCACGTGCACGAGACCCTCGTAGAAGCGGCAGCCCTTCTCGATCAGCCCGTGGTCGCCGAGCATCTCGCCGTGGTCGGAGGTGAACAGGATCACGGTGCGGTCGAGCTGGCCGGAGCCCTCGAGCGCGTCGAGGAGCCCCGCCAGGCGGTCGTCGATCAGCTTGATCATGGCGTAGTAGGCGGCCTTGAGCGTCCAGGCGTCGCGCGCGCCGGGCGTCGGGGCGTCGGCCGCGTAGAGGCCGCGCGCCGGCGGCTTCGCCAGGATCGGGTGCTTGATGTCGAGCTCGTGCGGATCGCGCGCCTTCGACTGGAAGTCGAGGACCGCGAGCTTCGCCTGCTGGGCGAGGTCGGAGGGGCGGAAGAGCGGCGGCGGCATGCGCGCCGGATCGAACAGCGCGCGGTAGGATGCGGGCGGGTTGAAGGGCGGGTGCGGGTCGTAGACGTTGACCGAGAGCAGCCAGGGCCGGTCGCGGCGCTCGAGGGCGAAGGCGGCGGCGGTCTCGCACGCCCAGGTCGTCTGGTGCAGTTCGGCCGGCACGCCGTCCAGGCTCGCGGTGAGCTCGGCGAGCGAGGCACCCCGGGCGCGCACCCAATCGGCGTAGGCGTGGCCCACGCGCCAGTCGTCGCGCGGCGCGTGGCTGTAGGCGAAGAGCTCGTAGCCGTCCTCCGCGCGCGGCTCGATGCGGCCGTAGGCCGAGGCCAGGTGCAGCTTGCCGACCAGCCCGCAGGCCCAGCCCGCATCGGCCAGGAGCCTGGTCACGAGCCGCGGCTCGGGCGGGAAGAAGGCGTTGCCGTTGCGCGTGGTGCGCACCGAGGAGGGGTAGCGGCCGGTGAGGAAGCTCGCCCGGGACGGCGTGCAGATCGGCGACTGCACGTAGCAGCGGGTGAAGGCCACGCCCGAGCGCACCAGCCGGTCGACGGTCGGCGTGTCGACGCCCGGGAAGCCGAGCGCCGCGATCGTGTCGAAGCGCTGCTGGTCGGTGCAGAACCAGAGAATGTTGGGTCGGCCCACGGACGGCCTCCGCCTGGGTGCCCGGGGAAGCTAGCAGGCCCGCGCCGGCGGCGGCACGGGCCGCGGCGCGAGGCCGATCCGCGGCCCGGTCCGGGGCCCGGCGCGCCGTGGTATCGAGGGTGCGTCCGGCCGCACCCCTCGCCTTGTCCGCCCGGTCGTGGCGATGCTACCAGGGCAGCATGTCGATCGACACGCTCGCCGTCGTCCGCCGGTTCGAAGCGGCCGGCGCGCCCCGGGACCAGGCCGAGGCGCTGGCCGAGATCCTGCGCGACGCGGAGAGCCGCTCGCTGGCCGAGCTCGCGACCAAGGCCGACCTCACGCTCCTGGAGCAGCGGCTCGAGGCCCGGATCGACCAACTCGAGCAGCGTATCGATGCGAAGATCGCGGCGCTCGAGCAGCGGGTCGAGGCCAGGCTCGAGGCCTTCGAGCAGCGGGTCGAGGCCAGGCTCGAGGCCTTCGAGCAGCGGGTCGAGGCCAGGCTCGAGGCCTTCGAGCAGCGGGTCGATGCGAAGATCGCGGCGCTCGAGCAGCGGGTCGACGGCAAGTTCGAGAAGCTCGAGGGGCGGTTCGGGGATCTCGAGCAGCGGATGACGATCAGGCTCGGCGGTATGATGGTGGTCGCGGTCGGCGCGGTGGCGGCGCTGGTTCGGCTGCTCTGACCGGCGGGCGCGCCCGAGATTGACCCGGCGGCGTTGCCGCTCCTAGCGTCGCGGCGCCAACCCGGGGGAGGCTCGTCATGAGGATCGGATGGACCGCGGCGGCGGCGCTCGTGCTCGCGATGGGCAGCGCGCAGGCGGCGGAAGTCACGCTCAGGTGGGGTGACGTGGTGCCGGCCACCCACCCCTCCGTGCAGATGATCGGCCGGGTGGCCGAGGCGGTGAAGGCGCGGACCGGCGGCCGGGTCGAGATCCAGGCCTTCCCGGGCGGCCAGCTCGGCGGCTCGCGCGACATGATCGAGGCGGTCGCCAACGGCATCCAGGAGATGGTGACCGAGGGTGCCGCCAACTTCGGCACCTGGCTGCCGACGATCTCGGTCGTCGAGGCGCCCTACATCTGGCGCGACGCGGCGCATCTGCAGGCGGCGATGAAGGGGCCGATCGGCCGGGACTACGACGAGCAGCTCAGGAAGGCGCGCGGCATGCGCATCCTGGGCACCACATACTACGGCACGCGGCACCTCACGACCTCGCGGAAGGAGGTCCGGACCCTGGCCGACATGGCCGGCTTCAAGCTGCGCGTGCCGGAGAACGAGGTGTTCAAGGCGATGGCCGAGGCCTGGGGGGCCCGGCCCACGCCGATCAACTTCAACGAGCTGTATCTGGCCCTGCAGCAGGGCGTGGTCGACGGCCAGGAGAACCCGCTGCCCACGATCCAGAGCGGCAAGCTGTTCGAGGTGCAGAAGTACCTCGTCCTGACCGGGCACATCATCACGCCCCGGCTCGTGGTGATCAACGAGGCGGTCTATCAGCGGCTGCGGGCCGAGGACCGGGCCGCGCTCGAGGCCGCGCTCGCCGAGGGGATCGCCTGGCAGGACCAGGAGATCGCCAAGGCCGAGGCGAGCCTCGCCCGGACCTTCGAGAAGGCCGGCATGACGGTGATCACGCCCGACGTGGCGGCGTTCCGCGAGGCGGTCTTGAAGAGCGTGCCGCAGCGCTTCGAGGCGCGCTGGGGCAAGGGCACCTGGGAGCGGATCCAGGCGGTCCGGTGAGGCCGGAGGAGGCGGGCGGAGCCGACGGCGCGCTCCCGGCGCGGCCCTCGGACCGGCTGGTCGAGGGTCTGGCCGCGGCCCTCTTCCTCGCGATCTTCGCGCTCGTCCTGGCGCAGATCGTCTGGCGCTACGGGCTGGGTTCGCCGCTCGTCTGGAGCGAGGAGGCGGCCCGCTACCTCTACGTCTGGGTGGCCCTGCTCGGCTGGGCGGTGGCGGCCCGGCGCGGCACCCACATCGCCATCGGCATGCTCGCCGACCGGCTGCCGGCACCCCTCCGGCGCCTGCTTTCCCGGCTGTCACTCGGGCTCACCGCACTGCTGGCGGCCGGGCTCGTCTGGCACGGCGCGGTGATCGCCTGGCGCAACCGCGACGTGCCGATGGTGACGATGCCGCTCGGCTTCTGGCTCGTCTACGCCGCGGTGCCGCTGACGGGGCTGCTCCTCCTCCGCGCGGTCGTCCGCCGCTGGCGGGAGGGTCCTTGAGCGGGCTCATGGGCGGCGTGCTCGCCTTCTGGGCGGCGATGCTCGCCACCGGCACCCCGCTGTTCGTGCTCCTGGGCCTGGCCGGCTGGGCATACGCGGCGCTCGCGGGCGTTCCCGGGATCGTCGTGCCGCAGCGCATCGCCATGGCCGCCAACAGCTTCCCGCTGCTCGCGGCACCCTTCTTCATCCTCATGGGCAACGTGATGAACGCCGCCGGGATCACCGAGCGGATCTTCACCTTCGCCCGCGCGCTCACCGGCTGGCTCCGGGGCGGGCTGTGCCACGCCAACATCACCGCCTCGGTGATCTTCGCCGGCATGAGCGGCTCGGCCGTGGCCGATGCCGGCGGGCTGGGTACGGTCGAGATCAAGGCCATGCGCGAGGCCGGCTACGATCCCGGGACCGCGGCCGCGGTGACCGCCGCCTCGGCCACGATCGGCCCGATCATCCCACCCTCCCTGCCGATGGTGATCTACGGCGTCATGGCCGAGACCAGCATCGGCGGGCTGTTCCTGGGGGCGGTGGTCCCGGGCCTGCTCATGGCCGCCGCACTCATGCTGCTCGTGGCCGCCACGGCGCGCCGCAGGGGCCTGCCGCGCGAGCCCTTCCCGGGGGTCCGGGCACTCGCCCGCGCGGCCCGCGAGGCGCTCTGGGCGCTGCTCGCACCGGTGCTGCTCCTGGCCGGCATGCTGGGTGGCGTCTTCACGCCGACCGAGGCGGCCGCGGTCGCGGCGTTCTACGCGCTGCTGGTGGGGCTCCTCGTCTACCGCGAGTTCCGCCTGGCGGACCTGCCGCGGCTTCTGGTCGACACGCTCGAGACCACGGGCGTGGTCATGGCACTCGTCATGACCGCCTCGCTGTTCGCCTGGTGCCTCTCGGTCTCGCGCCTGCCGCAGGCGGTCTCGGCCGCCCTCGTGGACGGGATCGGCGATCCCCTGCTGTTCCTGCTGCTCCTGAATCTCGTGCTGCTCGTGGTCGGCTGCTTCATGGAGGCGATCGCGGCGATCCTGCTGCTCGTCCCGATCTTCGTCCCACCCGCACTCGCGCTCGGCGTCGATCCGGTCCAGCTCGGCGTGGTGTTCGTCCTGAACCTCATGATCGGCACGATCACCCCGCCCGTTGGCGTGGTGCTGTTCGTGACCGCCAACGTGGCGCGGCTGCCCTTCGAGACGGTGGCGCGGGCGGTCCTTCCCTACCTCGTCCCGCTGCTGCTGGTTCTCCTGGCCATCACACTCCTGCCACCGCTCACCACCTGGCTGCCGGGGCTCGTGCTCGGTCCTTGAGCCGGCGACGCGACCTCGCCCGGGAGCCCGCCCGGTGGCAGGATGCCCGTGCGGAGGTCCGGATGGCGGACATGCGCGAGGAGGCTCTCTCCCTCGAAGGCTTCCTCGACTGGGAGAACCGGCAGCCGGAGCGCTTCGAGCGGGTCGGCGGCGTCGTCCGCAGGCGGGACGGCGATACGCTCGGGCACGACCTGATCACGGTGAACGCGATGGCGGCGTTGGCCTCCGGAGTGCGCGGAACGCCCTGTTCGCCGCACGGCTCGAACCTCGAGGTCGTGCGCCGCGCGGTGATGTGATGTCTCCGGATGCCTTCGTGCGCCGCGGGCCCGGCGATCCGCGGGCGACCCACATCGAGGATCCGGTCCTCGTGGTCGAGGTCCTCTCGCCTTCCACCGCAATGTACGATCTGACCAGGAAGCGCCCGGCCTATCAGAGCATCCCGAGCCTCGCGGTGGTCCTCTGGGTGCATCCCGACCGGATGCGGGTCGACCTCATGCGGCGGCGCGATCCGGGCTGGGTCGACGAGGAGGCGGCCGAGGGCGCCGAGGCCGTCCTGGCCCTGCCCGAGCTCGGTATCGAGCTGCCGCTTTCCGAGATGTACGACGGCGTGCCGCCCGTGGAATGGCCCGGGTGAGGGTCCGGATGCCGCAGGGCCGCGGATCGCTCGCCTCCGGCGCGAGCATTGAAGGGTCGGGGGTGGGCTGGTAGAAGCCGCCGCGTCGCAGGCCGCCCCGTCCCCGGACCGTCGCCATGAAGCTCCTCGCCGGCAACGCCAACCGGCCGCTGGCCGAAGCGATCGCCGCCTATCTGCGCATGGACCTGACCAACGCCACGGTCCACCGCTTCGCCGACATGGAGGTGTTCGTCGAGATCCACGAGAACGTGCGCGGCGAGGACGTCTTCATCGTCCAGCCGACCTCCTACCCGGCGAACGACAACCTGATGGAGCTGCTGGTCATCATCGACGCGCTGAAGCGCGCCTCGGCGCGGCGGATCACCGCGGTGATCCCCTATTTCGGCTATGCGCGCCAGGACCGGAAGCCCGGACCGAGGACACCGATCTCGGCCAAGCTGGTCGCCAACCTGATCACCACGGCCGGCGCCTCGCGGGTCCTCACCATGGAGCTGCACGCCGGGCAGATCCAGGGCTTCTTCGACATCCCGGTCGACAACCTGTTCTCCACCCCGCTCATGGTGCCGGACATCCTGGAGCGGCTCGGCAACGAGAACTTGATGATCGTCTCGCCCGACGTGGGCGGCGTCACCCGCGCGCGCGGCTTCGCCAAGCGCCTTGACGTGGGCCTGGCCATCATCGACAAGCGCCGTGAGCGGGCGGGCGTCTCCGATGTCATGAACGTCATCGGGGACGTGCGCGGCATGCGCTGCATCCTGGTCGACGACATCGTCGATTCGGGCGGCACGCTCTGCAACGCGGCCGACGCGCTGTTGAAGGCGGGCGCGGTCTCGGTGCAGGCCTACGTGACGCACGGGGTGCTGTCGGCGGGTGCCGTGGCGCGGATCGTGGCCAGCTCGCTCGACAGGCTCGTGATCACCGACAGCATCCGGCCGACCGAGGCCGTCCGGGTCAGCGACAAGATCCGGGTCCTCTCGGTCGCGACGCTGATGGGCGAGGCGATCCAGCGGATCTCGAGCGAGAGCTCGGTCTCGAGCCTGTTCGACTGAGGCGCGGGGAGCGCCGGGGAGCGTGGTCTGTCCGGGCGGCGTGGCCGTGGACCGGAGGGGCAGGAGGTAGGGGCGGATGGCGAACAAGCTGCAGGCACAGGCGCGCGAGCGCACCGGCAAGGGCGGGGCACGGGCGGTGCGCCGCCAGGGGCGGATCCCGGCGATCGTCTACGGTGGCGGCGCGCCGCCGCGCAAGATCAGCCTGGACGCCAAGGAGACCATGCGGCTGCTGCAGCAGCCGCGCTTCTTCGCGACCGTCATGGACATCGAGATCGACGGCACGGTCGAGCACGTGCTGCCGCGCGAGGCGCAGCTCCACCCGGTCACCGACCGGCCGCTGCATCTGGACTTCGTGCGCGCCGCGGCCGGTGCCCGGGTCACCGTGGCCGTGCCGGTGCGCTTCACCAACGAGGCGACCTGCCCCGGGCTCAAGCGCGGCGGCGTGCTCAACATCGTGCGCCGCGAGGTCGAGCTCGTCTGTCCGGCCGACGCCATCCCGACCGAGCTCGTGGCCGATCTCTCCGGCTTCGACATCGGCGAATCGGTGCACATCCGGCACATCGCCCTGCCCGAGGGCGTGCGGCCGGTGATCACCGACCGCGACTTCACGATCGCCTCGATCGTGCCGCCCACCACCGGCGAGGCGCCGGCGGCGGCCGCCGCGACCGAGCCCGCGGCCGGCTGAGCGCGGGGCCGGGGCCCTTGAAGCTCCTCGTGGGCCTCGGCAATCCCGGGCGGGAGTACGAGGGCCACCGCCACAATGTCGGCTTCATGGCGGTCGAGCGGATCGCCGAACGCTGGCGCTTTCCCGGTTGGCGGAGCAAGTGGCAGGGGCGGATCGCCGAGGGGGCGCTCGACGGCGAGCGGGCGCTCCTCCTGGAGCCCCTGACCTTCATGAACGAGAGCGGTCGGTCGGTCGCCGCCGCGGTGCGCTTCCTGAAGCTGCCCTTCCCGGACGTGGTGGTGTTCCACGACGAGCTCGACCTCGCCCCGGGCAAGGTGCGGGTGAAGCTCGGCGGCGGCGTCGCCGGGCACAACGGCCTGCGCAGCATCGCCCAGTGCCTGGGCACCCCGGAGTTCCGCCGGGTGCGCATCGGCATCGGCCATCCCGGCCACAAGGACCGGGTGACCGGCCACGTGCTCGCCGACTTCGCCAAGGTCGAGCGGCCCTGGCTCGAGCGGCTGCTCGATGCCCTGGCCGAGGCGGCACCGCTCCTGGCCGCGGGCGACGATGCGGGCTTCATGAACAAGGTGACGCTGCTTTCCCGCGACCCCGAGGAGGAGGCCCGGCGGGCCGAGCGCAAGGCCGCCCGCGCGGCCGCCGCGGGCGCCCAGGGGAGCGGCTGAGATGGGCTTCGCCTGCGGCATCGTGGGCCTGCCCAATGTCGGCAAGTCCACCCTCTTCAACGCGCTGACCGCGACCGCCGCGGCCGCCGCCGCCAACTACCCCTTCTGCACGATCGAGCCCAATGTGGGTCGGGTGCCGGTGCCCGATCCCAGGCTCGAGGTCCTGGCGCGGCTCGCCAAGTCGGCCAGGATCGTCCCCACCCAGCTCGAGATCAAGGACATCGCCGGGCTCGTGCGCGGTGCGGCCAAGGGCGAGGGGCTCGGCAACCGCTTCCTCGCGGCGATCCGCGAGGTCGATGCGATCCTGCACGTGCTGCGCTGCTTCGAGGACGCCGACGTCACCCACGTCGAGGGCGGGGTCGACCCCCTGCGCGATCGCGAGCTGGTCGACACCGAGCTGCTGCTGGCCGACCTCGAGAGCCTGGAGCGGCAGCGGGACGGCCTCGTGCGCCGGGTGCGCGGCCAGGACAAGGAGGCCCGCGCGCGGCTCGATCTCCTGGAGCGGATCCTGCCGGCCATGGGCGAGGGGCGGCCGGCCCGCGCGCTCGCGCTCCCGCCCGAGGAGCGGCGCGAGCTGGCCTCGTTCCAGCTGCTGACCGCCAAGCCGGTGCTCTACGTCCTCAACGTCGAGGAGGCCGCGGCCGCCACGGGCAATGCGCGCAGCGCCGAGGTGGCCCGGGTGGTCGAGGCCGAGGGCGCCCGCTCGGTGGTGATCGCGGCGGCGATCGAGGCCGAGCTCGCCGGCCTCGAGCCGGACGAGCGGCGCGCCTATCTGGAGACGCTCGGGCTCGCCGAGCCCGGCCTCGCCAAGGTGATCCGCGAGGGCCATGCGCTGTTGGGCCTGATCAGCTTCCTCACCGCCGGGCCCAAGGAGGCGCGCGCCTGGACGATCCGCGACGGCGCCACGGCGGTCGAGGCGGCCGCCTCGATCCACACCGACATCGCCCGCGGCTTCATCTGCGCCGAGGTGATCGCCTACGACGACTATGTCCGGCTGGGCGGCGAGCAGGCCGCCAGGGAGGCCGGGCGGATGCGGCTCGAGGGGCGCGACTACGTCATCCGCGACGGCGACGTCTGCCACTTCCGCTTCAACGTCTGATCCCGGCTCCGCTTCAACGTCCGATCCCCGCCGCCTCGGCCAGGAAGGCGGCGTGCGCCAGGATGCCCCGGCGATAGCAGACCAGCTCGAACTTCTCGTTCGGGCTGTGCACCCGGTCGTCGTCGAGGCCGAAGCCGAGCAGCAGGCTGTCCATGCCGAGGATCCGGCGGATCGAGGCGGTCACCGGGATCGAGCCGCCGCAGCCGATCAGGGCCGGCTCGCGGCCGAACACGCGGGCGAGCGCGCGGCGCGCCGCCGCCAGGTGGGGCGAGTCGGTCGGCACCCGGATCGGCGCGCCCAGGCCCATCTCGACCAGCTCGAAGCGGCAGCCCGGCGGCACGCGCTCGGCCAGCCAGCAGCGGAGCTGCCCCGCCACCTCGCGCGGGTCCTGGTCGGGGACCAGCCGGAACGAGAGCTTGGCCTGGGCCCTGGCCGGGATCACCGTCTTCGAGCCCTCGCCGGTGTAGCCGCCCCAAATCCCGTTGACGTCCAGGGTCGGCCGCGACCAGAGCCGTTCCAGAAGGCTGCGGCCGGCCTCGCCGGTCGACCGATCGAGCCCGGCAGCGGCGAGGAAGGCGCGCTCGTCGAAGGGGATGGCGGCCCACGCCGCCTTCTGCTCGGGCGACGGTTCCAGGACCCGGTCGTAGAAGCCCGGGAGCGTGATGCGGCCCTCGCGGTCGTGCAGGGCGGCCAGGAGTTCGCTCAGCACGTGGATGGGGTTGACCACGGCACCGCCGAACATCCCCGAATGCAGGTCGTGCGTCGGCCCCTCGACGCGCAGCTCGAAATAGGCGATGCCGCGCAGCATGGTGGTGATCGCCGGCCGGTCGACCGCCAGCATGCCGGTATCCGAGATGACGCAGAGATCGGCGGTGAGCTCGTCGCGATTCGCCTGGAGGAAGGGCTCGAGGCTCTTGGACGAGCTCTCCTCCTCGCCCTCGATCAGCACCGACACGCACACCGGCAGACGGCCGTGCACCGCCTTCCAGGCGGCCATGGCCTCGAGCCAGGTCATGAGCTGGCCCTTGTCGTCGACCGCACCGCGCGCCACGAGACGGGGCCCGTGCGGCCCCTCGACCCGGGCCGGCTCGAAGGGCGGGCTCGTCCAGAGCTCGAGCGGGTCGGGCGGCTGCACGTCGTAGTGGCCGTAGTAGAGGAAATGCGGCGCCCCGGCCGGGGCGCCGAGGTCGTGCGCGACCACCATCGGCTGGCCGCCGGTCGGGTCGACCCGGGCCTCGAGGCCGATCGCCCGCAGCCGGTCGGCGAGCCATTCCGCCGCCCGGCGGGTGTCGGCGTCGAACGCCGGGTCGGTCCCGACCGAGGGGATCCGCAGGAGCTCCACCAACCGCTCGACGGAGCGCTCGAAGCTCCGCTCGACCTCGGCCAGGACCGGCTCGACCGCGGGCACGGGCATGGGCATCCTCCCTTCGGACGCGCCGAGCCTGCCGCCCGGCGGCGCCCAGTTCAACTGCGAAGCGTACGGCTGGGGAGGCCCGCTTGAACCTCCTGTTCGTCACCGCCGACCAGTGGCGCGCCGACCATCTCGACCTCGGCGGGACCGGGCCCGTGCCGACCCCGAATCTGGCGGCCTTCGCCCGCGAGGCGACGGTCTTCCTCCGCCACCACGGCCAGGCGGCACCCTGCGGCCCGGCGCGCGCCTCGCTCTACACCGGCACCTACGCCTTCAACCACCGTTCGGTCACGAACGGCACCCCGCTCGACTGGACGCTCACCAACCTCGCCCTGGAGCTCCGGCGCGGCGGCTTCGCGCCGGTGCTGTTCGGCTACACGGACACCAGCGCCGACCCGCGCGTGCTGCCGCCGGGCGATCCGCGGCTGACCACCTACGAGGGTGTGCTGCCGGGCTTCGAGGTGGGCCTGCTCCTGCCCGAGGAGGCCGGACCCTGGCTCGACCGGCTGGCCGCCCGCGGCTACGGGCGGATGACGGTCGAGGAGGCCTACGACCGGCCGCTCGGCGAGCCGGCGCCCTGGCGGGCCGAGGACGGCGAGAGCGCGTTCCTGGTCGACGAGGCCACGGCCTGGCTGGCGCGGCAGCCGCGCGGGCGGCCCTGGTGCCTGCACCTCTCGCTGATCAAGCCGCACCCGCCCTGGGTCGCGGCCGCGCCCTGGCACGCCCGGGTCGACCCCGCACGCACCCTGCCGCCGCGCCGGGCACCCGGCCCGGCCGAGCAGGCCGCCCTCCACCCCTGGCTCGCCGCCCTCCTGGAGCGGCCCTTCTCGGGCTGGCTCGGGCGGACCTTCGGCGCCCCCGCCCGGCTCGACGATGCGACCGTGGCCCGGCTGCGCGCGGTCTATGCCGGGCTGGTGGCCGAGGTCGACCACGAACTCGGCCGGCTGTTCGCGGCGGTGGCGGGGCGCGGCGAGTGGGACGACACGCTGGTCGTCGTCACGAGCGATCACGGCGAGCTGCTCGGCGACCATTGGCTGCTCGGCAAGGGGGCCTTCTTCCCGCAGGCCTTCCACGTGCCGCTCCTGATCCGCGATCCGCGCCGGCCGGCCGGCCACGGGCTGCGGGTGCACGCACCGAGCGAGCATGTCGACCTCCTGCCGACGCTGCTCGAGGCGCTCGACCTGCCGGTTCCCCTGCAATGCGATGGACGCTCCCTGTCGGGTTTCCTTACAGGTGACCAGCCGCCGCGCTGGCGGCGGGCGACCACCTGGGAGCTCGATTTCCGCGACGGCGAGGAGCCCGGCCTGGCCGCCGCCCTCGGCCTCGAAGCGGAGGAGGCCGCGCTCGCGGTCGATCTGGACGACCGCTGGGCCTGCGTCCACTTCGCCGGTCTGCCGCCGCTGCTGGTCGATCAGCTGGCCGATCCCGCCTGGACGCGCAACCTGGCGCTCGAGCCGGCCGGGCAGGGTCCGCTGCTCGCGGCGACGCGGCGCCTGCTCGACCTGCGACTGCGCGCGGCCGATCGCCGCCTCACCTCCTGCCGGCTGGCGCCGGGCGGGCCGGTCGGGCGCTACGATCCGCTGCCGTCGCTGCCGTCGGGAGCCTTGCCACCCGCCGTCGCGGGGTAGGGGCAGAGATCGCGCACCGGGCAGCGCCCGCAGGCCGGCTTGCGGGCGGTGCAGACGTAGCGGCCGTGCAGGATCAACCAGTGGTGCGCGCCCTTGCGGAAGCGCTCGGGGACGACCTCGAGGAGCTTCTTCTCGACCTCGAGGGGTGTCCTGCCCGGGGCGATGCCGGTTCGGTCGGCGACCCGGAAGACGTGCGTGTCGACGGCGATGGTGGGCTCGCCGAAGGCCTCGTTGAGGACCACGTTGGCGGTCTTGCGGCCGACCCCGGGCAGCCGCTCCAGGGCCTCGCGGTCGCGCGGCACCTCGCCGCCGTGCCGCTCCAGGAGGGCCCGCGACAGGGCCACGACGTTCCTCGCCTTGGTACGGTAGAGGCCGATCGTCCTGATGTGGTCACGCACACCTTCCTCCCCGAGCGCCACCATCGCTTCGGGCGTCGGGGCCACCGCGAAGAGCTTCCGTGTCGCCTTGTTGACGCCGACGTCGGTCGCCTGCGCCGAGAGGACCACCGCCACGAGCAGGGTGAAGGGGTCGCGGAAGGCGAGCTCGGTGTGCGGGTCGGGCCGGGCGGCGGCGAGCCGCTCCAGGATCGAAGCGGCGCGCGCGGCCGGGTCGTCGGCGGGTGCCGGCGGCTCGCCCGGACGGGTTGGACGGCGTCGACCGGCTGCCATAGAGTGCCTCGCCGAGGATCGTTGCACAGCGCAGGGGGACGAGCGGGGTGACCGGCGAACCGGACGCGCCACGAGCGCCCTTCCACGTCGTCCTCTACCCGAACCACTCGCTCGGTCCATGGGGGGCGAGCGGGGTGCTGCTGGTCGCGGCAGCGGTGAGCGGGGCACTCGGCAGCGCCTTCGCGCTCGTGGGTGCTTGGCCGGTCACGGGCTTCCTCGGGCTCGACCTCGTGCTGCTCGCAGCCGCCTTCCTGGTCGCGCGGCGCCGCAGCCGGCGGCGCGAGGAGATCCGCCTCGACGCGAGCGGGCTGCACGTCCTGCGCATCGAGCCGGACGGCAGCGCACGGACGGTCCGCCTCGAACCCTACTGGGTGCGCGTCCAGCTGGAGCAGCCGAGCCCGCTCACGGCCCGGCTCTGGCTGCGCTCGCACGGCCGCCGCCTGCGCATCGGTGCCTTCCTCAACGCCGAGGAGGTGCGCGGCCTGGCGCAGGCGCTCGAGCGGGCGCTGCTCACCCGCCGCTGAGGACGTCCGCGGCCGGCCGTTACTGTCGGTAGCGTTGACAGCGCGTCGCCGGCAGGGGCCGTCCACAGTTCATGTACGACATCAGGATACTCCTGCAACATTCGGATAGAACCACGTCCGTAGCGCTCCTCCGAAGCACCGTCCGAAGCCTGGTACGCGACTTGCGCTCGGGTACTGCGCCGGCCCCGCTGCGGGGTGCGGTCGCATGGAGGCACCGATCGCATGATGGGCCATGGCATCGAGACCGACGAGAAGCGCATCGCCGCTGCGGTGGCGCCGGCCGCCTACGCGCTGCCGGTGAGCAAGCTGCGCGGCGTGCCCGCGAGCACGCGCGCCGCGCTCAAGCGGCAGGGGATCAACACCTGCGCCCGCCTGCTCGAGCGGACCGGCACGGTGGCCGGCCGGCAGGCGCTGGCGCGGTCGACGGGCGTCGATCCCGAGCTCCTGCTGCGCCTCGTCCAGCGGGCCGACATGGCCCGCGTCAACGGGGTGGGCGCGGTCTTTTCCATGATGCTCGAGGACCTGGGCGTGCGCGACACCGGCGCGCTGGCGCACCAGGACCCGGTCCGGCTGCACGCCATGCTGAGGGAGCTCAACGGCCGCGAGCGGATGGCGCGGCGCTCGCCGACGCCCGAGGAGGTCGCCGACTGGATCGCCCAGGCGCGCGCGCTCGAGCGGCTGGTCGAGGCCTGAACGGCCCGCCCGCAGGCCGGGGCTCAGCCCGGCCGGCGGGCGAGGCGGGCGAGCAGGCCGCCGAGGAGGCCCCTGGGAAAGACCAGCACGCCGAGCACGACCAGCAGGCCGAGTGCCAGCGGCCAGCCCGGTCCGAGCCACTCGCCGAGCAGGCCCTCGAGGGTCCTGACGAGCAGCGCGCCGAGCAGGGCGGCCAGCGGCGAGCCGCGGCCGCCGACCGCGACCCAGACGAGCGCCTCGGTCGAGAGCTGGAGGCCGAGGAGCGGAGGGGCGACGAAGCCGAACTGGGCGGCGAACAGGCCGCCGCCGAGCCCCGCCACGGCGGCGGCCAGGGTGAAGGCGCGCAGCCGCACGCGCAGCGGATCGACGCCCAGATGCGCGGCGCGCAGCGGGTCCTCGCGGACCGCGCGCAGCAGGCTGCCGGCGGGCGAGCGGATCGCCCGGGCGAGGCCCTGCTGCACGCAGGCCGCTACGGCTGCGGTGAGAAGGTAGAGCGGCAGGGGATCGATCAGCTCGAACGGGCCCGCGGGCAGCGGCAGCACGAGCGGCGGCAGGCCGGTGAGCCCGTTCGAGCCGCCGAGCGCCGTCGAGCTGGTGGCGAGCCGCTCGCCGATCACGCCCAGGACCAGGGTCAGGACCGCCCAGGCCGGCCCGGTCGGCACGCGGGCGGTGACGAGGAGGAGGCCGAGGGCGAGCGCGAGCAGGGTGGGGACGAGGACGGCGAGGGCGAGGCCGAGGCCGGCCGAGGCCGGCAGGAAGGCCAGCCGGCCGAGGGCGGCGAGCGCGAAGGCGTAGGCGCCGGCACCGAAGAACAGCGCCTGGCAGAAGGACAGGAGCCCACCCTGGCCCCACAGATAGGCGAGGCTCATGGCGAGCAGGCCGTAGCAGAGATGCTGGGCGAGCTGGCCGAGCAGCCAGGCCGGTGCCACGAGCGGCAGGAGCGCGAGGCAGGCCCAGAGGAGGAGCGCCGGCAGGAGCGGCTCGCGGCTCAAGGCATGGGCTCCGGGGGCGGCACGCTCAGCGCTCGCGCCCGGGCCGGCGACCGGAGGCGAGACGCAGGAGCACGACCGCCAGGGCCAGGATCGCGAGCTGGGCGGTGACCGGCGAGGCGAAGGCCGCGACCAGCGATTCGCCGCCGCCCACGAGCCCCGCCCCGGCAGCCGTGCCGGCGAGCCCGCCGGTGGGTGCCACCAGCACGGCCAGGAACGCCGGCAGGAGGAAGCCCAGACCCATCTGCGGGTCGATCCCGACGAGCGGCGCGGTGGCGGCGCCGGCGAGCCCGGCGAGCCCGGCGCCGAGCGCCATGGCGAACGCGTCCAGGCGGCGGACCGGAAGCCCGCTCGCCGCCGCCAGCGTGCGGTCGGCCACCGCACCGCGGATCATCAGGCCGAGCGGGGTGGCGAGGAGGAGGACCGCGAGGAGGCCCGTCGTGGCCAGCGCCAGGGCCATCACCAGCAGCCGATAGGCCGGGTAGCCGGTCCCGGCGAGGGCCAGTTCGCCCTCGAGCGGGACCGGGAGCGTGAAGGAGCCCGGCCCGAACAGGGCCACCACCACCTGGCGGATGACGAGGCCCACGGCCCAGGTGGCGAGCAGGGCATCGAGCGGCCGCTCGCGGATGCGCCGGACCACGAACCGGTCGAGCGCCAGCCCGAGGAGCGCGCCGAGGCAGGGGGCCAGGGCCAGCCCGGCCCAGAATCCCAACCCGGCCCGCTCGGCGGCGAGTGCGGTGTAGGCGCCCACCAGCAGGAGCTCGCCGTGCGCGAGGTTGACGATGCCGACGAGGCCCATCGTCACCGCCAGGCCGGAAGCCACGAGCAGGAGGGTCGTCGCCTGCGCGGCGGCGTCGAGCAGGAGGAGCACCGGGTCGACCGGCACCGGCCTCAGAGCCCCAGCCGGCGCTCGAGGCGCGCCGGATCCTCGGCGAGCTCGGCGCCGCTCAGCCGCTCGACCACGCGGCCGTCCTCGAGCACGAGGCAGGCGTCGGCGAGCTCGACCGCGAGATCGAGGTTCTGCTCGACCAGGAGGAGGGCGAGGCCGGTCTCGGCCACGAGCGCCCCGAGGGTGCGGGCGAGCTCCTCGACGCGCGAGGGCTGCAGACCCTCGCTCGGCTCGTCGAGGAGCAGCAGGCGCGGCTCGCCGGCGAGTGCGCGGGCGATGGCGAGCTGGCGCTGCTCGCCACCCGAGAGGCTGTCGGCCGGGCGGTCGGCGCGCTCCACCAGGGCCGGGAAGCGGGCGAGGAGCGCCGGGCCGGGCGGCGGCCGGCCGGTGCCGAGGGCACCCAGGCGCAGGTTCTCGGCCACGCTCAGCCCGGGGAAGACGCCGCGGCCCTGCGGCACCCAGCCGATGCCCGCGCGCGCGACGCGCTCGGGGGCGAGCCCGTCGAGCGGCCGTCCCTGCAGCCGGACGCTGCCCGCCTCGCGCCGGGCGAGCCCGAGGATCGCCTTGAGGAGCGTGGTCTTGCCGGCGCCGTTGCGACCCATCACCGCGAGCACCCGGCCGGGCCCGAGGGCGAGCGAGACCTCGTGGAGGACGGGCGCACCCGGTCGGTAGCCGGCGGTGAGGCCCACGACCTCGAGCATCAGGCGCGGCTCCCGAGATAGGCGCTGCGCACCTCCGGGTCGGCGGCGACCCGGCCGTAGGGGCCGCGCATGCGGAAATGCTTGCGCGGCATCACCGCCACCTCGGCCTCGAGCGCGCGCACGAAGGCCAGATCGTGCTCGACCACCAGCACGGCGGTCCCGTGCGCACGGGCGAGGTCGCGGATCCGCTCGGCGGCGGCGAGGCTCTCGGCGAGTTCGAGCCCGGCGGTCGGCTCGTCGAGCAGGAGCAGGCGCGGTCCCTGCAGGAGGACCATGGCGAGCTCCAGACGCTGCTGCAGCCCGTGCGGCAGCTCGCCCGCCGGTCGGCCGGCGTAGGGTGCGAGGCCGTTCTCGTCGAGCGCCGCCCGGGCGAGCCGGCGCCGCCGGCCGGCGGCGGTGGCCGCGACCTCGAGGTTCTCCAGGACCGGGAGCGCCGCCAGCACGCCCGGCACCTGGAAGGTGCGGCCGATCCCGAGGCGGGCACGCGCCTGCGGCGGCAGGTGGCCGATCTCGCGCCCGTCCAGCCGCACCGCCCCGGCATCCGGCCGCTCGATCCCGGTCACCAGGTTGAAGAGCGTGGTCTTGCCGCAGCCGTTCGGGCCGATCAGCGCCAGGACCTCGCCGGGCGCGAGCTCGAGCGAGGCGCCGGCGACCGCGAGCACGCCGCCGAAGCTCTTGACCAGGTGGCGGAGCTCGAGGAGCGGCGCCGGCATCGGCCGCGGTCCGCCACCGCCGACCTCAGCCGCAGCCGGCTTCGGGCGCCTGCGGGCCGAGCGCCTCGACGGTCACGAGCCGCTCGCCCTCGGTCCGCGCGAGGAACATCGCGAGCGTCACGTGGTGGTCCCTGGCGCCGATCGTGACCGGGCCGGTCGGCGCCTCGACGGTGAGGCCCTGGAGCCCGTCGACGAGCGCCTCGCGGTCGATCCGGCCGGCCCGCTCGAGCGCCCGGGCGGCCGCGGTCAGCGCCAGCCAATGCGTCATGACGTAGTGCGAGACCACGGCATCGGCGCCGGCGCGGGCGCGGATGCGCGCGACGAACTCCTTGGGCCCGGTCGCCTCCGAGGCGGCCACGAAGGGCACCGCCACGTACATGCCCTGGCCGCGGCCGGGCCCGAAGGCGCCCAGATAGGCCTCGGAGAAGCCGAGGAAGCCGACCGTGAGCTTCTGCAGGAGGCCCAGATCCTCGGCCTGGCGGATGAAGGTGATGCCGTCGGCGCCGGGCAGCGCGAACAGCAACACCTGCGCCCCGGACGCCTCGATGCGCCGGATCACGGGGGCGAACTCCTTGACGCCGAACGGCGTCAGCTCCTCGCCGAGGACGGTGCCGCCGAGCCCGTCCACGAGCCTGCGGGCGTGCTGGAACATCCGCTGCGGCCAGACATAGTCGGCCCCGAACAGGTAGAAGCTGCGGCCCTTGCTGCGCGCGAGGAAGGGGACGAGCTTGGCCAGCTCCTGGTTCGGCACGGTGTTGAAGGCGAACAGGTAGCGCCCGCAGGCACCGCCCTCGTAGTTGGTCGCGTAGAGGAGGGCCGTGCGGGCGCGCGCCAGGACCGGCGCCATCGCGTCGCGCGCGCTCGAGGTGATCGGGCCGAGCACCGCCAGGACCTCGTCGCGGGCGACGAGCCGGGTCGCCTTCTCGACCGAGGTCTTGGGGTCGGTCTTGTTGTCCTCGAGCAGGAGCTCGACCGGCCGGCCGAGGATACCGCCCGCTTCGTTGATCTCGGCGGCGGCGAGCTCGAGGCCGAGCCGGGCCTGCTGGCCGAACAGGTCGAGCCCCCCGGAGAAGGGCAGGACCGCACCGAAGCGCACCGCCGCCGCCTGGGCGCGCGGCCGCCGCTGCCGTGCCAGGACCAGGGAACCGGCCAGCGCGAGACCGGCCGCGGCCCGCCTGCGGGTCGTTCGCATCGCTCTCCTCCTCGGGTGCGGCGCTGCACTCTCGCCGGGCGGAAGCCTTTTCGCAACTGCGGCAGTGCAGGATCGAGGGCCGGGCGGCGCGCTTGTCGCGGCCGGTCGCGCGTGCTTGGCTCCTCGCGTCGGACCGGCCGAGGAGGTCCGCGGCGGTCCGTGGAGGAGGCGAGGATGAGCGACAGTCGGGAGTCGACCTCGGGGCTGGCGCGCCGCGGTCTGATGGGGCTCGGCGCCGCGGTCGGCGCGGCCGGTGCCGCCGCCGGCGGGCTCCTGCTCGGCCGCGCCGCGCAGGCGCAGACCTTCGACACGAGCACGAGCAAGCTCTACCAGGTGCTCAAGCGCGGCAAGCTGATCGTCGGCACCGGCTCGACCAACCCGCCCTGGCACTTCGAGGACGCCTCGGGCAAGCTGGTCGGCATGGACATCGACATGGCCCGGCTGATCGCCAAGAGCCTGTTCGACGACCCGGACAAGATCGAGTTCGTGATCCAGGGCTCGGACGCCCGCATCCCGAGCCTCGTGACCGACAAGGTCGACGTGGTCGTGCAGTGGATGACGGTGACGCCCGGCCGCGCCCAGCAGGTCGAGTTCACGATCCCCTACTATCGCGAGGGGGTCGGGCTCCTGCTGCTGGCGCAGGGCGGCAAGGTCAAGAACTTCCAGGAGGCGCTCGCGGCCGGGCCGAACCTCAGGGTCGGCGCGATGCAGAACGTGTTCATCGAGGACTGGATCCACATGGCCCTGCCGCAGGCCAAGGTCGACCAGTTCGACAGCCCGGACACCACGCTGCAGGCGCTCAACGCGCGGCGCATCGACGCCTATCTGGCCGACCAGTCGGCGATCCGCTGGCTCATGCAGCGGAACCCGGGCCGCTACCTCGATGCCGGCTACGGCTGGATGCCCAACTCCTACGCCTCGGCGGTCAAGCCGGGCGACCCGATCTGGCTCAACTGGATCAACACGGTCTACAAGGAGGCGCTCATGGGTGTCGACTTCGACACCGTCAAGGCGTCCTACAAGAAGTGGTTCGGCATCGACCTGCCGACGCCGCTCGTGGGCTTCCCGCAGGAGTTCGCCTGAGGCCGGCGGGGCCCGGGGACGCCACCCCGGGCCCCGGACATCGGCGCGGAGGCCCGCTTGCTCGCCTATCAGTTCGACTGGTCGGTCATCGTCCGGAACTGGCCGAAGCTCCTGGATGCCCTGCTGCTCGGGCTCGGGCTGGCCGTCGTCTCGCTCCTCGTGGGCTCGCTGCTCGGCCTCCTCCTGGCCTATGGCCGCCAGTCCGGGCGGCGCTGGCTGGACTGGGCGATCTGGGGCTATGTCGAGCTGATCCGCAACACGCCGCTGCTGCTCCTGATCGTGTTCGTCTATTTCGGCCTGCCGGAGATCTTCGCGCTTTTGGATCTCTACCGGTTCGACATCCGCCCGCCGGACAAGATCCCCTCCTTCACGATCACCCTCTCGCTCTACGCCGCGGCCTACATGTGCGAGGTGTTCCGCGCCGGGCTCGCCTCGATCCCGAGACAGTATCTGGAGGCGGCCCGGGCGATCGGCCTCGAGCCCTGGCAGCGCCAGCTCTACGTCGTCCTGCCGGTGATGCTGCGGATCACGCTGCCCTCGATCTCCAACAACCTGATCTCGCTGTTCAAGGACACCTCGCTCGCCACCGCGATCGCGGTGCCCGAGCTCACCTTCACCGCCCGGCAGATCAACGCCAACACCTTCCGGGTGATGGAGGCCTGGCTCACCGCCTCGGCCCTCTATCTCGCCGTGTCCTACGCCCTGGCGCTCGCGCTCCGGGTGGTCGAGCGGCGCTACGCGGTGATCCGCTGATGGAGCGCAGCTTCTGGAGCGAGCTCTGGGTGGCACGCGGCGCGATCTGGAACGGCGCCCTGGTCACGGCCGAGGTCTCGCTCTGGACGATCGTCATGGGCACCGTGCTGGGCGCACTCCTGGGCCTCGTGCTCGCCTATGGCTGGCGGCCGGCGCGCCTGCTGGCCCGGCTCTATGTCGACGTGTGGCGCGGGATCCCGGTGCTGGTCCTGATCCTGTTCCTCTACTACGGGCTGGCGCTGTT
>JBBIIE010000022.1:0-33507 GCA_037446605.1 Geminicoccaceae bacterium | reverse complement strand
CCTCGCCGTTCTGCCCCTACTGCTGGCGGGCCAAGCGGTTGCTCTCCGGGAAGGGTGTGGCGTTCGAGGAGATCGACCTCTGGGCCGAGCCGGGCCGCCGGCCCGAGATGGTCGAGCGTGCCGACGGGCGGACCACCGTGCCGCAGATCTTCATCGACGGGCGCGGCGTCGGCGGGTCGGACGATCTGCACGAGCTCGAGCGGACCGGCCGGCTCGACCGGCTGCTCGGCGGGACGGCCCCGTGATCCGCTTCACGCTCGCCTGCTCGGCCGGGCACGAGTTCGAGGGCTGGTTCAAGAGCAACCGGGCCTTCGACGAACAGCGCGCCGCGGGTGGGCTCGCCTGCCCGGTCTGCGGCGGCAGCGGGGTCGACAAGGCCATCATGGCGCCGGCGGTGGCCCGCTCGGGCGCGACCGAACGCCCGCCGCCCGAGGCGATCGCCCGCTTCTTCGCGATGGCGCGGGCTCTGCGCGAGCATGTCGAGCAGCATTTCGAGCACGTGGGCGCGCGCTTCCCGGAGGAGGCCCGCAGGATCCACCTGGGCGAGGCCGAGGCGCGCGACATCTACGGCGAGGCCACGCGCGAGCAGGTCGAGGAGCTGCTCGAGGACGGCATCGAGGTCCGCCCGCTTCCCTGGGTCCCGAAGCTCGACGGCTGAGGATCCGTCCGTTCGCCACGCCGGCGACCGGATCGGCGGATGATCGCGGACTCGTGCCTTGATGGGGCGGGTGATCTGTGGCCTCATGGGGAGGTCATGGGAAGCACGTCTCAGGCATCCGCCGCCGTCAGCGTCGTCCTGCCGACCTGGAACCGCGCGCATCTGTTGCCGCGCGCGCTCAACTCCGTCCTCGCGCAGCTCGAGGCGGGCGACGAGCTGATCGTCGCCGACGACGGCTCGACCGACGGGACGGCTGCGCTGGTCGCGTCCTTCGGGCCGCCGGTTCGACACCTGGCGCTGCCGCACCGCGGCGCGGGCGCCGCGCGGAACGCCGCCTGGCGGGTGGCGCGCGGGCCGCTCGTGGCCTTCCTCGATTCCGACGACCGCTGGCTGCCGGGCAAGCTCGCGGCGCAACGCGCCCTGCTCGCGGCCCGACCCGATCTGGTCTGCTGCTTCTGCGACTTCCGCACCGCCGACGCGGACGGCCGGGAGAGCCCGGAGGGCCTCGCCGGCTGGCTGGGCGGGCCTTCCGACTTCGCCGACCGGGTCGCGGGCGGACGGCCGCTCGGCACGCTCGCCCCTGTGGTCGGCGAGCTCGCGGGCGCACCGACGCACATCGGCGACTTCCGCGCCGCGGCGATTCGACAGGACGTCGTCAACATCGGCACCGTGCTCGTCCGCAAGCCGCTCGTCGGGCCCGAGCTCGGCTGCGCCGAGGATCTGCCGACCTTCGAGGAGCTCCCGGCGGTGGCGCGGATGCTCCGGGCCGGACCGGCCGCCTTCCTCGGCGGCGCCACCCTCGTCCAGCACGACCATCCCGGTCCGCGGCTCACCGGCGGCGACCTGATCGCCCGGGTCCGGGCGCGGATCGTCGTGCTCGAGCGCGCCTGGGCCGACGATCCGACCTTCCTCGCGCGGCACGGCGACGAGCTCGCCGCACGGTTGCGGTCCGAGCGCCTGAGCCTGGCCCGCCTCCTGCTGGGCGAGGGAGACGCCCGCGGTGCGCGCCGCGTGCTGGCGAGCACCGACCGACCGCCCCGCGACCTCGCCCTGCTCGCCCGCCTGCCGGCGCCGGCCCTGTCCTGCGCGCTCGCCGCCCGCCGCGGCCTGCGGCGCGCCGCGGCCCTTCTGCCCTGGCTGCCGATGATCGGCTGAGCCGGCGCCGACTCGACCTCAGTGCGAGGTCTCGATGTTGATGGTCAGGGTCCGGCGCATGGCCCCCTTCGGACCGTGCATGGGTCGCACGCAGTGCCAGGAGTTGAAGGTCTTGACGAACAGCACGCACTGATTGGGCTCGAACTCGAAGCAGTCGAGGCGCTCCATCTCCTCGAACTCGGCCTTGCCGTTCATGCGGTTGAAGCTCAGCTCCGGTGCCTTGTGCCGGTTCACCTCGGTGCCCCCGCCATAGGCCGGGTCCCATTCGCCCTCGCGGGCCATCGAGACGACCATGGTGACGATCTTGTCCGGATTGTCGGTGTGCGGGGTCACACAGCCGCCCTCGGCCGGCAGCATCGAGAACTCGAAGCGGGCGGACAGCTTGGCCGGCGCCTTCCACCACTTGCCGCGCACCAGGTTCTTGATGTTGCGCTTGAGTCGTCCGCTCCCCGACAGGCGCTTGAACCCCAGGTCGATGTGCTTGGTCTTCAGGTGATCCAGCACACCCCATACGAAATCGTCGGATTTGATCCAGCTGTGGAAATTCTTCCACACCTGATGACCTTCGATCCACTCGTGATACTGCTTCGGATTGTATTTCTCCGACAAGCAGTACTTGTGACCGACCTTCGGGATGTACTCGAAGAGCTCGATCGGCGGATAGGTGTCGAGCAGGCCGCGATAGGACTCCTCGCTCATGATCGGCTTGGCCAGCCCGATCGGGAACGGCTCGTAGCGGAGCCGGAGATTGTCGAGCGAAAACGCTGCCTGTCCCATGCCTGACCCGTCCCGAACCTCGAACGCAACCGTCCCGGACCGGGACGCGCGCCGACAGATAGGCGATGGAACCCGCGGATACAAAGGGTCGCAGGGTCGCAGCGACGCGCCCGCGCCCGGCGTGTCGCCCGCGCGTCTCGACAAGCGAGGGCGCCTGCGCCAAGGGATGGCGATGCCGCGCGGTGCTCCAGGCGCATCCCGTCCCGACCGCAGCCACGCCCGATGACCTCGCTCCTGACCCGGCTGGACGCGTGGCGCCAGGAACGGCGCTGGCGTGCCAAGCGTGCCCGCATGTTCGGCTCGGCCGACCTCCTCGTCGTCTCGCACACCAAGAGCGGCCGCACTTGGCTGCGCGTGCTGCTCTCGCATCTGTGGCATCTCGAGCACGGCGTTCCCGCGGACCAGCTCGTGCGCGGCGACAACCTGAAGCGGCTCGTGCCCGCCATCCCGGCCGTCCACTTCGCGCGCGACACGCGCTTCCCGCCGGAGACCGGCGCGCTCGTGGCCGGTCCGGCGCAGAAGCTCCTGGTCCTGGTCCGCGACCCGCGCGACGTCGCCGTGTCGTTCTGGCACCATGTGCGCCACCGTGCCTCGCCGGCCGAACTGGCGCGCAAGGGCATCGCCGAGGAGGCGCGGGCTCTGGATCTCTTCGCCTTCGCCACCGACCGGCGGCTCGGCGTGCCGCGCGTCATCGGCTTCTACAACCGCTGGGCGCGCGAGCTCGCGAGCCTCGCACGGTCGGCCCGTGTCCGCTACGAGGATCTCCGCGCCGACACGGTCGGCGAGCTCGACCGGCTGGCCCGGTTCCTCGGCGAGACGCACCCGCTGGAGCGGCTGCAGGCGGCGGTCGCCTTCGCCAGCTTCGAGAGCCTCAAGGAGAAGGAGCGCAGCGGCTTCTTCACCTCCGACCGGCTCGGTCCGGCCGCGGCTCGCGGTCCGGCCGCCTCCGGCGATGACGATCCCGCCCGCTACAAGGTCCGTGAGGGCAGCCTCGGCGGCTGGCGTCGCCGCTTCGCGCCGGAACAGGCGGCGGTTCTGGACGCCCTCGTGCGCGACACGCTCGACCCGACGTGGGGCTATCGCGGATGAGCGGGCCGGGCGCCTCCGGTGGACGGCGGATCGCCCTGCACCCGGGCTTCGTCAAGACCGCGACCTCGACACTGCAGCGGCACGTCTTCCCGCACCACCCCCAGATCGCCTTCCTCGGCCTGCCGGCACCGACCGCCGAGTTCGAGTGGGCGATCCGCCATCTCTGCCAGGCCGACAGCACGCACTACGAGCACGAGCGCGTCGCCGCGCTGTTCGGCGCCGCGGCCGCGGCTGCGCCGGCGGACCGGCTCGTGCTGGTCAGCTACGAGAACTTCGCGCTCTACGAGTCCAAGGACAAAGGCCTCGTCGCCGAACGCCTCGCCGAGCTCTTCGGGGGCGCGCGGGTACTCTTCACGATCCGCCGGCAGGAGGAGCTGGTCACCTCCTGGTACCTCACCAAGCTGCGCACGCGCATCAAGCGCAAGGCCTTCGTGCCGTTCGAGGAATGGTACTGGTGGGAGCGCCGCGAGCCGCATCTCTCGATCCTCGACGATCTGCGCTACGCGCGCACGGTCGAGGTCTATGTGCGGCTGTTCGGAGCCGAGGCCGTCCGGGTGGTGCCGTTCGAGCTCCTGCGCCGCGAGCCGGCCGGCTTCGCCCGTGCCTGCGCCCTGGCCCTGGGCGTCGACCCGGAGCCCTTCGCCCGGCTGCTCGAGGGGCGTCGCGAGAACGCCTCGATGTCCCAGGCCTATTTCGACTTCTGGCGGCGGTTCGGGCATCTGCTGCCGCGACGCCTGGTGCGCAACTGGGCGCGGCGCATGCCGATGCACGCGGGCCCGGCGGCGCGGATCGCGCTGCCCGACGCGGTGCGCGTCGACATCGCCCGGCTCGTGGCCGAGGACAACCGGCGCCTGGCCTCCTTGGCCGGGCTCGATCTCGCAGCGCTCGGCTACACCCTCGAGGCGCCCGCGGAGCCGCCCGGCGGCCCTGCCACGGGAGCGACCGGGTGAGCGGGTCCGGGCGAGCTGTCACCGCTTCGCCATTCCCGCGCCGCGTGCGATCTGCCATACATCGCCCGGAGGAAGCGCCGCGAGGCCTCATGGGCATGTCGGGCAGCCGCCTGCTGATCTACAGCCACGACAGCTTCGGCCTCGGCCACCTCCGGCGGTGCCGCGCGATCGCCCACGATCTGGTCGAGCGTTGGCGCCATCTTTCGGTGCTGATCCTCTCCGGCTCGCCCATCATCGGCAGCTTCGACTTCAAGAGTAGGGTGGACTTCGTGCGCGTGCCGGGCGTCATCAAGCTGCGGAACAGCGAGTACACCTCGCTCAGCCTGCACGTCGACATCGAGACCACGCTGGCGATGCGCAGCTCGATCATCCAGCACACGGCCGAGATCTTCGAGCCGCAGCTGTTCCTGGTCGACAAGGAGCCGCTCGGCCTGCGCGGCGAGGTCAAGCCCGCGCTCGAGCTGATGCGCGCCCGCGGCGTGCGCTGCGTGCTCGGGCTCCGCGACGTCATGGACGAGCCGCAGAGCCTCATCGAGGAGTGGGAGCGCAAGGGCGTCTTCCCGGAGCTCGACCGCCTCTACGACGAGATCTGGGTCTACGGCCTGCCCGAGCTGTTCGACCCGATCGCCGAGATCCCGGGGCTGCGGGCGCTCGCCCACAAGGTCCGCTACACCGGCTACCTCCGGCGCGAGCTGCCCGGCGAGACCGGACCGGGCAGCGACTACCTGCTCCCGGCCGAGCGGTTCATCCTCGTGACCACCGGTGGCGGCGGCGATGGCGGCGAGCTGATCGATTGGGTCCTGCGCGCCTACGAGGCCGACCCGGAGCTGCCGCACCCGGCGGTGATCCTGTTCGGCCCGTTCCTGCCGGCCGAGGAACGGGTGCAGTTCCAGGAGCGCGTCGCGCGCGACCCGCGCCTGCGCGCGATCACCTTCGAGGCCCGGGTCGAGCCGCTGTTCGAGCGGGCGCTCGGCGTGGTCGCGATGGGCGGCTACAACACGTTCTGCGAGATCCTCTCCTTCGGCAAGCCGGCCCTGGTCGTGCCGCGCACCGAGCCGCGGCTCGAGCAGCTGATCCGCGCCGAGCGGGCGCAGGCGGCCGGGCTCGTGCGGATGCTGCCGAGCGGGCGGGACAACGAGCCCTTGCGCATGGCCTACATGCTGCGCGCGCTGCCGCACGTACCGGTGGCACCACGGGCCATGCGCAAGCGGATGCTGACCGGGCTCGATCGCATCGCCGATCTGGCCGCCCCGTATCTCGATCCGGCCCGGCGGGCCCGCGCCGCCCGGCGTGCCGCTCTTGCCCGCGCCGCCGTCTGAGCCCGCGGTCGCCGTCCTCGTCAAAGGCTGGCCGCGGCTCTCCGAGACCTTCATCGCCCGCGAGCTGGTGGCGCTCGAGGAGCGCGGCGTGGCACTGCTGCTCGTCTCGCTCCGCCACCCGACCGATCGCGAGCGCCACCCCGACCACGACCGGCTGCGGGCGCCGGTCCTCTACCTGCCCGAGTACCTCTACCAGGAGCCGCTGCGCGTGCTGCGCGGACTGGCCCGGTCCGCACGGCTGCCCGGCCTCGGACGGGCGCTCGCGACCTGGGCCCGCGACCTGCTGCGCGATCCGACCCCGAACCGCGGCCGGCGCCTGGGCCAGGCGCTCGTGCTGGCGGCCGAGCTGCCCTCCGGGATCGGCCACCTGCACGCCCACTTCCTGCACACCCCCACCTCGGTGGCGCGCTACGCCGCGCTCCTGCGCGGCCTGCCCTTCTCGATCTCGGCGCACGCCAAGGACATCTGGACCACGCCCGACTGGGAGAAGCGCGAGAAGCTCGAGGCCGCCGCCTTCACGGTCACCTGCACCCGCGCCAACCTGGAGCATCTGCGCGGGCTCGCCCCGCGCGCCGATGCGAGCCTCCTCTACCACGGCGTCGATACCGAGCTGTTCCGACCGCCCCCTTCGCGCCCGCCGCGGGACGGCCGCGACCCCGCCGATCCGGTGCGGATCCTGGCCGTCGCCCGCGCCATGCCCAAGAAGGGGCTCGACACGCTCGTGGCCGCGCTGGCGCTCCTGCCGCGCGGGCTCGCCTGGCGGCTCGACCAGGTCGGCGGCGGGCCGCTCCTGCCCGAGCTCCGGCGCAGTGCGGCGCGGCTCGGCCTCCTGGATCGGATCACCTGGCACGGCGGCCAGCCGCAGGGCCGGGTGCTGGAACTCCTGCACGCCGCCGACCTGCTCGCCCTGCCGGCCCGGATCGCCCCCGACGGCGACCGCGACGGGCTGCCCAACGTGCTGCTCGAGGCCATGGCCACGGGCCTCCCGGTCGTCGCGACCCCGGTCTCGGCGATCCCCGAGGCGGTCGAGGACGAGCGCACCGGCCTTCTGGTGCCGCCCGACGATCCGGCCGCGCTCGCAGCCGCCCTCCTCCGCCTCGCGCGCGCCCCGGCCGAGCGCTCCCGGCTCGGCGCCGCGGCCCGCGCGCGGATGGTCGAAGCCTTCGCGAGCCGGGCCGGGCTCGACCGTCTGGCGGCACGGCTCGGCGCGCCGCACCGTCCGCCGGCAGCCGCTGCGGCCGCGATCGTCGCATGCGCGTCGCCTTCCACGCGCCCCTGAAGCCACCCGATCACCCGGTCCCCTCGGGCGACCGGGCGATGGCGCGCGCCTTTCTCGGGCTGCTCGCGGATCTGGGCCACACGGTCGTGCCGGTCGGCCGGTTCCGCAGCTTCGACCGCGAGGGCGACGAGCGGCGGCAGCGCCGCATCGAGGCGCTGGGTGCCGCGCTCGCGGCGAGGCTGCGCCGTCGCGTCCGGGCGGGCCTGCTCCCCGGGCCCGAGCTCTGGCTGACCTACCATTGCCACCACAAGGCACCCGACCATCTGGGGCCCGCCGTCACGCGCGGCCTGGACCTGCCCTATGTCGTGGTCGAAGGCTCGATCAGCCCTCGCCGGGCGGCTGGCCCCTGGGCGGTCGGTCACGCCGCCGCCCTCGCGGCATTGCGCGCCGCCGACCTCGTGCTGTCGATGACCGAGCGCGACCGCAGCGGCCTCCTCGCCGCCGGGATCGCGGCCGAGCGGGTGAGGCCGTTCCCACCGTTCCTGGACGCCGCGCGGTTCCGCGCCGCCGCCCTCCGCCGCGCGCGCCATCGCGCCGAGCTCGCGGCGCGGCTCGGGCTCGAGCCGGAGGTCCCGTGGCTCCTCGCGGTCGCGATGATGCGCGCGGACGTGAAGCGGCGCTCCTACGAGCTCCTGGCCGGCGCCATCGCCCGACTCCGGGACCGGCCCTGGCGACTGCTCGTGGTCGGCGACGGACCGGCGCGCGCCGGGATCGAGACCGTGCTGCGCGCTGCCGCCGGCGAGCGCGTCAGGCTCCTCGGCGCGCTGCCCGAGGAGGCCTTGCCGCCGATCTACGCCGCCTGCGATCTCCTGGTCTGGCCGGCGATCGGCGAGGCCTACGGAATGGTCCTGCTCGAGGCCCAGGCGAGCGGGACGCCCGTCGTGGCCGGGGCGGAGGGCGGCGTGCCGGAGATCGTCGTCGACGGCGGGACCGGCCTCCTCGTCGCCCCGGTCGAGGCCGGCCGGCTGGCCGCGGCCGTGGCCGCGCTGCTCGACGCTCCGCCGCGGCGCGCCGCCCTCGCCCGGGCCGCCATCGAGCACGTCCGGGCCCGGCACGACCGCCCCGGCGCCGCCGCACGCCTCGCCGCCGCGTTGCGCGACGCGAGCCTGATCCACGCGACAGGTCGGAGAGGCCCGGCGTGACCCGGCTCTGCCTCCTGCGCCACGGCCCGACCACCTGGAACGCCGTCGGCCGGCTGCAGGGACGGGCCGATCCGCCCCTCTCGGAGCCGGGCCGGGCCGAGGTCGGCCGCTGGCGGCTGCCCGCCTGGGCGGTGACGGCGCGGGCCTGGACGAGCCCGCTCGCGCGCGCGGTCGAGACCACCCGTCTCCTCGGCCGGGCGGACGCGACCGTGGCGCCGGAGCTGATCGAGATGGACTGGGGCGCGTTCGAGGGCCGAAGGCTCCAGGATCTGCGCCGGGCCGATCCCGCGGGCCTCGCCGCGCTCGAGGCGCGCGGTCTCGACCTCGAGCCCCCCGGCGGCGAGAGCCCGCGCCGCGTGGCGGAGCGGCTGGCGGGCTTCCTCGGCCGCCTCGCCGGGCTCGGTGGCGACCATCTCCTCGTGACCCACAAGGGCGTCCTGCGCGCCGCGCTGGCACTCGCGACCGGCTGGGACATGCGCGCGCGCCCGCCGCTCCGCCTCGGGCAGGGCATCGCCCTCCTGCTCCTGCTCGAGCCCGACGGCTCGCTGCGCGACCCGCGGCCTTGGCCTCTGGGCGAACCGGCCGGATGAGCCCGCCGCGGGTCCTGCTCTGGGTCCAGCACCTGCTCGGCACCGGCCATCTGCGGCGCGCGCTGCTCCTGGCCGAGGCGCTCGCGGGCCGCGGCGCGCGGGTCCTCGTCGCCTCGGGTGGAGCACCCGGGCCCTGGGCCCCGCCCCGCGGTGTCGAGCTGCTCCAGCTCCCGCCCGTCCGCGCCGCCGACCCGCGCTTCACGGGCCTGCTCGGGCCGGACGGCCGCGAGGTCGACGAGGCGCTGTGGCGGTCGCGGACCGCCCTGCTCGAGGCCGCCGTCCACGCCTTCGGGCCCGATCTCGTCCTGACCGAGCACTGGCCGTTCGGGCGCGGTGCCTTCACCCGCGAGATCGGCCCCTTGGTCGGGCGGGCGGCCGCAGCCGGGATCCCGATCGCCGCCTCGGTGCGCGACGTGCTCGTGAGCAAGGCCGAGCCCGCCAAGCTCCGATCGATGCTCGCACGCGCCGCTCCCTTCGCGCGGATCCTCGTGCACGGCGACCCGGCGCTGCTGCCCTTCGAGCGGACCTTTCCCCCCGCACCGGCACTGGGCGACCGGCTGCACCACACGGGCTATCTGGCCCCGCCGATCCGAGCCGCCGCGACCGGCCCGCGCGCCGAGATCCTGGTTTCGGCCGGGGGAGGTGCGGTCGGCCGGCGGCTGTGCGCCACGGCCGTGGCGGCGCGCGCCCTCCGGCCCGACCGCCCCTGGCGGATCGTCACCGGTGCCGGTGCCGCCGAGCCCGACCTCCGGCAGCTCCTGGCCGCGGCCGGGCCCGGGCTGCGGGTCGAGCGGCACCGGGCGGACCTCCCGGAGCTCATCGCCGGGGCGGCGCTGTCCGTCTCCCAGGCCGGCTACAACACCGTGGTCGAGACGCTCGCCGCCGGCACGCGCATGCTGCTCGTGCCCTTCGCCGAGGGTGCCGAGGACGAGCAGACCCGCCGCGCCGAGGCGCTCGCCGCGCGTGGCCTCGCGCGCATCCTGCCCGAGCGCCTGCTCTCCGCCGACGCGCTCGCGGCCGCGGTCGCGGACGCGCTCGCCGCCCCGCCGCCGGATCCTCGTGCGATCCGGCTGGACGGTGCCGAGCGCTCGGCCGAGCTGCTGCTGGAGCTCGTCGGTGCGGACACCCGCTGAGCTCGCCCCCCTGGTCCTGGCCCTGGACCGACGCCCGGTGCCGGCGCTCCTCTGGTGGCGCGACGACGACGCCGGGGCGAGCGACCCGCGGCTCGATCGTCTCCTGAGCCTCGCCCGGACCCTCGACGCACCGGTCGCGCTCGCCGTCGTGCCGGCCTGGCTCGAGGCGCCGACCACCGCTTCGATCCTCGCCACGGCGCAGGCGAGCGTGCTGCAGCACGGCTGGGCGCACGCCGACCACGCCGCCCCGGGCGAGCGGCGGATCGAGCTCGGCGGGACCGCCGACCGCGCCCGGCTCGCCCAGGATCTCGGCCGCGGCACCCGCCGCCTCGCCCGGGCCTTCGGCGAGCGCTTCCTTCGGGTGCTGGTCCCACCCTGGAACCGGATCGCCCGGGACCTCCTCGGCACCCTCCCGGGGCTGGGCTTCCGCGCGCTCTCGGTCTGGGACGAGGGGGATCTGGGTCCGCTGCCCGCCGGCCTCGCGCGCCTCGACGTGCACGTCGACCCGATCGACTGGCGGGGCGGCGGGCGCTGGCTCGGCCCGGCGGCGATCGCCTCCCGCCTCGAGCTCTGCCTCGCCCGACGCGACGGCCCGATCGGCCTCGTCACCCACCACCGGGTCCAGGGCGAGGGCGCATGGCGCGACCTCGAGGCCGTACTCGCGGTCTTGCGCCGGCATCCCAATGTCCGTTTGATGTCGGCTGCAAGCCTGCTCGGGGGGGCCGGATGACGGCGCTGCTCGCGGTCCGCGATCTCGCCGTCGCGTTCCGCGCCGACGAAGGGACGGTCCCGGCGGTCCGCGGCGTCAGCTTCGACGTGCCGGCCGGCCGCACCGTGGCGCTCGTCGGCGAATCGGGCTCCGGCAAGACCGTCATCAGCCAGGCGATCATGGGCATCCTGCCGCGCCGGGCGGCGATCACCGGCGGGCGGATCCTGTTCCGCGACCCGGCGGCACCCGCGACCGAGCTCGACCTCGCGGCCCTCGATCCGGACTCGCCGGACTATCGGCGGATCCGCGGCGGTCGCGTCTCGATCATCTTCCAGGAGCCGATGAGCTCGCTCTCACCGGTGCACACGATCGGCGATCAGGTCGGCGAGGCGCTCGCCCTGCACCGCCCGGTCGGCAAGGAGGAGCTCCGCGACCGCACCGTGGGCATGCTGGCGCGGGTCGGCTTCCCCGACCCGGAGCACGCCTACCGCTCCTATCCGTTCGAGCTGTCCGGCGGGTTGCGCCAGCGGGCGATGATCGCCATGGCGCTGATCTGCGAGCCGGCGCTCCTGATCGCCGACGAGCCCACGACCGCGCTGGACGTCACCATCCAGGCGCAGATCCTCAAGCTCATGGCCGACCTGCAGCGCGAGCTCGGCATCGCGATCCTGTTCATCACCCACGACCTCGGCGTGGTCGCCAACATCGCCGATACGATGGTCGTGCTCTATCGCGGCCGGGTCATGGAGCGCGGGCCGATGCGCAGCCTGCTGGCGCGCCCGCAGCACCCCTACCTGCAGGGTCTCTTGCGCGCCGTGCCGCGACTGCACACGCCCGCTGGCCAGCCGCTCGTGCCGTTGCGCCGCATCCCGAGCAGCGCGAGCGCCACCTTGACCTCGGGGCTCCGCGAGGAGCGCTCGTCCGGGCGCGACGGCCCCGTGCTCGAGGTCGAGGGACTGCGCAAGGCGTTCCTCACCCGCTCCGGCGGATGGCTCGCCGGCACCGTCCGCGAGATCGTCGCGGTCGAGGACGTGAGCTTCACGGTCCGCCGCGGCGAGTGCCTCGCCATCGTCGGCGAGAGCGGCTCGGGCAAGACCACGGTCAGCCGCATCATCATGCGTGCGCTCGTCCCCGACCGCGGCCGCGTGGTCTTCCACGGCACCGACGGCGATGTCGACGTCCTGGCCCTGGACGAGGCGGCGCTCGGCGCGTTCCGGCGCAAGATCCAGTACATCTTCCAGGACCCGTTCGGCTCCTTGAACCCGCGCATGACGGTCTTCGACATCGTGGCGGAGCCGCTCGTGATCCACGGCATCGGGACGGCGGCCGAGCGGGCGGAGCGGGTCGCGGCCCTGCTCGCCGCGGTCGGGCTCGAGCCGCAGCACCAGCGCCGCTACCCGCACAGCTTCTCCGGCGGCCAGCGCCAGCGGATCGGCATCGCCCGGGCGCTCGCGCTCGAGCCCGAGATCCTGATCTGCGACGAGCCGGTCTCGGCGCTCGACGTCTCGGTCCAGGCGCAGGTCCTCAACCTGCTCAAGGACCTGCAGAAGACGCTCGGCCTCACCTACCTGTTCATCTCGCACAACCTGGCGGTCGTGAAGTACATCGCCGACCGCATCGCGGTGATGTGCGCCGGCCGGCTGGTCGAGCTGGCACCGACCGCGGCGCTGTTCCAGGACCCCCGGCACCCCTACACCCGCGCCCTCCTGGCGGCCGTGCCCGAGCCGGACCCGGACTTCCGGCTCGATCTCGGGCAGCTCATGGCGGGGCGGGCCTCCGATCCGGCCGCCTGGCCCGAGCCCTATCGCCTGCTGGGGGGACCCGGCCGCCTCGAGGCGGTCGAGGAGCGCCACTTCGTGAGGATCGCCGCATGAGCCAGCGCCGCCCGTCTTGTTGCCCCGTTCCGCTCGGCCTCGGCGTCGGGCTCACGGCCCTGCTCCTCGCCTCGACCGCCGAGGCCGGCCCTCCGGACGAGCCGCGGGTGCTCGCCGACATCAAGGAGGTGGGGCGTCCGGGCGGGGAGCTTCGCATGCTCGTCGGCCGGGCGCGCGACACGCGGCTGCTGCACGTCTACGGCAACGCCCGGCTGGTCGGCTACGACCTCGATCTGAACCTCGTCCCCGACCTCCTCCACTCCTTCGACGTGAAGGACGGACGGGTCTTCACGCTGCGCCTGCGCAAGGGTCACCGCTGGTCGGACGGCCATCCGTTCACGACCGAGGACCTGCGCTTCTGGTGGGAGGACGTGGCGCTCGACGGCAAGCTCAGCCCTACGGGCCCGCCGGTCCAGCTCCTGGTGGAAGGAGAGCCGCCCCGGGTCGAGGTGCTGAACGAGCGCGAGATCCGCTACTCCTGGTCGAAGCCGAACCCGTTCTTCCTGCCGTTGAGCGCCGCCGCGTCGCCCGAGTTCATCTACGCCCCCAAGCACTACCTGGCGCAGTTCCACGCCAGGTACGCCGATCCGGGCAAGCTCGAGCGGCTGGTCAAGGAGACCAAGTCGCGCGACTGGGCGCAGCTCTTCCGCCGCAAGGAGCGGATGAGCCAGTTCGACAATCCGGAGCTGCCGACCCTGCAGCCCTGGATGCTGACCACCGAGCCGCCGGCCGAGCGCTTCATCGCCGTGCGCAACCCGTACTACCACCGGGTCGACGGCAAGGGCCAGCAGCTCCCCTATCTCGACAAGCTGATCCTCGAGGTGGTCGACAGCAAGCTCATCCCGATCAAGACCGGTGCGGGGGAGACGGACCTGCAGGCCCGGCACCTCTATTTCAAGGACTACACCTTCCTCAAGGAGAGCGAGCCCCGGAGCGGGCTCGTGACCCTGCTCTGGCGGGAGGCGCGCGGCGCGCACATCGCGCTCTACCCGAACCTCAACGCCAAGGACGACGTCTGGCGCAAGCTGTTCCGCGACCGCCGGTTCAGGCTCGCACTGTCGCTCGGCCTCGATCGCGAGGCGATCAGCCAGTACCTCTATTTCGGCCTCGCGACCCCGGCCAACAACACGATCCTGCCCGACAGCCCGCTCTATTCCGAGGAGGTCGGCAGCGCCTGCCTCGGCCACGATCCGAAGCAGGCCAACCGCCTGCTCGACGAGCTCGGGCTGAAGGAGCGCACCGCGGGCGGTCTGCGCAAGCTGCCCGACGGAAGGCCGATGGAGCTCGTGGTCGAGACCGCGGGTGAGGACAGCGAGCAGGTCGACCTCCTGGAGCTCGTGCGCGACATGTGGCTGGAGCTCGGCCTCAAGATCCACAGCAAGCCGTCCGAGCGCGAGGTGCTGCGCAACCGGATCTTCTCGGGCGACACCTTGATGACGATCTGGTTCGGCAACGAGAACGGCGTGCCCACGGCCGAGATGCCGCCCTGGGAGTTCGCGCCGACCAGCCAGGCCGACCAGCCGCAGTGGCCCAAATGGGGCCAGCACCGCGAGACCAAGGGCATGGCGGGCGAGCCGCCGGACATGCCCGAGGCGGCGCGGCTGCTGGAGCTCTACGAGGCCTGGCGGGTGGCGCCGGGGACGGCGGAGCGGACGGCGATCTGGAGCGAGATGCTGGAGCTCTACGCGAAGGAGTGCTGGACGATCGGCACGGTCGCCAACGTGCTGCAGCCGGTGGCCGCCCGCAAGGGGCTCAGGAACCTGCCCGAGGAGGCGGTCTGGAACTGGGAGCCGCACGCCCAGTTCGGCATCTACCGGCCGGACACGTTCTGGCTGGCGCGGTGAGGCCGGCCATCAGCTGAGATACCAACGCTCATGACGATCCCCGACTATCAGACCCTGATGCTTCCCGTTCTTCGCGCATGTAGCGACGGTCGGGAGCAATCTACCGCCGAGCTCCGAAAGGAAATGGCCGAGCTCTTCCAGCTGACCGAGGCCGAACGCGTGGAGCTTCTACCGTCGGGCAGGCAGACGGTGATCGCGAACCGCACGCACTGGGCAATCACTTGCATGGCGCACGCTGGCCTCCTCCAGCACAGCCGCCGTGGCTTCGTGCGCCTGACGGAACGCGGCCGTGAGGTACTCGCCAGGGCACCGGAGCGGATCGACAACAACTTTCTCGTGCAGTTCCCGGAGTTCGTCGCGTTCAAGCTCCGGTCGCGCGGCGACAAGCCGATGACCGAGGACGCGCCTGCATCCGGCCGCACACCGCACGAAGTCCCCACTCTGGAGCAGACACTCGAAGAACGGATCCGCTCGGCCGCAGGCGAGCTCGAGGCCGCGCTCAGGGGTGAGCTCCTGGACCGCCTGCGGCGCATGCCGCCGAGTGCCTTCGAACGGCTCGTCGTCCAGCTCCTCGTGGCGATGGGCTACGGCAGCGAGCTCGGGGGCATCGCCGAGGCGGTCGGCGGAAGCGGCGACGGCGGGATCGACGGCCTCGTCGACCAGGACCCACTCGGGCTCGACCGCGTCTACGTCCAGGCCAAGCGCTACGCCGCCGACAACCCCGCCGGTACCTCGAAGATCCTCGAGTTCGCCGGGGGATTGTCCCAGCGCCACGCTGCCAAGGGGGTGTTGCTCACCACCTCGCGCTTCACCGACGACGCCCGGAGGACGGCCGAGCGCCTCCCGCAACGGATCGTCCTCATCGACGGCGACCGGCTGGCCGCGCTCATGATCCGCCACGACGTCGGCGTGCGGATCGCCGAGACGCTGCACATCAAGAGGATCGACGAGGACTTCTTCCTCGAGGAGTGAGGAGCCGGCCGCGGCCGTGCCGGAAGAGCCCGTGCCCGCCTGGATCCGCCGCTGGCATCTCCTCCATGCCGCCCTCTTCCTGCCGCTCGCCGCGACCGGCTGGCACCTGCACTTCGGCACGGTCGAGCTCTGGGGCTTCGTCCGTTCCGTCCGCCTGCACGAGAGCCTGGGCCTCGCCGCCGCCGCGCTCGCCGCGCTTCACCTGGGTGCACTGCTCGCGACGGGGCGCGTCCGCGACTACCTGCCGCCGCGCCGCGGGCTCGGACGTGCCGTGCTCGCCGATCTGGCCCGCTACACGCTCGGCATGTGGCGTGGGCAACGGCCGGGTGCGGGCGGCGCCGACGGGGCGCGGTTGAACGCGCTGCAGCGGCTGCTCTACGCACCCCTCCTGCTCCTCGTGCTGCCCGCGATCGCGCTCACGGGCCTCCTCCTCCTGGCGCCGGGCTTCGGCCTCGCGATCGCGACGGAGCCCTGGCCCCGCGCGGCGCTCGCCGCGGCGCACGCCGTCCCGGCCCTGCTCGCGAGCCTGTTCCTCGTCGCCCATCTCTACATGGCGACCCTCGCCGAGCCGGGCCGCATGCGGCTCCGCCGAGCGGGTCGCCTGCTCGCGTTCGCGGCGCTCCTCACGGTCCTGCCGGTCCCGGCAGCGGCCACCGGCGAGGCAGGCGTGGAGCGCAGGCTCCCGCCCCTTCCCTGCGTCGGCTGTCATTCGGGCACGCCCACCTCGCGCCGGATCGTCGTCGACCCGCACGGCGGCACGCGCAAGGACGTGACCGTCGAGCTCGCCCGCATGGCCGGTGGCGTGCACGGCAGGCTCGCCTGTCCGACCTGCCACGACCGCGGCTTCGAGCGGTTCCCGCACCGTCCCGCCGCGGAACGGCGGTTCCCCGCCTGCCGCGACTGCCATCCGCGGACCGATCCGCCGGACGCCGCGCGGGTGGACGGGGCGCACGACTTCCCCCGCCTCGAGCGCGAGCACGCGGCGACCGCCCACGCCTCCGCCTTCCGCAAGGTCCGCGGCGTCCGCGACTGCGAGGCGTGCCATCACCCGCACTACATCCGCCTCGGCGCGGAACTCGTCCTGCCCGAGCGGTTGCGGACGGTGCACGACGCGCCCTGCCGGGCCTGCCACGCCCCCGACGCCTCGGGCCCGCTCGCCGACCCCGTCCTGCCCGACTTGGTGCGGGCGCATGCGCGGATCCCCCGGGCGGAGCGACACCTGGCCGCGGTCCGCTGCGTCGACTGCCACGCGAGCCGCGACCGGCCGCTCGCCCACGACCTCTTGAACGGCTCCGCGGCCGAGGGCTGCGTCGATTGCCACCGACGGGACGGCACGCTGCTCGCGGGCCTCTGGCGCCACCTGCCGGACGTCGGTGCGACGCGCCACGGCTTCACGGACGCGGGGTTGCTGGCCGAGCACTACGTGATGGCGGCGACGCGGCCGCTGTGGCTCGATCGGGCGGCCGTCTGGAGCTCGGCCCTTCTCCTCCTCGGCATCGCCGGCCACGTGGCGCTGCGGCTCCTGGCGCGCCGGCGGCGCGGCTGATCTGGCGCCCGGGCCGCCGCCGGCTGCGCCCGGCGGCCGCGTTGGCAGCCGCGGCCGGACGATGCATGCTCGGGGATGGACCGAACGCCCCGAGGAGAACGCCCGTGCCCCTTCGTCCCGTCCGCGAGATCATGTCCCAGGCGACGGTCCGTTGCGCGCCCGGCGAGAAGGTGGGCGAGGTCTGCCGCCGCATGGCCACCGGCCGCTGCGGCCACGTGCTGGTGTGCGACGGCGAGCGGCTGGTCGGCATCTTCACCGAGCGCGACCTCTTGACCCGGGTGATCGCCCAGGGTCGCGAGGCGGCCACCTGCCCGGTCGCCGAGGCGATGACCCCGAACCCGGTCACGATCGAGGCGAGTGCCCCGATCCGCGAGGCGATCCGCATCATGGACGAGGGCAGCTTCCGCTGCCTGCCGGTCGTGGAGGGCGGCAGGCTCGTCGGCGTGCTCACCGCGCGCGACCTTCCCTACGAGGAGGTCGGCCGCATGGCCCGCGAGCTCGAGGAGGAGCACGTCATCGCCGAACGGCTGTGGTGAGGCGAGGGCGTCGATCCGCCCGCCATCTCACCCCTCCGGCCAGCCGAACACGCTCGGGTCGTGGAAGCGGAAGAGTGCTGGGTCGAGGGTCACTCCGTACTCCGGCTCCTCCAGCAGCACCGTCGTCGTCAGCCCCTGCGGGTCGGTGACCGCCCAGCGGCGGAGCTCCAGCGGCGCCTCGCCGAACACCAGCACCACCCGGCCCTGCTCCGGCTCCTTCGCGCGCACGATCTCGAGCGCGATCTCCCCGGCCCGCCGCTGCACCGAGCGGACCTCGAGCTCGCCCGAGAACCGGACCTGCGCGTCGAGCAGGAAGGCGAGCGGCGTCTGCGCGAGCGGCAGCACGTTGACCTGGCGGGCGGCCGAATCGACCAGCACGAGCCGCCAGTCGGTCGCGATCAGCAGCAGCTTCGAGGGCGGGTCGTAGTCGAAGCGCAGCCGTCCCGGCCGATGGAGGAAGACCGTGCCGGTCGCCATCCGGCCGTCGGGGGCGAGCTGGGTGAAGCGGGCCCGCAGCGTCGTGATCCCCTGCAGCCACGCCTCGATCCGCGCGACGAGCGCGGCATCGGAGGGCTCGAGGGAGGCCAGTGCCGGCCGGGCGAGCGCCAGGAGTGCTGCGGCACCCAGGAGCCCGCGCCGCGTCCGCCCGCCTCGGGCCGAGGGCTCAGATCCCGGTCGGCTCGATCCCATCCACCCCACCCCGGCCCATCAGGATCTGGCGGCGACCGATGTGGTCGGCGCCGCTGATCAGGCCCTCCCGCTCCATCCGCTCGATCAGCTTGGCGGCGTTGTTGTAGCCGATCGCGAGCTTGCGCTGCAGGTAGCTGGTCGAGGCCTTGCCGTCGCGGGCCACGATCTCGACCGCCTGGGCGTAGAGCCGGTCGCTGTCGCCCGCCTCGGCGGCGGCCCCGAAGAGCGGCCCGGCCGGGCCCGGTGCCGCGCCGTCGGCCTCGTCGATCTCCTCGGTGATGCCGTCCTGGTAGTCCGGCACGCCCTGCTCCTTGAGGTGGCGGACCACCGCCTCGACCTCGCCGTCCGTGACGAGCGGCCCGTGCACGCGGACGATGCGGTCGCCGGTCATGAGGTAGAGCATGTCGCCCTGGCCGAGGAGCTGCTCGGCACCGGCGTCACCGAGCACGGTGCGGCTGTCGATCTTGGAGGACACCCGGAAGCTGATGCGCGAGGGCAGGTTGGCCTTGATCACGCCGGTGAGCACGTCGACCGAGGGCCGCTGCGTGGCGACGATCAGGTGCACGCCGGCGGCGCGCGCCTTCTGCGACAGCCGCTGGATGCAGTGCTCGATCTCCTTGCCGGCGGTGAGCATGAGATCGGCCACCTCGTCGACGATCACGACGATCAGCGGCAAGGGCCGCATCTCGATCGGCAGATCCTCCATGATCGGCAGGCCGGTGCCGGGCTCGAAGCCGGTGCGCACCCGCCGCACCAGGGTCTCGCCGCGCTCCAGCGCCTGCACGATCCGCCGGTTGAAGGCGAAGATGTCGCGCACGCCCAGGTGCGACATGAGCCGGTAGCGCTCGTCCATCTGCCGCACCACCCATTTGAGCGCGACCACCGCCTTGTGCGGCTCGGTCACCACGGGTGCCAAGAGGTGCGGGATGTCCTCGTAGACCGACAGCTCGATGACCTTCGGATCGATCATGATGATCCGGCACTGCTCGGGCGTCAGCCGGTAGAGGAGCGAGAGGATCATCGCGTTGATCGCCACCGACTTGCCCGAGCCGGTCGTGCCGGCGATCAGGAGGTGCGGCATGCGCGAGAGATCGACGATCACCGGCTGGCCGGCGATGTCCTTGCCGAGCGTGAGCGCGAGCGGCGCCTCGCTGTCGCGGTACGTGGCCGATTCGAGCAGCTCGCGCAGATAGACCGTCTCGCGCCGCTCGTTCGGCAGCTCGATGCCGATGACGTTGCGGCCGGGCACGGTGGCGACCCGGACCGAGATCGCCGAGAGCGAACGGGCGATGTCGTCGGCGAGGCTGATCACGCGCTGCGAGCGCGTACCGGGGGCCGGCTCCAGCTCGAACAGCGTCACCACGGGTCCCGGCTTGACGTCGAGGATCTGCCCGCGGACGCCGAAATCGTCCAGGACCGCCTCGAGCTGCCGGGCGGTCTCCTGGAGCGCGGCCCGCGACAGTCCCGAATCGCCCTGGCGCCGCGGTGCGATCAGGAGGTCGAGCGAGGGGAGGGCGAAGCCGCCGTCCTCCGATCGCTTCACGGCCGGCTGCGCCGGGCCCGCCTCGACCGGCTCCGCGGGCGGGTCCGCGGCCGCGGCCCGGGGCGGGCGACGGCGGCGCGGCTCGGCCGGTTGCGGCTCGACCGCGCCGTGATCGCGCGGGTCGTGCTCGCCACGCGGCCGGATCGGGCGCAGAGCCGGCATCGTGACGGCCTCCGCGTCGGCCGTCCGCCGGCCGAGGCGCGCCCGGACCGCCCGCAGCCAACCGCCGACCGGGGGTAGAAGGCCCCCACGCGAGACCTCCTCCCCCGCCTCCGCCCGGGAGGGTGCGGCGCCCGCGGCACCGGCACGGCGCAGCGCAGCGCCGGACCACCGGCCGGTCTCGCGGGCGGCGGCGCCGAGGCGTCGACCGGCCCAGGCCGAGGCGGCGGCGACCTGCCCGAGGGCACGGCGGGACTCGCCCCAGCGCAGGCCGAGGGCCGCGATTCCGCTCACCAGTGCCAGGAGACCGGTGAGCCACGGATAGACGTCACCGTCGATCCACACCCGCAGTCGGTTGAGGAGATAGTCGCCGACCAGCCCGCCGAGGCCCACCCGGAACGGCCAAGTGGCCGGCCCGGGCATCGGCCGGTCGGCGAGCGCCGCGGCGGTCGCGAGGAGAGCCACCGGCAGGGCCAGGAGGGGCAGCCAGGGCCAGGCGAGCGGACGGTCGAGGGCGAGGCGCACGCCCCGCGCGAAGGCCAGGAGCGGCAGGAGCCAGGCGGCGAGGCCCAGGGTCTGGAGCAGGAGGTCGGCGGCCGAGGCGCCGATCGGCCCGGCCGGGTTGCGCACCACGGCGCGGGCGCCGGCCGCGTGGTTGAGGCTCGGGTCGGCGGGGTCGAAGCCGGCGAGCGCCACCGCCAGCCACAGCCCGGCGCCGGCCAGCGCCACGCCGAGCAGGCGTCGTCCGGCACCGACGAGGAACGAGCGCAGCGGGCGCTCGCCCAGGCCCGGAAGCGTGCCGATCGCCATGCTGCCGCCGATCGCCGCTCAGCCGAGGACCGCGACGAGCCGATCGAGCGCGCGGTCGAGGGTCGCCTCGTCGTGGACCATGGCCAGCCGCACGTAGGAGTCGGCCGGGTTGCAGCCGCTCGCGTCGGGCACCGCGAGATATCCGCCCGGCAGGACCTTCACCCCGCCCCGGCGCCAGAGCTCGGTGGCGGCCGCCTCGCCGTCCCCGACATCCAGCCAGAGGAAGAACCCGCCGGCCGGACGGTAGAAGCCGAACCGGTTGGACAGCCGCCGCTCGGCCAGGTCGAACTTGCGCCGGTAGAGCGCGCGGTTCGCCTCGACGTGGCTCTCCTCCGCCCAGAGCGCGGTCGCGGCCGCCATGAGCGGCAGCGGCTGGACCGCGGCGGCGTAGGCGCGCAGGCGCAGGAACCGGGCGAGCACCTCGGGATCGCCCGCGACGAGGCCGGAGCGCAGCCCCGCGGCACTCGACCGCTTGGAGAGCGAGTGGAAGACCAGCACGTTGGCGAAGCTGCGGTCCTCGGCCCAGGCGGCCTCGAGCGCGCCCGGCGGCGGCGTCCGATCGTAGAGCTCGGCGTAGCACTCGTCGGCGACCAGGACGAAGCCGTGCCGGCGGGCGAGCCGGACCGCCTTGCGCAGGTAGGCCAGATCGGCGACGGCGCCCTGCGGGTTGGCCGGCGAGCAGAGATAGAAGGCCGCCGTGCGGCCGAGGAGCTCCGGGTCGAGGGCGTCGAGATCGGGCAGGAAGCCGGTCTCGGCGGTGGCCGGCAGGTAGACCGGCTCGGCCCCGGCGAGCACCGCCGCGCCGACATAGACGGCGTAGACGGGGTTCGGCACGAGCACCGCCGGTCGCGGCCCGCCCGGGCGCTCGGGAACCAGGAGCTCGGGCAGGAGGAACAGCGCCTCCTTGGTGCCGGCCACGGGCAGGACGTGCCGCTCGGGATCGAGGGCACCGGCGGGCAGGCCGTAGCGGCGGGTGAGCCAGGTGCAGACCTGGCGTCGGAAGGCCGCCGTGCCGTTGATCGGCGGGTAGCGGTTCCACTCCTGCGCGTGCCGGGCGACGACCTCGGCCAGGAGGGCGGGCGGCTGGTGCTGCGGCTCGCCGATGGTCAGATCGAAGGTCTCGCCGGCGGGCGGGTCGATGCCCGCGAAGAGCCGCCCCAGGCGCCGGAAGGGGAACTCCTGCAGCCGGTCGAGACGGTCGTTCCACATGCGCGCCCTCGAGGACCTCCGAAGCCGGAAACGTGCCCGGGCGATCGCCCGAAGGGAACCTTAACACCCGCCGCCAAGACCCTGCAACGTGCCCGGAACCGGCGACTCGCGGAGCCCCGCCCGGAGATCGGCCTCAACGCGCGGCGCGCGCCCGGATGCGATCGTCCAGGCGGTCGTCCTCGAGCCCGGCGGGCTCCTGGTGGATGATGATCTCGGCATCCGGGAACGCGGCGCGCAGCTCGCGCTCGAGCGCGTCGGTGACGACGTGCGCGGCGCGCACGCTCATGTTGCCGTCGAGCTCGATGTGGAACTCGATGAACGCGGTGCCGGCGGCCTCTCGGGTGCGCAGGTCGTGCAGGCTCGCGACATCGGGGTGGGCCCGCACGATGGCGGCGATCCGCTCGCGCTGGGGCGCCGGCAGCTCGTGGTCCATGAGCGTGTGGACGGCGGTGCGGCCGATCCGGAAGGCACCCCAGAGCAGCCAGCCGGCGATGGCCGTGCCGACCAGGGGGTCGAGCCAGACGAGCCCGGCCCGCTCGGTCAGGAGCAGCGAGGCGATGACCGCGAGGCCGGTCAAGAGATCGCTCCGGTAGTGGAGCGCATCGGCAGCGATCGCCTGTGAGCCGGTGCGGCGGACCACCCAGCCCTGGAAGAGCAGCAGGGTGACCGTCAGCAGGGCCGCCGCCAGCATCGTCGCGACGGCGAGGTCGCCGTGGGCGAGCGGCTGCGGCGCGCCGAGCCGGCTCGCCGCCTCGACCAGCACGAGCAGCGCCGATCCGGTCACGATCGCGGCCTGCGCGAGCGCGGAGAGCGGCTCGGCCTTGCCGTGGCCGAAGCGGTGCCGGCGATCGGGCGGCTGCTGGGCGATTCGCACCGAGAGCCAGGTGATCCCCGAGGCGGCGATGTCGGCGAGGCTGTCGACCGCCGAGGAGAGCAGCGCCGTCGAGCCCGAGACCACGGCCACGGCCAGCTTGCCACCGGTGAGGACCGTCGCGACGAGCACGCTCGCCGCGGCGGCGATCCGCTTGAGCCGGTCGGCGTCCCACGCTCTCACGGCCGCGCCGTCCCCCCGTGGCACGGCTCGGGATGCCGCGTGACGGTTCGATGACCGACTATCCACAGACTCGTGGATGAGCCTGTGCGTGGGCTCGTGGACCGCACCGCGCGAACCTCGCCAAGCCCGGAGCGCGCCGAGGAGAATCGCGGGGACCGTCGGCCGGGACCGGTCCTCCGGGCGGGGAATCCGCCCGGATTTTCTACTTTCGGTTGCTGCATCACGCGCCGGTCGAGGTCGAAGGCGCTCCCTCCGCCGCGACCTCCCGCAGGACCTCCTTGGCGATCCGGAACGCGCTGTTGGCGGCCGGCACGCCGGCATAGACGGCGAGCTGGAGGAAGACCTCGCCGATCTCGGCCTCGCTCACGCCGTTGCGCAGCGCCCCGCGGACGTGCAGGGCGAGCTCCTCGTGGTGGCCGAGCGCTCCGAGCATGGCGAGGTTGAGGAGCGAGCGGGTGTGGCGCGGCAGGCCAGGCCGGCCCCAGACGGCCCCCCAGCACCAGGTCGTGAGCATCTCCTGGAAGGCCCGGTCGAGCTCGGTGGTGCGCGCGAAGGCGCGGTCGACCCAGGCGTCGCCGAGCACGGCGCGGCGGATGTCGAGGCCGCGCGCATAGACCTCGCCGAGGCTGCCGAGACCGACGCGCTCCTGCTCGTCCAGGAAGGCCAGGAGCGCGCCGTTGAACGCCTCGGCGGCCTCGACGTTGAGGATGTGCGCGGCCTCCAGGACCACGAGCTCGGCGCGGCCGATCCGGGCCCGCAGCTCCTCGAGCCGGGCGGGCGGGGTCGCCGGATCGGCGCTGCCCGCGACGAGGAGCGTCGCGACGGTGATGCGGTGCAGGTCGGCGCACAGATCGGTGTCGCGCACCGCGGCGGCCGCGGCGGCGTAGCCGGCGGCCGGCGTGGTGCAGAGCATCGCGCGCAGCCGCGCCGTCTCGCTCGGCCGGCGGGCGCGGAACCCGGCCGTGAGCCAGCGCTCGAGCACGGCATCGGCGATCGCCTCGACGCCGCCCCGTTGGACCGCGGCGATCCGTTCGTCCCACGTCGAGGGCGCGCCGAAGCTGCAGGCGGTGGCGCAGAGCGTCAGCGAGCGCAGGCGCTCCGGCCGGTGGATGGCGAGCCACTGGCCGACCGCGCCGCCGAGCGACAGGCCGCAGAAGTGGACCCGGTCGATCCCGAGCGCGTCCAGGAGCGCCACCGCGTCGAGGGCGAGGCCGTCGATCCGGTAGGGACCGGGGGGCACGTCCGACCGGCCGTGGCCGCGCATGTCGAAGCGCAGCACGCGGTAGCGGCCGGTGAGTGCCGCGACCTGCGGGTCCCACATCCCGAGATCGGCACCGAGCGAGTTGGCGAGCATCACCACCGGCGCCCCCTCGGGGCCGTCGAGCTGGTAGTTCAGGCGGATACCGGCGGCGTCGACGAGCGGCATGTCCTTCCCCCTCCCGGGCGGCCCCGGCCCGGAGCCGTCGCCGGTCTGGTGGCAGAGCGGGGGCCGGGACGCAACGCCGGCGGGCTCAGCCCTCGGCGCCGGCCGCGCGCGCCGGCGGCTCGCGGTCGAGCGTGAACAGCTCCTGCGGCCGGGCGACGCCGCGCAGCGCGTAGCGGCCGAGCGAGACCAGCCGGGCCCGCTCGGGTCCCGCAGCTGCCGCGAAGCTCGCCGAGACGACCACCGCCTGCTCGAGCGAGCGGCACATCCGCTCGATGCGGGCGGCCTCGTTGACCGCCGGTCCGAGCACCGTGAAGTCGAGCCGCTCGGCGCTGCCGACGTTGCCGTACAGCACTTCGCCCAGGTGCAGGCCGATGAAGATCCGGGTGGTGGGCTCGCCGGCGGCCGATCGCCGGACGCCGAGCTCGGCCGCGGCGTTCTCGACCGCCACTGCGGCATCGAGGGCACGGCGGCAGGCGGTGCCGGCGGCGTCGAGGTCGAAGATGGCGAGCACACCGTCGCCGATCAGCTTCAGCACCTGCCCGCCCTGCGCCGCGACCGTGTCGAGCACGAGCCCGGCATAGTCGTTGAGCAGCGCCATGAGCCGCTCCTTCGGCAAGGCGTCGGCGAGGCGCGTGAAGCCCTCAAGATCGCTGTACCAGATGACCGCGCGGATCGTCTCGGCCTCGCCGCGAGCGATCCGGCCCGCGAGCACCCGCGCCGCCGCGTCGGCGCCGAGATAGGTGCGCGTCAGGGTGCGCGCGGTCTCGAGCAGGAGTACCGCCTTGAAGGCCAGGGCCAGGGGTCGAACGAGGCCGCGGAGCACTGCCACGTGCTCGGGCGCGAAACCGTCCGGGGCCGCGGTCGCGAAGGTCGCGACCATCCCCTCGACCTCACCCAGGGTGGCCCGCGGCGGATACTCGACCGCAAGGGCCAGATAGTCGGTCATGCCCTCGCCCTTGAGACGGTCGAGCAGCGGGAACTCGCCCTCGCGGTAGTCGAGGGCGAGCCGGCGGCGGAGCTCGCCCAGCCGCTGGGTGATCAGCGGATGGAGGGGGCTCTGCAGCCAGTCCGTGAAGTGCCCGCCCATGCTCTGCTCGCGGGTGAAGCCGCTCGCCTCGAGCCCGCGACCGCGTATCCAGCGGATGCTCCGACCTCCCTGGGTCGGATGCAGCGCGTCGGCACCGACCATCAGACGTTCGATCGGAACCCCGGCCGCCGTCAGCCGGGTGGCGACGCCCTCGACCAGACCGTCGTGGCCCTCGAGCTCGATCCCGGCGCGCACCAACCAGTCTGCGATCGGGTCGCTCGGCGAGAGCTCGCCGCTCCCATGGCTCGAACCCTCGCGGTCGCCGTAACGCATCGAGGTCAGGGATCGGCCGCCTGGGGACCGGCCTCGGCATCCGGTCCCCGGTCGAGCGCGAACAGCTCCTGCGGCCGCCCCACGCCGCGGAGATGGAACCGGCCGACCGGCACGAGCCGCGCACCCGCCTCGCCGCAGGCCTCGGCGAACGCCGCCGAGGTCACGATCGGTCGCCCGAGCGTGCGGCACATGCGCTCGAGCCGCGCCGCCTCGTTCACCGCCGGTCCGAGCACGGTGAAATCCAGGCGGTCGGCGCTGCCGATGTTGCCGTAGAGCACCTCGCCCTGGTGCAGGCCGATGAAGAGCCGGGTCGTCGGCTCGCCGGCGGCCCGGCGGGCGGCGCTCAGGCGCTCGAACGCCTCGAGCCCGGCGATCGCCGCAGCGAGCGCCCGGCCGCAGGCGTCGGGGTGCTCGGCGAGCGGGTAGATGCCGAGCACGCCGTCGCCCATGAGCTTGAGGACCTGGCCGCCGCTCGCGGCGATCGTATCCAGCACCGTGCCGGCGTAGACGTTGAGCATCGCCATGAGATGGTCTTTGGGCAGGGAATCGCTCAGGCTCGTGAATCCCTCGAGATCGCTGAACCAGATCGCCGCCCGGATGGTCTCGACCTGCCCCCGGGCGATGCGCCCGGACAGCACCCGCGCCGCCGCGTCGGCACCCAGATAGGTCGCGGTCACCGCGCGCAGGGCATCGAGGAGCAGGATCGAGCGCCAGGCCAGCGCGAGCGGCTGGACGCAGCCGCGCAGGAGCGCGAGCTCGCGGTCGCCGAAGCCGTCCGGCCCGTCGCAGGCGAAGGTCGCGATCACCCCGGCCGTCTCACCGACGACGGTGCCCGCCGGGAAGTACACGGCGCAGGCCAGGTAGTCGGTCAGGCCGTCGTCCTGCAGCGAATCGAGGAGGGCGAACTCGCCGCGTCGGTGGTCCGCCCCGAGCCGCCGGCGGAACTCGGGCAGCCGCTCCTGCAGCAGCAGCCGCAGCGGTGTGGCGCGCCACTGCGGATTGGCGAAGTCGCGCCGCTCGGCGCGGCTGAAGCCGCTCGCCTCGACCCCGCGGCGCCTCGACCAGCTCACCGTCCGGGCGCCGATCGTCGGGTGCAGGATGTCAGCCCCGACCCAGAGGCGACCGAGGGGAACGCCCCGCTCGCGCAGGAGTTCGGCGAGCCGGACGACGAGCTCGGCCGGGTCGACCGTCCGCACGCCGAACTCGCTCAGCCGCTCGGCGATGCTTCCTTCCGCCGCGCCGCCCACACCCGCCTCCTCGGCCCGCCCCGCGGCGTCGCCGCAGCCGGATTTGGCAGCGGCGCCACCCTGTGGCAGAAGTGGGAACGGACCCCGCCCTCCGCCAGCCGATCGCGCCGCCCTTGCCGAGCCTCCCGCCCTCCGCCCTCCTGCCGCAGGCCGTAGCGCCCACCGCTCCGGGTGTGTCGTCACCGCCCGAGCCGCGCGCCGCCGAGGAGCTGCATCCGGTCCTGCGCCATCTGGTCCAGGCCGGCCGTCTCGATCCGGTGACCGCCCGGGAGGCGATGACGGCCGCGGCCGACGCCCAGGAGAATCTCGTCGTCCAGCTCGTCCGCTCGGGCGCCCTCACGAGTGCTGCCTGGACCGAGGCCGCGGCCGAGCTGTTCGGCCTGGAGCGGGTCACCATCGACGACTTCCCGGACACGCCGCTGCTCGGCGAGGTGATCGCCCCGCGCTTCCTGCGGCGCGCCCGCGTCGCCCCGATCGCTGTCGATGCGACCCGGATCTGGGTGGCGGTCGCGGATCCGGGCGACGGCTACGCCCTCAAGGCGATCGGCCTCGCGAGCGGGCTCGAGCCGGTGCCGGTGGCGGCCGCGCTCGAGGACATCGAGGCGGCGCTGGCGCGCTGGTTCGACCGCGGGCCGGCGGCGCTCGAGCGGCTCGTCTCCGACCTCGACGGCCAGGGCGAGGCACGCGCCGAGGAGGTCGAGCGGCTGATCGACAGCGCCCAGGAGGCGCCGGTGGTGCGCCTGGTCGGTCAGCTCCTGACCGACGCGCTCCACCTCAAGGCCTCGGACGTCCACATCGAGCCGTTCCCCGACCATCTGCGCGTCCGCTACCGCGTGCACGGCCGGCTGCGCGAGATCGCCTCGCCGCCGGTGCGCTACGCCGCGGCGATCGTCTCGCGGATCAAGATCCTGGCGCGGCTCGACATCGCCGAGCGGCGCCTGCCCCAGGACGGGCGTGCCCGCCTCGAGCTCGACGGCCGGCGGGTCGACCTCAGGGTGGCGACCGCGCCGACGGTGCACGGCGAGAGCCTCGTCGTGCGGCTGCTCGAGACGGGCCGGCAAGGGGTCGGCCTCGGCGAGCTCGGGCTCCCGGCCGAGATCGAATCCCGGGTCGACGCGATCCTGCGCTCGCCGCACGGCATGCTGCTGGTGACCGGGCCGACCGGCTCGGGCAAGACCACGACCCTCTACGCCGCGCTGCGCGGCCTCGACCGCGAGACGCTCAAGGTCGTGAGCGTCGAGGATCCGGTCGAGTACCAGATCGAGGGCGTCACCCAGATCCACGTCCGGCCGGACATCGGGCTCGATTTCGCGCGCGTGCTGCGCTCGGTCGTGCGGCACGATCCCGACGTGATCATGGTCGGCGAGACGCGCGATCCGGAGACCGCCGAGATCGCCGTGCACGCGGCGCTGACCGGCCATCTGCTGCTGTCGACCCTGCACACCAACAGCGCCGCCGGCGCCGTGGCGCGGCTGCTCGACATGGGCGTCGAGCCCTACCTCCTGGCCTCGGTGCTGCGCGGGGTGATCGGCCAGCGCCTCGTGGGCGTGCTCTGCCCGCATTGCCGCGAGCCGCAGCCGGCCGACGCGGCGCAGCGCGCCCTCCTCGCCGGTCTGGTTCCGGCCACGGCGGGGCCGCCGCTGCTCTACCGGGCGCCCGGCTGCAGCCGTTGCGACGGGCTCGGGATCGTCGGGCGGATCGGGATCTTCGAGCTGCTCGAGGTCGACGACCGGATCCGCGAGCTGATCCGGGCGCGCGCCCCGACCCAGACGATCCAGGCCGCCGCCGAGGCGGCCGGGATGCGGACGATGTGGCGGGACGGGATCGAGAAGGCGCTCGCCGGCACGACCACCCTCGAGGAGGTCGGCCGGGTCACCGCGGACTGGTGAGGAGCCGCCGGGGCGGTGCCGCTGTTCGCCTACCGGGCGCTGACCGCCGAGGGCGAGCGGGTCGCGGGCGAGATCGAGGCCGCCGACGGCCGGAGCGCGGTGGCGCGCCTGCAGGATCGCGGCCTGATCCCGATCAGCGCCGAGCCGATCGCGGCCCGCCCGGCCGCGCCGGCCACGCCACGGCCTGGGCTCGCGCGGGCGGTCACCCAGGCGACCCGCGAGCTCGCCACCCTCCTGGGTGCCGGCCAGCCGGTCGAGGGCGCGCTCGCCCTCCTGGTGGAGACCGGCGAGCACGCCCGTCTGCGCGCGGTCCTGCAGGGCGTGCGCGAGGCCGTGCGCGGCGGCCGGTCGCTGAGCGAGGCCCTGGCGGCGCACCCGGAAGCCTTCCCGCGCGCCTATGTGGGCCTCGTGCGCGCCGGCGAGGCGGCCGGGACGCTGCCCGAGTGCCTGACCGCCCTCGTCACGCTGCGCGAACGCAGCGAGCAGCTCGAGCGCAAGCTGGTCTCCGCCATGATCTACCCGGCGGTCCTGCTCGTGGCCTCGCTCGCCGCGCTCGCCGTCCTGCTGCTCGTCGTCGTGCCCCGCTTCGCGCCGCTCTTCGCCCAGGCCGGGGCCGAGCTCCCGCTCGCCACCCGGGTGACGCTCGCCCTGGCCTCGCTGCTGACCGAGCAGGGCGGGGTCCTGGCGCTCGGCCTGGCCTCGGCCCTGCTCGTCCTGCTGCTGGCACTGCGCAACCCGGCCGTCCGGCTCGCCCTCGACCGGCTGGTCCTGCGCCTACCGGTCGTGGGGCGAATCGCCCGCGAGCGCGCCACGGCCCAGGCGGCGCGCGGGCTCGCCACGCTGCTCGGCGGCGGCCTCGACCTCGCGAGCGCGCTCCTCCTGGTCCGCGACATGCTCGCCAACCGCGCCGCCCGGGCGGCCTTCGACCAGGTGGTCAGCGGCGTGCGCCAGGGCCGCACCCTGTGGAGCTGCCTGGGCGAGGCGGAGGTGCTCGCACCCCTCGCCGTGCGGCTCCTGCGCGTCGGCGAGGAGAGCGGGCGGCTGACCGCGGTGGCCGCGCATCTGGCCGAGGCCTTCGAGGAACGCACGGCGGTCCGCCTGACCCGCCTCGTGGCGGTCATCGAGCCGCTCGTCATCGTCACGCTCGGCCTGCTCGTGGGCGGGATCGTCGTGTCGATCCTGGCCGCGGTGGTGGCCGTGAACGACCTGGCGATCTAGCGGTCGGCCGGGATCGGGGCGGGGCGATTTTTACGAAACAGATTTGTATAAATTTTGTTATTGACATCCGAGCTCGGTAAATCCAGCATCCGGCCACCGCGCCGATTTGAGCTGACAGCTTGCGGGCGCGTTACAAGTGCAGCTAAAGCGTCCGGCGGTCCGCCGTACGTCGGCTGCGGCGGGCACACGGTCGGGAGCCGGTTCGGGCTCCCGATGTCCGGCCCGTCGAGGGAAGATCGCGAGCAGCGCTCGCCAACGGGTCGGAGTTCGACATGAAGCTCCCACGTCGTGACTTTCTGGCTGCCAGCGGAGCACTGGCCCTCCTCTCGGCCGGTCGGGTGGCGCGGGCGGCGCGACCGTCCGAGCTGGTGCTCGACTGGGCGACCTACAACCCGGTGAGCCTCGTCCTCCGCGACAAGGGCTGGGCGGAGGAGACGTTCGCCGCACTCGGCATCCGCAAGGTCCACTGGGTCCAGTCGCTCGGCTCCAACAAGGCGCTCGAGTTCCTCAACGCCGGGTCCCTGCAGTTCGGCTCCACGGCCGGTGCGGCGGCCCTGCTCGGGCGGATCAACGGCAACCCGATCCGCACGGTCTACGTCTATTCGAAGCCCGAATGGACCGCCCTCGTCACCCGACCCGACACCGGCATCGCCAAGGTCGAGGATCTGAAGGGTCGCCGGGTGGCCGCGACCAAGGGCACCGACCCCTACATCTTCCTCCTGCGCGCCCTCGAGCGGCACGGGCTCGGCCAGAAGGACGTGCACCTCGTCCTCCTCCAGCACGATCAGGGCAAGGCCGCGCTCGAGCGTGGCGACGTCGACGCCTGGGCCGGCCTCGACCCGATGATGGCGCAGACCGAGCTCGAGAGCGGCAACCGGCTGTTCCACCGCGACCCGGACGCCAACACCTGGGGCGTGCTCAACGCTCCCGAGAGCCTGATCGCCGAGCAGCCGGAGCTCGTCGAGGCGGTCGTGGCCCTGTACGAGCGGGGCCGGCGGTACGCGCTGGCCAACCCCGACGAGCTGCGCGCGCTGTTGGCCAAGGCGGCGCGGATCGCCGAGCCCGTCGCCGCCCGCCAGCTCGAGCGCACCGGGCTCGCCGACCCGCGCGTGGGCGACGCGCAGCACGCCTCGATCGCGGCCGCCGGCCGGGCGCTGCAGGCCGGCGGCGTGATCCGCCCGGAGGTCGACGTCGAGGCCGCGACCCGGGCCCTGCTCGACCGGCGCTTCACCGCCTCGCTCACGGTCGGCTGATGGCCGCCGCCCTGGACAGCCTGGGGCGGCCGGCCGAGCCGGCCGCCGCGGCAGCGCCCGGGCGGGCGGCGCTCCGCGTGCCGCGGGTGCCGGCGGCACTCCTCGGGCTGGTGCTGCCGGTCGCCCTCGGGCTGCTGTGGGAGCTCGCCGCGGCCCGGGGCTGGATCGTCCGCCGCCTGCTCCCGCCACCCGGCGCGATCGCGGCGGAGCTGTCCGAGCTCGCCGCCTCGGGCGAACTCCTTCGCCACCTCCTGGCGACGCTGCACCGCGTGGCGCTCGGCTTCGTGCTCGGCGTCGGCGCCGCGACCCTGCTCGGCGCGCTCACCGGAACCTTCGAGGCGCTGCGCCGGCTGCTCGATCCGTCGCTGCAGGCGCTCCGCGCGATCCCCTCGATCGCCTGGGTGCCCCTGTTCGTCCTCTGGTTCGGGATCTTCGAGACGCCCAAGGTCCTCCTGATCGCGGTCGGCGCCTTCTTTCCCGTCTATCTCGGCCTCGAGGCCGGCATCCGCGGCGTCGACCGCAAGCTCGTCGAGGTGGGCCGGGTCTGCCAGCTGGGCCCGCTCGCCATGATCGGCCGCATCCTCCTGCCGGCGGCCCTGCCCGCTTGGCTCACCGGCGTGCGCGGCGGGCTCGGCCTCGCCTGGATGTTCGTGATCGCAGCCGAGCTCATGGGCGCCTCCGAGGGCCTCGGCTACCTGCTGATCGACGGCCAGATGAGCGGGAACGCCGCCATCATCCTGGGCGCGCTCCTGCTCTTCGCCGTCCTCGGCAAGACCAGCGACGCCCTGCTCGTCGCCTCGACCCGCCGGCTGGTCGCCTGGCAGGACACCTTCAAGTCGGGGAGCTGACCGCCATGCTCGAGCTCGTCGGCGTCACCAAGCGCTACGGCGACGGCCACACCGCCCTCGACGGCATCGACCTCGCCCTCCCGCCCGGGAAGATCACCGTGGTGATCGGCCCCTCGGGCTGCGGCAAGAGCACGCTCCTGCGCCTGCTCGCCGGCCTCGAACTGCCGACCGCGGGCCGGATCCGGCTCGACGGCCGCGAGCTGCACGGGCCCTCCCCCGAGGTCGGCGTGGTGTTCCAGGAGCCCAGGCTGTTCCCCTGGCTCGATCTCTTGCACAACGTCGCCTTCGGCCTGTCGCGCCGGCTCCCCTGGGCGGAGCGGAAGGCGCTGGCGCTGCGGGCCATCGAGCGGGTCGGGCTCGAGCAGGCCACGGGCCGGCTGCCCAAGCAGCTCTCCGGTGGCATGGCACAGCGCGCGGCCTTGGCGCGGGCGCTCGTCACCCGCCCGCCGGTCCTCCTCCTGGACGAGCCCTTCAGCGCGCTCGACGCGCTCCTGCGGGCGCAGCTCCAGCGCGAGCTGCTGCGCCTGTGGGACGAGGACCGGCCGACCCTCCTGCTGGTTACCCACGACCTCGACGAGGCGGTGCTCCTGGCCGACGAGGTGGTGGTCCTGGGCGGCCGGCCCGGCCGGGTCCGCGCCCGCCAGGTGATCGACCTGCCGCGCCCGCGCGAGCCGCAGCGTCCGGCCTTCCAGATGCTGCGCGCCCGGTTGCTCTCGGCGCTTCCCTCCTACAACCTGGAGGCCGCCTGATCCCCACGTTGCGGAGAGCTACTTGACCCCCGACCAGCTCAAGGCGCTGCAGGCGCCGCTCAAGGCGCGCTACCGCGAGACCCCCGAGGCGGCGCTCATCACGCTTCGCGCCGAGGGCGCGCTCGGCGAGGGCGTGAGTTGCCGCGTCGACACCATGAAGGGCCTGGTCGAGGCCGGCCTGCATCCGGCCACCGGCGGCTCCGGCCTGCAAGCCTGCTCCGGCGACATGCTGCTCGAGGCTCTCGTGGCCTGCGCCGGCGTCACCCTCCGGGCGGTCGCCACCGCGCTCGCCATCCCCTTGCGCGGCGGCACCGTGCGGGCCGAGGGCGACCTCGACTTCCGCGGCACGCTCGGCGTCGACAGGGAAGCACCGGTCGGCTTCCGGGCGATCCGGCTCGCCTTCGAGCTCGACACCGATGCGACGGCCGAGCAGCTCGAGCGGCTCCTGGCCCTCACCGAGCGCTACTGCGTGGTCCTGC
>JBBIIE010000021.1:0-34197 GCA_037446605.1 Geminicoccaceae bacterium | reverse complement strand
GCGCGCTTCTTCGGCGAGCGCCTCGTCACGATGCGCCACCAGGAGGAGGCGATCCGGCTCGCCCTTGCCGGCCGGTCGGTCGTGGTCTCGACCGGCACGGGCTCGGGCAAGAGCCTGACATATCTCGTGCCGATCGTCGATGCCGCGTTCCGCGCCGGGATCGAGAAGCCGGGCGTGGTCGGGCTCTGCATCTATCCCATGAACGCGCTCGTGGGCTCGCAGCTCGAGGCCCTGCGCGCGTTCAAGAAGAAGAACTGGCCCGACTGTCCGCTCCGCTTCGCCCGCTACACGGGGCAGGACCGCGACACCGAGCTGCGCAACGAGATCCTCGGCAACCCGCCGCATCTTCTTTTGACCAATTACGTGATGCTGGAGCTCGCGCTCCTGCGGCCGGCCGATCGCACGCTCGTCCAGCAGATGGTGCGCAACCTCGCCGTGCTCGCGGTCGACGAGCTGCACGTCCATCGCGGCCGGCAGGGGGCGGACGTGGCGATGCTGTTGCGCCGGCTGCGCGAGCGGATCGGCCGCGAGCCCGTCTGCATCGGCACCTCCGCGACGATCGCGAGCGAGCGCGACCGCGAGGCCCGCAAGACGACGATCGCCCGGGTCGGCGCCCGGCTCTTCGGGGTCGAGATCGGGCCCGAGCAGGTCGTGGGCGAGAGCCTCGTGCGCCGCTGCCGGGTCGACCCGCCGGGCGACGGCGAAGCGTTGAAGGCGGCGATCGAGGCGCCGCCGCCCGAACCCGAGGCCGAAGCCCTCGCCCGCCACCCGCTCGCCGCCTGGGTCGAGAGCCGGTTCGGCGTGGTCCGGCGGGGCGAGCGGATCGAACGGGCCCGCCCGCTCGCCTTCGACGAGGGGGTGCGCGAGCTCGCGCGCGAGAGCGGCCTGCCGCTCGAACGCTGTGATGCGGCGCTGCGGGCGGTGCTGCAGGCGGGCGCGCGCACGCAGCTCGAGGGCACGGGGCCCTTCTTCGCCTTCCGGCTGCACCGCTTCTTCTCGTCGGGGGCGAGCTTCTACGCCACGCTCGAGCCCGCCGGGCGCCGCCACCTCCAGGCCGAGCCCGCGCACCGGCTGCCCGGCGAGCCGGTCCGGCTGCTCACCCCCCTGGCCTTCTGCCGGAGCTGCGGCCAGGACTTCCATCTGGTCGTGCGCACGGCCGAGGGCTTCTTGCCGCGCTCGCCCGAACTCGACGCCTCGGCCGAGGAGATGGCGGGCGAGCCGGGCTTTCTGGTCGCGGCCGAGGAGGGCTTCTGGGACCCCGAGGAGGGGGGCTGGCCGGACGATTGGCTCGAATGGCGGAACGGGCGGGAGCGGCCGCGGCGCGAGTACGAGGCCTATCGCCCCGAGCGGTGGTTCGTCACGCCGGACGGGCGGGCGAGCCGGGAGCCGCGCGAGGGTGCGCTCGCCGTGCTCTGGCAGAAACGGCCGTTCATGATCTGCCCGTGGTGCCGGACGAGCTTCAACCTCCGCGTCAAGCGCGATTTCGGCAAGCTCGTGACCTTGGCCCAGATCGGCCGGTCGACGGCGAGTACGGTGCTGGCAGCCGCGACCGTACGCGGTCTGCGCGCGCTCGCGGACGGCGCGGGTGCCGCCAAGCTCTTGAGCTTCACCGACAACCGCCAGGACGCCGCACTCCAGGCCGGGCACACCAACGATTTCGTGCAGACCGTGACGGTCCGCTCGGGCCTCGCCCGCGCCCTCGGGGCGCGCGGCACGCTGCGCGTGGCCGAGCTCGGCCGGGCGATCTTCGAGGCCCTCGCCCTGCCGCCCACGGCCTGGATGAAGACCCCGGTCGAGATCGGCCCCGGCTTCGCGCGGGCGCGACGGGTGATGGAGCGCGTCCTCGCCCATCTGGCCCTCGCCGATCTCGCCCGCAGCTGGCGGGTGACGCAGCCCAATCTCGAGGACTGCGGGCTTTTGGCCCTCGACTGGGAGGGGCTCGAGGAGCTCTCGGCCGACGACGGCTACTGGCGGGGTGTGCCGGTGCTGGAGGAGCTACGGCCCGAGCTCCGCGCGAAGGTGGTGCGGCCGTTGCTCGACCATCTGCGGCGGGCGCTCGCGATCCGCGCCGAGAATCTCGACCCCGAGAAGCTGCGGGAGCTCGCCGAGCAGAGCCGCGGACAGCTGGCGGCCGGTTGGGCGATCGAGGAGGAGCAGCCGATCGGGTGGCGGATCGCCTTCCTGCCCGGGATGCACCCGCACTGGCACGCCGAAGGCTTCGCCCTCGGCGCCCGCTCGACCTTCGGCCGCTATCTGCGGCTGCAGCGCGAACTCTGGCGGGACTTTCCCCCGAGGGCCGAGCTCGTCGAACAGGTGGTCCTCGCCACGGTCGAGAAGCTGCGCGGGCATTTCCTCGTGCCGGCCGGCGAGGGCGGGATCCAGCTCCAGGGCGAAGCGCTGCTCTGGCGGAAGGGCGACGGAAGGGTGCCGCCGGCCGATGCGGTCCGCACGGCCGGCCGGATGGCGGCGCCCGAAGCGCGGGAGCGCGAGCCCAATGCCTATTTCACCCGGCTCTACCGCGAGGGGCCGGAGCGGGTCTTCGGCCTCTCGGCCGCCGAACACACGGGGCAGGTGGCGAGCGAGAACCGGCTCGCGCGCGAAGCGGCGTTCCGCGAGGGTGGGCTCGCGCTCCTGTGCTGCTCGCCGACGATGGAGCTCGGCATCGACATCCGCGACCTCTCGGCCGTCCATCTGCGCAACCTGCCGCCCGATCCGGCCCGCTACGCGCAGCGCGCCGGCCGGGCGGGGCGCGGCGGCCAGCCGGCGCTCGTCCTCGCCTTCGCCGCCTGGGGCAGCGCCCACGACCGCCACTTCTTCGCCCGCCGCGAGCGGCTGGTGGCAGGCGCGGTGACCCCGCCGCTCTACGATCTCCGCAACGAGGAGCTGCTCGAGAGCCACCTGCACGCGGTCTGGCTCGCCGAGACCGGCATCCGGCTCGGCGGCAGCATCCGCGAGGTGCTCGCCCTCGACGATCCGGCGCTGCCGCTCCTGCCGGAGATCGCCGACGCCATCGCACTCCCCGAGCACCGGCAAGGCGCGCTCGTCGCGCGGATGCTGCGGCTCCTCGAAGAGGCACTCCGAGACCCGCCGAGCGAAGGGGATCGGCGCCGGATCGAGCGCCTCGTGGCCGGCGCGCCGGCTCGCTTCGACCGGGCCTTCGACCGCTGGCGCGAGCTCTACCGGGCGGCCGTCCGGGCGCGCGAGGAGGCGCGGCGGGTGATCGACCGGCCGACCACGCCGCGCGACGAGCGGCAGGACGCGGAACGGCGCGAGCGCGAAGCCAAGCGCGACCTCGAGCTCTTGCTGAACGAAACGGGCGAGGCCTCGCTCTCCGACTATTACCCCTACCGCTACCTGGCCGCGGAGGGCTTCATCCCCGGCTACAATTTCCCGCGCCTGCCGGTCCGCCTGCTGGTCCGGGTGGGTGACCGGAGCGAGCAGATCGACCGGCCGCGTTTTTTGGGCCTCGCCGAGTTCGGGCCCGGCAATCTCCTCTACCACGAGGGGCAGCAATTCCGGGTGAGCGGCCTCGTCCTGCCCTCGGCGGGCCTGGAGCAGGCGCTCAAGCGCGGCAAGCGCTGCCCGACCTGCGCGCGTCTCCATCTGGGCGAGGAGTTCGACCGCGAGCTGTGCGCGGGTTGCGGCCGGCGGCTCGACGGCGCGGCCGATCTCTGGCGCGAACTCTTGGAGCAGAACGTGGTGCGCGCCCGGCCCGTCGTGCGGATCACCTGCGAGGAGGAGGAGCGGGCGCGCGAGGGCTACGACCTCGCGACAGCTTGGCGCTCGACCGCGCCGGTTCCCGAGGCCCGGCTCTTCGCCGATGCGGCGGGCGCGCCGGTCTGCGAGCTGCACCCGGTGCCGCGCGCCGAACTCTGGCGCGTGAACCTCGGCTGGCGACGGGGTCGCGAGCGCAACCTGCTCGGCTTCCGGATCGACCCGACCTTCGGCCGCTGGGCTCGGCGGGAGAGCCCGAACGGCCAGGAGACGGCGGCGGAGCGGCGCGTCCTGCCGGCCGTGTCCGACGTGCGCAACCTCTTCCGGCTGCGCCCGATCGGGCTCGAGGGGGCGGACGAGGCGGCGCTTCTCACCCTCGCCTACGCGCTGCGCCGCGGGGTGCAGCGCCGGTTCGAGCTCGAGGAGCACGAGGTCGCGGTCGAGCTCGTGGGTGCGGGTACCGAGGCCTCGATCCTCCTCTGGGAGGCGGCGGAAGGCGGGCTCGGCCTGGTCGAGCGTCTGGCCGAGCCGTCGAGCTTGCGCGAGCTTGCGCGCGCGACGCTCGAGGTCCTCCACGTCGATCCCGAAACCGGCGAGGAGCGGGCCGAGGAGGCGAGCCGCTGCGAGGCCGCCTGCTACGATTGCCTCTCGAGCTACGGCAACCAGCGCGACCATCCCCGCCTCGATCGCCGGCTCGTCCTGCCTTGGCTGCGCCGCTTCGCCGAGCTGCGCGAGCCGGCCGCCGGCGAGGCGCGGGCGGACCGCTTCGTCGACCTCTCGCGGCAGCTCGACCCGGCCTCGTCCTTCGAAGGCGCGGTGCTCGAGGCGATCTTCCGCGCTGGGCTGCCGCTCCCCGACCGGGCGCAGTTCTGCCCCGCGGCGGATCTTGCCGTCCAGGTCGATTTCTTCTGGAAGCGCGACCCGGCCCCGGGGCTCTGCCTCTTCGTCGACGGCCCCGCCCATCGCGATCCCGACCTCGCCACCCGCGACCGGGCGCTCAGAGGCCAGCTCGAACGACGCGGCTTCGTCCTGTTCGTGGTCACGAGCGAAGGGAGCCTCGCGGAGCGGATCGACGAGTTGGGGAAGCTCTTGGCCGAACTCGGCATCACGGGCCCCTGACCCGACCCGGCCCGGGGCGAGGGTTGCGCAACCCCGCCGGCGTCCCGGAGGCGCGGCATCGCGGCCACGACGACCGCGACCGGCCCCGCCTTCCCATCCCCGATCCGCCGCCAGACCGCGCCGAGCACCCCGCCTCCCCGCGCCCACCGCCCGAGGGTCAGGGGCCCGAGGCCGCGCCTGTCGAGGGGGTGCGGGGCGGCCGTGGATGCCGACCCTTGACCTCCGCGAAGTCCGGCGCTGCTCTGCGTCGGGTGGGAGCCTTGGAGAGTACGGCGCGCCGCTTGCCCAAGCCGGGCTGGAGCCGGATATCGGTCGAGCTCGGCGATCACTTGGGTGACGGGATGCTGACGGTGTTCGAGATGAGGTGAGGCCTACGACGATGCCGACGTCTCGACGAATTGTTGTCTGTCCAGAGCCGATGGTTTGGGACCAGGCCTACCGCCGTCTGTGCGATGCGGCAGCCGAAGCTGGGCTGCCGCAGCCGCCCGTGCCGCTCATCCTCGCCGGCTGGGATGCCTCAAGCGATGCCGAAAAGCAGGATCGATGGAGAGAAACCGTGGCGTGGGCCGAGAAAAATGGCATAAATCCTTCGCTCACCAACATACACGAGAGATCTATGTACGCAGTCGATCAACTATCACTTCGTGCACCCACGTATGCGTATTTGCGTTTCGCGCCCAAGCCCCGTGCCGATGCGGCGACTCGAGCTAAGATGTTAGCGACCTTACGCGCCAAATGGGCAGAAATATCCGGCCCTGATTTGGCAATGTTTACATCGCCTCTGCGTTTCACAGGCAAAAAGGGGCGTCGGCTGCTCGTACTCGTCACGACGGACAAAGATCCACCTTGGGGAGGCTGGACTTCGCTAGCCTACGATTCGCGAAAAAGAAACTTCACGGCATTCAGAAAAGCTATAAATCTGTGCATCGCTCCACACGAAGTCGATCATGTAGAATTCAGAATTGTGTTAGGACCAGCGGGCAGGTAACCCGGATTTCCACATCGCCGCGTCTCTGACCGAGCGCCTGGTCGATAGGTCGCACCGCTCGAGGGCGAACGGGAGCCCAGACTGTCGCCTTCGACCGCACGGTCTTCGCCCGCGACCCGCGGATCGCGGCGCTTTCGTGGGACCGGCGGGACACGGCGACACGCCGTGAGCCACGGCGCCGGTGACGGCCCGCACGGTTGCCGAACCGCCCACCTCGCTCTAGAGCCACGGCGAAGAAGCCCGATCCGGGACGGGACCCATGGACGTCCGCCGCGATTTCACCCGCCTCGTCGGCAACACCCCGCTCGTGCGCCTCGAGAAGGCGTCCGAGCTCACCGGCTGCGAGATCCTCGGCAAGTGCGAGTTCCTGAACCCGGGCGGGAGCGTGAAGGACCGCGCCGCCCTCGCGATCGTCGAGGACGCCGAGCGGAAGGGCTCGTTGCGGCCGGGTGGGGTCATCGTCGAGGGCACGGCCGGGAACACGGGCATCGGCCTCGCGCTCGTCGGCAACGTGCGCGGCTACCGCACCGTGATCGTCATGCCCGAGACCCAGAGCCAGGAGAAGAAGGACATGCTGCGCCTCGTGGGCGCCGAGCTCCGCCTGGTCCCGGCCGTGCCCTACAAGGATCCGAACAACTACGTGAAGGTCGCGGGCCGGCTCGCCGAGGAGCTCGCCCGGACCGAGCCCAACGGGGCGATCTGGGCCAACCAGTTCGACAACGTGGCGAACCGCGAGGGCCATTACCGGACGACCGGCCCCGAGATCTGGGAGCAGACGGGCGGGCGGATCGACGCCTTCACCTGCGCGGTCGGCACGGGCGGCACGCTCGCCGGCGTGGCGATGTTCCTCAAGGAGCGCAACCCGGCGATCAGGATCGTCTGCGCCGATCCGATGGGGGCCGCGCTCTACAACTGGTACCGGCACGGTGAGCTGAAGGCCGAGGGGAGCTCGATCACCGAGGGCATCGGCCAGGGCCGGATCACCGCGAACCTCGAGGGTGCGCCGGTCGACGACGCGGTCCGGATCGCGGACGAGGAGGCGCTGCCGATCATCTTCGATCTCGTGCACGAGGAGGGGCTCGTGCTCGGCGGCTCCTCGGGCATCAACGTCGCGGGCGCCATCCGGGTCGCCAAGGAGCTCGGGCCCGGGCACACGGTCGTGACCATCCTCTGCGACAACGGCACCCGCTACCAGAGCCGGCTCTTCAACCCCACCTTCCTGCGCGAGAAGGGCCTGCCGGTGCCGAGCTGGCTCACCTGAGCCAGGCACCCCACCTCGCGCTCGCCCCGGGAGACCGCCATGACCGCCCTCGTCTCGACCGACTGGCTCGCCGAGCGGCTGTCCGCCCCCGACATCCGGGTCGTGGACGCCTCCTGGTTCATGCCCGATTCGGGGCGCGACGCGCGGGCCGAGTTCGCGGCCGCACACATCCCGGGCGCGGTCTATTTTGACATCGACGAGATCTGCGACGAGACGAGCCCCTACCCGCACATGGTTCCCTCGGCCGCCAAGTTCAGCGCCGAGGTCCGCAGGCTCGGGCTCGGCGACGGGGTCACGGTCGTCGCCTACGATTCCAACCGCTTCTGCGCCTCGGCCAGGGTCTGGTGGATGTTCCGGCTGTTCGGCCACGAGGCGGTCGTCGTGCTCGACGGCGGGATGGAGCGCTGGCGGGCGGAGGGCCGGGCGCTCGAGGAAGGCCAGGCACGGCCGCGCGAGCGGCACCTCACGGCACGGCAGAACAACCTGCTGCTGCGCGAGCTCGACCAGATGCGCGCGAACCTCACGGGCCGGCGCGAGCAGGTGGTCGACACCCGCTCGCCCGGCCGGTTCAGGGGCGAGCTCCCGGAGCCGCGGCCGGGGCTGCGCGCCGGCCACATCCCGGGCGCCGTCAACGTCCCGTACAGCGAGCTCCTCGCCGGCGATGGAAGGCTCAAGCCCGCGAGCGAGCTCCGACCGCTGTTCGTTCGGGCCGGCTGCGACCTCGCCCGCCCGATCACCTGCTCCTGCGGCTCGGGTGTGTCGGCGGCGGTCGCGGCCCTGGCGCTGTTCGAGCTCGGCCGGCCGGACGTCGCGGTCTACGACGGCTCGTGGAGCGAGTGGGGCGCCCAGCCCGACACGCCCGTCGAGCGCTGAGCGATCAGCCGGCCGCGGCCGGCACGAGCGGCACGTGTGGGGCGGCGTCGCGCGGCAGGACGCCCGAGAGGCGCGGATCCTCGAACAGCTCGACCGCCAGCTTGTAGGGCCGGAAGCCCGAGCGGATGTAGAAGCCGAGCGCCTCGGGGTGGTCGAGGTGGCAGGTGTGCACCCGGACCCGTCCGATCCCCGGCCGCCAGGCGCGCTCGAGCGCCCGGGCCATGAGCCAGCGGCCGGCGCCCGTGCCGACCGCCTCGGGCACGAGGCCGAAGAAGGCGAGCTCGCACCGCCCCTCCTCGCGGAAGTCGAGCTCCAGGATGCCGATGGGCTCGCCGTCGCGGAGCGGTAGGTACACTTCGAGCCGCGGGTCGTGGAGGATCGCGGCGAGCGCGGAGTCCGCGAGGACGAGGCGCGAGAACCAGAGCCAGGGCTCGCCGATCCGCCGGTAGAGCGCGCGGTAGGCGGCGGCCTCCGGCCGCTCCCAGCGGCGGAGTGCGAGGTCGGCACGGTCCGGCACCGGACGCGGCGGCGGCGGTGCGGTCATCTCGAGATAGGTCACGAGCGTGGCGAGCCGGCCGGGCGGCAGGTCGAGATAGCCCAGGGCGTCGAGCAGCGGCGCGCTCAGGGGGCGACCTCCAGGACGAGCCCGTCATGCGCCGGCAGGACGCCCGCGGGCAGCCGCTCGGCCCAGTCGGCGAAGGACAGCTCGTGGTTCATGTGGGTGAGGAAGGCGCGCTTCGGCCCCACCCGCTCGATCCAGGAGAGCGTGAGGGCGAGGTGCGCGTGGCTCGGGTGCGGCCGCTCGCGCAAGCAGTCGACGATCCAGCACTCCACACCGCGGAGCTCGTCGAAGGCCGCCTCGTCGAGCCCATCCGTGTCGGTCGAATAGGCGAAGCGGCCGATCCGGAAGCCCCAGCTCTCGCCGCGGCCGTGCCGCTGCGGGAAGGGGCGGACCTCGACGCCGCCGATCTCGAAGGGCCCGGTGAAGGGGTGCGGTTCGAGCTCGGGGCGCCAATAGCCGAACTCGCTGCGCCCACCTTCGAAGACGTAGGGGAAGCGGGCGCGGATCCGTTCGAAGACCGTGCCGTGGGCGAAGGTCGGGATCGCCCGCATCACGATGTTGTTGATCGCCCGCAGATCGTCGATCCCGTGCAGATGATCGGCGTGGGCGTGGGTGTAGAGGAGCGCGTCGATCGCCCCGATACCGGCATCCAGGCACTGCTCGCGCAGATCGGGACCGGTGTCGACGAGGATCCGCGCCCCCTCGACCTCGAGGAGGATCGAGCAGCGCCGGCGCTTGTCACGCGGGTCGGCCGAGCGGCACACCCGGCAGTCGCAGCCGATCTGCGGAACCCCCGAGGAGGTCCCGCATCCGAGCACCCCGACCCTCATGCCGCCTCGGCGAGTGGCCGCGCCTTGGCGAAGAGGCCGAAGAAGGCGGCCGTGGTCACCCGCTCGACCTCGGCGAGCGGGACGCCCTCGAGCTCGGCCAGGGCCTTGGCGGTGTGCACCGTGAAGGCCGGCTCGTTGGTCCTGCCGCGGAAGGGCACGGGGGCGAGGTAGGGTGCATCGGTCTCGAGCAGGCAGCGCTCCAGCGGCACGTCCTTCACGATCGCGCGCAGATCGTCCGAGCGTCTGAAGGTCAGGATACCGCCGATGCCGAGATGGAACCCGAGCGCGAGCGCCCGTTCGGCGAGCCTCCGCGAGGAGCTGAAGCAGTGGATCACGCCGCGGAACGGGCCCTTCGCCATCTCCTCCTCGAGCACCGCGATCGTCGCCTCGTCGGCGTCGCGGGTGTGGACGACGAGCGGCAGGCCGGTGACCCGGCAGGCCTCGATGTGGGTCCGGAAGCTCCGTTCCTGGGCGTCGCGCGGGGCGCGGTCGTAGTAGAAGTCGAGCCCGGTCTCGCCGATCGCCACGACCTTGGGGTGGCGGGCCGCCTCGACGAGCGGGGCGGGATCCTCGAGCCCCTCCTCGCCCGCGTGGTGCGGGTGGATGCCGACCGCGGCCCAGACCTCGGGCCGCCGCTCGGCGATCGCGATCGCCTGCCCCCAGCCCGCCCGGGTCGTGCCGATCGTGAGCATCGCGCCGACCCCGGCGGCGCGGGCGGCGGCCACGACCTCCGCCTCGCGCTCGGCGAGGCCCGGATAGTCGAGGTGGCAGTGGCTGTCGACGATCACGGCGCCGGCTCGGTCAGACGCGGGAACACGCCGCGGGGCGCCGGCAGGGGCGTGCCGGGGACGAGCCGCGCGCCCTCGGGGCCGAGGCTCGCGAGGCGCCGGGCGGGCTCGCTCACGGCGAGCTGGTCGAGGATCCTGGCCGAGGCACCGGGCATGAAGGGCAGCGTCGTCGTGGCGAGGTGGCGGATGGTCTCGGCGGCCGTCCAGAGCACCGCGCGCAGCCGGACCGGATCGCGCTTGGCGAGCGCCCAGGGCGCCATGGTGTCGACGTAGCGGTTGGTCTGGCCCACGACCTCGAAGATCGCCTCGAGCGCCCGGTGCGGGGCGATCTCCCCCATCGCCGCACGCAGTGCCGGCAGGAGCCCGTGCGCGGCCGCGAGGAGCTCGTCGTCCTCGGGCAGGAGCCGGCCCGGATCGGGTACGCGGCCCTCGCAGCCCCGCTGCACCAGCGTGAGCACGCGCTGCACCAGGTTGCCGTAGTCGTTGGCCAGATCGTGGTTGGCGCGCCTGAGCATCGCCGCGCGCGAGAAGTCGCCGTCGTTGCCGAACGGCACCTCGCGCATCAGGAAGTAGCGCACCTGGTCGAGGCCGTAGCGCTCGATCAGCTCGAACGGGTCGATGACGTTGCCGAGCGACTTGCTGATCTTCTGGCCCTCGTTGGTCCACCAGCCGTGCGCGAAGACGCGGCGCGGCGGCTCGAGCCCGGCGCTCATGAGGAAGGCCGGCCAGTAGACGCTGTGGAAGCGCAGGATGTCCTTGCCGACGACGTGCAGGTCGGCCGGCCAGAAGGTCCGGTACAGCTCGCTCTCGGTGTCGGGGAAGCCGAGTGCGCTCAGATAGTTGGTGAGCGCGTCGAGCCACACGTACATGACGTGGGCGGGATCGTCCGGGACCGGGATGCCCCACCTGAAGCTGGTGCGCGAGACGGAGAGGTCGGTGAGCCCGCCCTTCACGAAGCTCACCACCTCGTTGCGGCGGCTCGCCGGCATCACGGTCTGCGGGTCGCGGTCGTAGTAGGCGAGCAGCCGCTCGCCCCAGGCGGAGAGCCGGAAGAAGTAGGACGGCTCCTCGACCCACTCGACCGGAGCGCCGGTCGGCGCCCTGCCGTCGACGAGCTCGCTCTCGGCGTAGAACGCCTCGTCGCGCACCGAGTACCAGCCGGCATAGGTGCCGAGATCGATGTCGCCTGCAGCGACCAGCCTCCGCCAGAGCGCGGTCACCGCCCGCTTGTGGCGCTCCTCGGTGGTGCGGATGAAGTCGTCCGGGCTCGTGCCCATCGCCTCGGCCATGCGACGGAAGCGCTGCGACACCTCGTCGGTGAAGGCCTGCGGCTCGCGGCCGGCGGCGAGCGCCGCCTTCTCCACCTTCTGGCCGTGCTCGTCGGTACCGGTCAGCAGCCGCACGCGGCGGCCGTCGAGGCGCATGAAGCGGGCCAGCACGTCGGCCGCGATGGTCGTGTAGGCGTGGCCGATGTGCGGGCTGTCGTTGACGTAGTAGATCGGCGTGGTGACGTAGAAGGCGTCCCGCGCGGCCATCGCACCTCTCATGCCTGCGGCTCAGCCGGCGGTGGGCGCCGGAGCCGGCGCGGCGGCCCCGTCGAGGCCTCGCAGGAACGGCAGGAAGGCCTGGACGGGGTCGAGATTGGCGGCCTCGACGCCGGCGGCGAGCGCCGCGAGCTTGTCCCACAAGGCACCGCAGCGATCAAGGCCGAGCGCCCGCGCCCGCCGCGCGAGCAGCGCCGCCTCGCCATCGACGAGCTCGACCGCGGGCGGCCGACCGGCGGCGGTGCGCGCGCAGCGGCGCAGGAAGGTGGCAAGGAGCTCGACCGCGGCCGGGACACCCTCGGCCCGCGCCCGCTCGACCAGGAGGTCGGTGGCGGCGAGCGCCGCCTCCAGGCGCCCGCCCGCCCGCTCGAGCTGGCCGAGCAGTGCGCCGTAGGCCTCGAGCCAGCCGCCCTGCTCGGCCAGGACGGCCCGTCCCGGGCAGCCCTCGGCCAGCTCCTCGAGCCGCGCGCGGCGCGTCCGCGGCAGCTCGGGCAACAGCAGGTCGAGCGCCCTTCCCATCTCCGGCGGCCCGAGCGGGCGGAGATGCAGCCGGGCGCAGCGCGAGGCGATCGTCGCGGGCAGGAGCCCCGGCCGCTGCACCACGACCAGGAACAGGAGCCCGGGCGGCGGCTCCTCGAGCAGCTTCAAGAGCGCGTTCTCGCCCTCCTCGTTGAGGGCCGCCTCGCCGTCCTCGATCAGGCAGACGCGGCGATGGCCGGCGAGGCCCGTGAGCTGCAGGGCGCGCAACGCCGCGCGCACCTTCTCCGCCTCGAGCTCGGCGCGGCGGCCGCGCACCAGCCCGCGATGGCGCGGTGCCAGCCGCACGAGGTCGGGATGGGCGCCGCTCGCCACCAGCCGGAAGGTGCGGTCCCGCGGATCGTGGCCGGCCGGGTGCCCGGGATCGCCCGCGAGCCAGAGCCGGGCGAGCCGCCAGGCGAGCGTGGTCTTGCCGACCCCGCGCGGCCCGGTGATCAGCCAGGCGTGCGGCGGCCGCCCGGCACGCCAGGCGGCGGCGAAGCGGTCGAGCGCGGCCACGTGGCCGATCAGCGCCGGGTTGGCCGCGGGCTCGATCGGCTCGCTCAAGGCTGCAGTCCGAGGCGGGCGGCGAGCAGCCCCTGGATCTCGCGGGCGACCTCCTCCTCCGACCGGCTCGCATCGACCAGGACCAGGCGGGCGGGCTCGGCGGCGGCGAGCGCACGGAAGCCCTCGCGCACGCGCGCGTGGAAGGCCTCGCCCTTGCGCTCGAAGCGGCTCGCGGCACCGGCCGCCCGGCGGCGGGCGAGGCCCTGCTCGACCGGCAGGTCCAGGACCAGCGTCAGGTCCGGTGCGCGGAAGCCGAGCACCTCACCCTGCAGCCGGTCGACCAGCCCGAGCCCGAGCCCGCCGGCCAGACCCTGGTAGACCCGGGTCGAATCGAGGTAGCGGTCGCACAGCACCCAGCTCCCGGCCTCGAGCGCCGGCTCGATCACGCGGGCCAGGTGCTCGGCGCGGGCGGCGGCCACGAGCAGGAGCTCGCCCATGGACGTCCAGCGCTGCGTACCGCCCTCGAGCAGGAGCCGGCGGATCGCCTCGGCACCCTCGGTCCCGCCCGGCTCGCGGGTCCGCAGCACGGCGAGCCCTCGCGCCTCGAGCCAGGCGGCCGCACGGGCGATCTGGGTGGTCTTGCCGGCCCCTTCGCCGCCCTCGAAGGTGACGAACCGGCCGGCGGCCACCCGGTCTCAGGCTCCGCCCTGGACGAGGTAGCCGAGCGCACCGGTCAGCCGGCCGAGCAGCCCGGCCCGCTCGACGGCGCGGCCAGCCAGGAGCGGCACCACCGTGACCGGCCGATCCGGGAGCTCGATCTCCAGCCGGCCGATCTCCTGGCCGGCGGCGAGCGGCGCCGGCAAGGGCGCCTCGAAGCGCGCGGTGACCTTGAGGTCCTTGCGGGCCTCGCGGCGCATGGTGACACCCACGAGCTCGGCCGGCACCGCCGGCACGGTGGCGGCGTCGCCCATCCAGACCGGCACCTCGACGACCGTCTCGCCGGCGCCGAACAGCTTGTACTCCTGGAACTCGCGGAAGGCGTATTCCAGCAGCAGCTCGGCCTCGCTGCGGCGCTGACGCAGCGTCTCGAGGCCGGCGAGCACGGCGATCAGCCGGCGCCCGTCGCGCTCGGCCGAGACCACGAGGCCGTAGCCGGAATCCTCCGTGTAGCCGGTCTTGACGCCGTCCACCCCGGGCACGCCCGCCTGCAGCAGCGGGTTGCGGTTGGGCTGGCGGATCTTGGCGTACTCGAACTCCTTCTCGCCGTAGTACCGGTAGAGATCGGGGTGCTCGCGGATGATCCGGCTCGCCACCGTGGCGAGGTCGCGCACGCTCATCAGATGCTCGGGATCGGGCAGGCCGGTGGCGTTCTTGAGCCGGGTCTGGGTGAGGCCGATCTCGCGGGCGCGGCGCGTGGCGCGCTCGGCGAAGGCCGCCTCGCTCCCGGCGAGTGCTTCGGCCAGGACGACGCAGGCATCGTTGCCCGACTGGACGATCATGCCGCGCAGGAGGTCCTCGACCCGCACCCGGTCGCCGACTTTGACGAACATCTTGGAGCCGCCGGTCCGCCAGGCCCTCTCGGACACCGGCAGCGTGTCGTCGAGCTTGAGCCGGCCGGCCTTGATCTCCTCGAACACGAGGAGTGCGGTCACGAGCTTGCTCATCGAGGCCGGCGGCAGCGCCGTGTCGGCGTTCTTGGCGAACAGCTCCTGCCCGGTCCGGTGGTCGATGACGATCGCCGCCCGGGCGCTGGTCTCGAAGGCGGCCGAGGGCCGGGTGGCGAAGGCCACCAGCAGCACCACGAGCAGGACGCGCAGCCAGCGAGCTCGATGCCGCATCGAGAGCCCTCCTCGACCCGACCGGCTCAGCAGCTCTGCACCCGAGCCGGGCCGGCGGGCACCACCATGGCCTCCTCGAAGCCGAGCCGGCGGGCCCGCTCGGCGAGCGCCAGGGCGAGGCCGCGATCCTCGGCCGGCCCGAGCCGGACCCGGACCGCGGCGCGGCCGTTGACCAGCACCGGCTCGCTCGTCGGCGTGTCGAGCCGGGAGAGCGTGCGGAGCGCGCTCCGCCAGCGCTCGGCATCGGCGAAGGCACCGACCTGCACCCAGTGCGGGCCGAGCGGGCAGCTCCCGGCGTCTCCGCCACCGAGGGCGGCGAGGCGGACCGGCGGGGACGGTGCGGCAGCCGGGGCCGGGGCCGGCCCGGCGGCCACGCGAACGGCGGGCTCGGCCAGCGGTGCGCGGGCCAGCCGCGGCGTCGGCTCCGGCGGCGTGCCGCGGGCCTCGTCGAGCGCCAGGAACTGGACCCGCACGCGCGCGAGACCCTGCTCCTCGTAGCCGAGCTCGCGGGCCGCGGCCTGCGAGAGGTCGATCAGCCGGTCGCCCACGAACGGACCGCGATCGTTCACGCGCAGCTCGATCGTCCGGCCGTTCTCGAGGTTGGTCACCCGGACGCGGCTGGGCAGCGGCAGGGTCGGATGGGCGGCGCTGATCCGCTCCTTGTCGAACAGCTCGCCATTGGCGGTCGGCCGGCCGTGGAAGGCGTCGCCGTACCAGGAGGCCACGCCCACCCGGTCGTAGTTCGGGTCGAACTCCGGCACGTAGAGGCGGCCGTTGATGCGGTAGGGCCGGCCGAGCTTGTAGACGCCGGCCACCCCCTCCTCGCCGGGCGGCGGGGCGGGCGACCGCGAGGAGCAGGCTGCCGCGAGCAGCAGGAGGGCGAGCGCGGCACCACGGGCGAGCCGCATCCTGATCTCTCCTCCGGATCCGCCGGCCGAGGCCTCAGGCATCGACCTCCGCCAGCTCGTCGGCGAGGAGTCCTACCGAAAGTGCGAAATAAGTCGAGCGGTTCCACACCATCAGTGTGCGGAAGTTGCGGTAGACGAGGAAGGCCGGGCCGCCCTCGCCGTCCATCCGCAACAGCGACGCCTCGAGCTGGGCCGCCGGCAGCGGCTCGCCGGTGGCGGTGCGCACCCCGCGCCGGCTCCACTCGCCGAGGCTCGCGCGCCGCTCGAGCCCGAGCAGCGCCGGGTCGAGCCCGGCCGGTGCGGCCACCGGCCTGCCCCAGCGCTCGCCCCCGGCCCACCCGGCCCGCGCCAGGTAGTTGCTCATCGAGGCGAAGACATCCGGCAGGCTCGTCCAGATGTCGCGCCGCCCGTCGCCGTCGAAGTCGACCGCGTAGCCCAGATAGGTGGACGGCATGAACTGGCTCTGGCCCATGGCCCCGGCCCAGGAGCCCAGCAGCGCCTCGGGGCGGCGCTCGCCGCGCTCCAGGATCTCGAGCGCGGCCAGGAGTTCGCGGCGGAACAGATCGGCCCGCCGCCCCTCCCAGGCGAGCGTGGCGAGCGCGTCGATCACCCGCCAGGTGCCCTTGAAGTCGCCGAAGCTCGATTCGATGCCCCAGAGCGCCACGAGCGTCGGTGCGGGCACGGCGAACCGGGCGCGCACCCGCTCCAGGAGTGCACGGTGCTCGCCGAGGAGCGCGCGGCCGCGCCGGATCCTGGCCTCGCTCACCACCTTGCCGCGATACTCGGCGAAGCTCATCCGCCGCTCGGGCTGGCGGCGGTCGGCCTCGATCACCGCGGCGAGCGGCTCCACCCTCTGGAAGGCCCGCTCGAGGGTGGCGGCCGAGATGCCTCGACCGCGCGCCTCCGCCTTGAAGGCGGCGAGCCAGTCACCGAACTCCCGTCCGCCGGCGGCGCGGCCGCGGCGCGGCAGGAGGAGCGTACTCGCGAGCGCCGCCAAGCCGGCGCGCCTGGACAGGTCGGGCACGGGCCCGCTCTCCCGATCCGCTGGTCCGATCCACCCGCACTCTACGCAAAGGATGGTCGCGGGGGAACCGCCGGGAGCGCCGCGCCCGTCCTCAGTAGAGGACGGTGAGCCAGCCCGGGCCGTCGGCGGCGGGCTCGACCACGACCCGCGGCGCGGTGGCGACGGCCCCCCGCGGCACGGCGCCGGCACGGCCTTTCGAAGCCGCGGCGGCCGGGGCGCGGCTGCCGCAGGCGACGAGCTCGCTCGTGCCGCCGGCGCTCGTGACCCGGCAGCTCTCGACGACCTCGACCGAGACCGCGAGCGAGCCCGTGGCGGTGCCGGCGCGCGCCTCTGCGGCGGCCGCGAGGGCGAGCAGGGCGAGCGTGCCCGGGACGAGCCGGCGGTGCCGGCGCGCGAGTTCTGGCTGCATGGCGTTCCCTCCCCGCGGCGGCTCGTGGCCGTCGCGTCCGCGGAGGATCCTAGCGCAGGTCGGGCCGGCGTGTGTGAAGCCGCGGCAACCATGCGGGCCGCGCCGTTTCTCTACTTTAGGTTAGGTGGCTCGCCCGCCGATGGGGCTGAAAAAGAAAGCCGGGGCTCGCGCCCCGGCCAGTGGTAGGGAGGAAACGCCTCAAGTCGGGTGTCACAGGGGAAACCCATGAACACGTCACTCTTATGCTCCAGGTTGAGGAAGCTGGCAACAGAAAAACGTACACGGGTGTCGATTTTTGTGGATATTTCGCTCGGAACTTTAGGCGCCGTTTAATAAAATTTTAGATAACTTGTGGCGGACGATCGGCGGCGGCTCGGGCGAAGGGAAAAAGGATCGATCCATCAACCATTTGGCGAGAGTGTCGCGGGCCGCTTCCGCAACCGCCCGACCCCGCACCTCACCCCGCCGGCGGCCGCAGGTCGACGAGTCCGCTCTCGACCACGGCCTTGATCGCGAGCGTCACCAGGAGCGCGAGCACGGTCGTGACCGCGAACTTGAGGAGGAGGCGGGGCCGCGCCGGCGCCGAGGGCACCGTGCCCGGGACGGGCTCATCCGCCGGTCGAGCGCCCCAGGGCAGGACCATGAACAGGACCAGCCACCAGCTCACCGCGAAGGTGACGATGCCCTCGTAGATCGACATAGGCCGATACGCTCAGACCTGCTCGAGCTCGACCAGCGTGCCGAGCAGGTCCTTGGGATGCAGGAACAGGACCGGCTTGCCGTGCGCGCCGATCCTGGGCTCGCCGTCGCCGAGCACCCGGGCACCGCGGGCCAGCAGCCTGTCGCGGGCGGCAAGGATGTCCTCGACCTCGTAGCAGAGATGGTGGATGCCGCCGGCCGGGTAGCGCTCGAGGAAGGCCGCGATCGGCGAGCGCTCGCCGAGCACGCCCAGCAGTTCGACCTTGGTGTTGGGCAGCTCGACGAACACCGTGCGCACGCCGTGCTCGGGCTGGTCCTCGATCGCCGAGACCCGGGCGCCGAGCGTGTCGCGGTAGAGGGCGCGCGCCGCCTCGAGGTCGGGGACGGCGATCGCCACGTGGTTCAGGCGTCCGATCATCGGGTGGGACCTCCCTCGTCCTCCTCCTCGAGCCGGGCGAGCGTCTCGGCATCCAGCCGGGTGATCTGCACGCTCACGAGCGGCCGGCGGTCGCGCGGCAGGTCCAGGCCCCGGCGCACCGCGACCCGGACCGCCTCCTCGACCTCGGCATCGTCGAGCACCGCCTCGTCGTCGAGCGCCTCGACCGCCTCGCCGATCGCGGCCTCGAGGTCGGCGCGCTCGCGCTCCAGCCGTGCCGGCTCCACCACCCCGGGTGCGGCCAGGCGCGGCGGCGCGAGCAGGCTGCCCTGCTCGTCGAGCACGAGGCTGACCGAGACCACGCCGTTGCCGGCGAGCCGGCGGCGGGTGCGGAACAGCTCGTCGCCGACGTCGATCAGCCCGGTGCCGTCGACCGCGAGCCGGCCGACCGGCACCTTGTCCACGACCGCGGCCGGCCCCGGCGCCAGCCGGACGAGATCGCCGTCGCCCACGAGCAGGGTCTGGCCGACGCCGAGCCTGCGGGCCAGGCGGACATGCGCCTGCAGGTGGCGCGCCTCGCCGTGCACCGGGACGGCGATCTGCGGCCGCACCCAGCGGTACATCTGCTCCAGCTCGTCGCGGCAGGGGTGGCCCGAGACGTGGACGAAATGGTCCTCCTCGGTGATCACCTCGACACCGCTGGCGACGAGCTGGTTGTGCAGGTCGAAGAGCACGCGCTCGTTGCCCGGGATGATCTTGGCCGAGAAGATCACGGTGTCGCCGGGCTCGAGCCTGAGCCGCGGATGCCCGCCGGCGGCGACCCGCTGGAGCGCGCTCCGCGCCTCGCCCTGGCTGCCGGTGCACAGCGCCAGGACCCGCTCGCGCGGCAGCTGCGCGAGCTCGCGCTCGTCGCCGAGCGGCGGCAGCTCGCGGAGGTAGCCGACCTCGCACGCGGCCTCGATCATCCGCCGCATCGAGCGGCCGATCACGAACGGCCGGCGCCCGGCCGCGAGGCCGGCCAGGATGGCCGTCTCCATGCGCGCGATGTTCGAGGCGAAGGTGGTGAGGACCACCCGGTTCGGCTGGGCGGCGATCAGCTGCATGAGGCTGTCGCGGACCTCGGCCTCCGAGCCCGAGGAGCCGGCCGCCAGCACGTTCGTGCTGTCGCCGATCAGCGCCAGGACGGAGCCCGCGCCGAGCTCCTCGAAGCCGTCGGCGTCGGTGGTGGGCCCGATCAGCGGCGCCGGGTCGAGCTTCCAGTCGCCGGTGTGCAGGAGGCGGCCGGCCGGCGTCTCGATCACGAGCGCGTTGGCCTCGGGGATCGAATGCGTGACGTGCAGGAAGCGGCAGCCGAAGGGGCCCACCGCGAAGGGCCGGCGCGGCTCGACCTCGTGGATCGCGCCGGCGGCGGCGAGGCCGGCCTCGGCGAGCTTGCGGCGCAGCACCGCGGCGGCGAAGGGCGTGCACCAGATCGGGCAGCCGAGCCGCGGCCAGAGATGGGGTACGGCGCCCAGATGGTCCTCGTGCGCGTGGGTCAGCACGAGGCCGGCCAGGTTCTCGCGCTCGGACTCGAGGAAGCGCGGGTCGGGCAGGACGATGTCGGCGCCGGGCAGCCGGTCGTCGGCGAAGCCGATTCCCAGATCGACCAGGAGCCAGCGCCGGCCGAGGCCGTAGAGATAGGCGTTCATGCCGATCTCGCCCACACCGCCCAGGGCGACGAAGCGCAGCTCCTCGGCCATCAGCTCCGGTCCCCCATCAGCTCCGCTCCCCCATCAGCTCCCGTCCCGTCGCTTGCCGGCGCGGACCCGCTCGCGGTTGCGCTCGTAGATCGCGAGCAGCCCGGCCATGGTGAGATCGCGGTCGAGATGGTCGAACAGGCTCGCCCGCTTGAAGAAGAGTGGGGCGAGGCCGCCCGTGGCGATCACCGTCATGGGCGCCCCGAACTCCGCCTCGATGCGCGCCACGAGGCCCTCGATCAGCCCGACATAGCCCCAGAAGATGCCCGATTGCATGGCCTCGATGGTCGAGCGGCCGATCACCCGCTCGGGCGGCTCGATGGCGATCCGCGGCAGCTTGGCGGCGGCCCGGGCGAGCGCGTCGATCGAGAGGTTGATCCCCGGCGCGATGGCACCGCCGCGATAGGCGCCCTCGGCATCGACCACGTCGAAGGTGGTGGCGGTGCCGAAGTCGACGATCACGAGCGGCGGCCGGTAGCGCTCGAGCGCCGCCACCGCGTTGACCACCCGGTCGGCGCCGACCTCGGCCGGGTTGGGCAGCTCGACGCGGATCGGGTAGTCGAGGTCCTCGCCGACCACGAAGGCCTCGCAGGCGAAGAAGTCGCGGCTCATCCGGCGCAGCGGCAGGACCGCGGGCGGCACGACGCTCGCGATCACCACGGCACCGACATCGCCGGCCGAGAAGCCCTTGAGCCCGACGAGCTGGAGCAGGAGGGCGGCATATTCCTCGGCCGTCCGCTCGCGGTTGGTGGACAGCCGCCACTGCGCCTCGAGCGTGCGCTCGCGATACAGCGCGAAGACGGTGTTGGTGTTGCCGACGTCGATCGCGAGCAGCATGCCTCGGCTCCGGGGCGCCGGTCGCCCGCGGCGCTCCTCATACCCGGCCGGGCGGCGTGCTTGAAGCCTCCGGCCCGGCGGCGAGCAGGAGCTCGCCCGCGGTGAATCGCTCCAGGCAGCCGGCCGGGCTCTCGAGCAGGATCGAGCCGTCGCTCCCCAGATCGGCGAGCCGGCCGCGGTGGACGAGCCCGCCGGCCTCGAGCTCGACCGGCTGGCCGAGGCCCACGGCGCGCGCCAGCCAAGCGTCGCGCAGCGCGCCGAAGCCGCCCGCCCGCCAGGTGGCGAGGCGCACGCCCAGCCGCGCGGCGAGCACCTCGAGGAAGGCCTCGGGTGAGGGCGGCGCCAGGCCCGATGCGGCGAGCGAGGTCGTCGGCCGGCCGACATCCAGGGGATGGGCGGCGAGGTTGACGCCGATGCCGAGGACGAGCGCGGCGCAGCGCCCGTCCGGGCCGGCGATCGCCTCGGGCAGGATCCCGGCGAGCTTGGCGCGGCCGACCAGCACGTCGTTCGGCCATTTGACGCGCGGCTCGAGGCAGCCTTGGGCGACCTCCTCGACCGCCTCGGCCACGGCGAGGGCGGCCACCAGCGAGAGGGTCGCCACCTCGGCGAGCGGGCGCTCCGGGCGGAGCAGGAGCGAGCCGTGGAAGTTGCCGGGCGGCGACCGCCAGCTTCGGCCCTGCCGGCCGCGCCCGGCGCTCTGCGCCGCCGCCAGGATCCACAGGCCCTCCGCCTCGCCCCGCTCGGCGGCGGCCCGGGCCAGATCGTTGGTGCTGGGGACGAGCGCGTGCCGCTCGACGCGGACGGCGAGCGGCACGGCAGCGCTCATCGGGGCGGGCTCGTGGCGAGCGGTGCCGGGCCGAGCCCGCTCGCGGCGGTCCGCGCCGCGTCGAACAGCGGCCCGGGCACGACGACGAAGCCGGCCACGAGCAGGGCCGCGAGCGTGGTGACGAGCCGGAGCCCGGCGGCCGGCTGGGCGTCGAACGCCTCGGCCGGGGCGTCGAAGTAGATCAGCTTGACGATGCGCAGATAGTAGTAGGCGGCGACCACGCTCGTGAGCAGGCCCACGACCGCGAGCCAGGTGAGGCCGGACCGCACCGCCGCCAGGAACACGAAGTACTTGCCGAAGAATCCGGCGAGCGGGGGGATGCCGGCGAGCGAGAACATGAAGATCGCGAAGGCGGCGGCGAGCAGCGGCTGGCGCGCCGACAGGCCGGCGAGCTCGCCGATCTCCTCGACATAGGCCCCCTGCCGGCGCATCGCCAGGATGCAGCCGAAGGTGCCGAGCGTCATGACGAGGTAGATCGCCATGTAGACGAGCGCCGCCTGCGCGCCCTCGGCGGTGCCGGCGGCCACGCCGACCAGCGCGAAGCCGATGTTGGCGATGCCCGAGTAGGCCATCAGCCGCTTGATGTTGGTCTGCACGACGCCGGCCAGCGAGCCGAGCAGCATCGAGGCGAGCGCCACGAGCACGATCACCTGGCGCCACTCCAGGACCCAGTCGCCGAGCGGGCCCATGAGGATCCGCACCGTGAGCCCGAGGGCCGCCACCTTGGGCGCGGCGGCGAGGAAGGCCGTGACCGAGGTCGGCGCGCCCTCGTAGACGTCCGGCGTCCACATGTGGAAGGGCACGGCGGCGAGCTTGAAGGCGAGCCCGGCGATCACGAACACGAGGCCCACGACCGCCCCCGTCGGGACGCCGCCCGGCGTGCCCGGCCCGAACGCCCGGCCGAGCTCGGCGAAGGCGAGCGTGCCGGTGAAGCCGTAGAGCAGCGAGCAGCCGTAAAGGAGCATGCCCGAGGCGAGCGCGCCCAGGACGAAGTACTTGAGCCCGGCCTCGGTCGAGCGGAGCTGGTCGCGGTGGAAGGCGGCCATGACGTAGAGCGGCAGGCTCTGCAGCTCGAGCGCCATGTAGAGGCCCAGAAGGCTGTCGGCCGCCACCATCAGGCTCATGCCGAGGGCCGAGAGCAGCGCCAGGAGCGGCAGCTCGAAGCGATCGATGCGCTCGTCCTGCTGGTAGCCGCCGGCCAGCAGGATGCTCGCGGCGGCGCCCAGCAGCACGGCCACCTTGAGGAAGGCGGCGAGCGGATCGAAGCGGAAATGCCCGCCGAGCACGGTCCCGGCCGGCGGCTCCAGGACGGCTGCGAGCAGCGCCGCCACGAGCAGCGCCAGGACCGCGAGCGGGGCCACCGCGGCGCCCGCCCCGGCCCGCTCGCGCGCCGCACCCAGGACCAGGAGCGCGAGGGCGGCCGCGAGCAGCACGAGCTCGGGCAGGAACGGCACGGGATCGAGCGTCGCGGTCACGGGCATCGAGGCCTCAGTTCGCGGAGAGGGCCAGCCGCCCGGGGCCGGCGGCGCCGATCTCGGCGAGCAGCCGGTCGACCGAGGCGGCCATCGGGTCGGTGAAGAGCGCGGGGTAGACGCCCATCAGGAGGACCAGCAGGACGAGCGGGGCGAACGCCACCACCTCGTTGGCGCGCAGGTCGCGGAGCGCGGCGAGGCCGGCCTTCTCGAGGGCGCCGAAGATCACCCGCCGGTAGAGCCAGAGCATGTAGGCGGCGCCCAGGATCATGCCCGTCGCGGCGAGCAGCGCCACCCACGAGCCCTCGGCCGGGATCGCCGGGCTTTCCGGCGTGACCCCGAAGATGCCGATGATCACGAGGATCTCGCCCACGAAGCCCGAGGTGCCGGGCAGGCCGACCGAGGCCAGCATGAACAGCATGAAGAGCGTGGCGTAGACCGGCATGCGCTCGGCCAGCCCGCCATAGGTCTCGATCTCGCGCGAGTGGACCCGGTCGTAGACCACGCCCACGACCATGAAGAGCGCGGCCGAGACGAGCCCGTGGCTCAGCATCTGGACGATGGCGCCGGTGAGCCCGAGCGCGTTGGCGGTGAAGCAGCCGATCGTGACGATGCCCATGTGGGCGACCGAGCTGTAGGCGATCAGCTTCTTCATGTCGGTCTGCACGAGCGCCACGAGGGAGGTGTAGACGATCGCCACGATCGAGAGCGCGAACACCATCGGCGCGAAGAAGGCCGAGGCCTCGGGCAGCATCGGCAGGGAGAAGCGCAGGAAGCCGTAGCCACCGAGCTTGAGGAGCACGCCCGCGAGCAGCACCGAGCCGGCGGTGGGGGCCTCGACGTGGGCGTCCGGCAGCCAGGTGTGGAACGGCCACATCGGCACCTTGACGGCGAAGGAGGCGAACAGCGCCAGCCAGAGCCAGGTCTGCATCGCCACCGGGAAGTCGTGCCGGGTGAGTTCGGGGATCGCGGTCGTGCCGGCCTCGCGGGCCATGACGACGATCGCCACGAGGAACAGCACCGAGCCGGCGAGTGTATAGAGGAAGAACTTGAAGGCCGAGTAGATCCGCCGCGGCCCGCCCCAGATCCCGATGATCAGGTACATCGGGATCAGGATGCCCTCGAAGAAGATGTAGAAGAGCACGATGTCGAGCGCGCAGAAGGTCCCGACCATGAGCGTGTCCATGATCAGGAAGGTGATCATGTACTCCTTGACGCGCTCGGTCACCGAGAACCAGGAGCCGACGATCACGACGACGGTGAGGAGGGTGGAGAGGAGGACGAGCCAGAGCGAGATGCCGTCCACGCCCATGTGGTAGCGGATGCCGAGCGGCTCGAGCCAGGCGGCCTGCTCGACGAGCTGATAGCCACCCTGGGCCGGGTCGAAGTTCGCCCAGATCATGAGCGAGAGCGCGAAGGTGGCGAGCGCGGTCCAGAGCGCCACGGCGCGCGCGTTCTGCGCCACGATCCCGGGCTCGCCGCGGATCAGCAGGATGAAGGCCGTACCCACCAGCGGCAGGAAGGTCGTGAGCGAGAGCAGCGGCCAGTCGCTCATCGGCTCAGCCTCCCACCGCCAGGAGATAGAGGCCCACGAGCGCCACGAGGCCGATCAGCATCGCGAAGGCGTAGTGGTAGACGTAGCCGGTCTGCAGCCGGATCGCCCGTCGCCCGCCCGCGAGCGTGCTCGCGGCGATGCCGTCCGGGCCGAAGCGGTCGATGATGCCGACGTCGCCGCCCTGCCAGAGGCCGCGGCCGAGCGCCTTGGCCGGGCGCACGAAGACGGCGTCGTAGAGCTCGTCGAAGTACCACTTGTTGTAGAGGAAGGCGTGCAGCGGGCGGAGCGCCGTCGCGACCCGCTCCGGCAGATCGGGCATCCTCACGTAGAAGAGCCAGGAAAGGCCGAGGCCGAGCACGAGCGCCGCGAGCGGCGTGAGCTTCACCCAGAGCGGCACCTCGTGCATCGCGTGCAGCACGTGGTTGTCCGATCCCGTGGCGATCGCCCCCGCCCACCAGGCACCCTCGGGGTCGAGCATGCCCCTGCCGAGCCAGCCGGCCAGCAGCGCGCCCGCGGCCAGCACGCCGAGCGGCACGGTCATGACCGGCGGACTCTCGTGGACGTGCTCCATCACGTGCCGGTCGGCGCGCGGCGTGCCGTGGAAGGTCATGAACATGAGCCGGCCGGAGTAGAACGCGGTCAGCACCGCGGCCGCCGCGCCGAGCCAGAAGGCGTAGAGGTGGAAGGCGTTGTGCGAGGCCCAGGCGGCCTCGAGGATGGCATCCTTGGAGAAGAAGCCGGCGGTGCCCGGGAAGCCGACGAGCGCGAGCGTGCCGATCCACATCATCGCGTAGGTGATCTTGATCTTGTCGGCGAGGCCGCCCATCCGGCGCATGTCCTGCTCGTCCGACATCGCGTGGATCACCGAGCCGGCGCCGAGGAACAGGAGCGCCTTGAAGAAGGCATGCGTCATCAGGTGGAAGATGCCGGCGGCATAGGCGCCGACGCCGCAGGCGAAGAACATGTATCCCAGCTGCGAGCAGGTCGAATAGGCGATCACCCGCTTGATGTCGAACTGGGTGAGCCCGACCGTGGCGGCGAACAGGGCGGTCGAGGCGCCGATCACGGTCACGAAGGCGAGTGCCGCCGGTGCCAGCTCGTAGACCGGCGAGAAGCGGGCGACGAGGAACACGCCCGCGGTCACCATGGTCGCGGCATGGATCAGCGCCGAGACCGGGGTCGGGCCCTCCATGGCGTCGGGCAGCCAGGTGTGCAGGCCGAGCTGGGCCGACTTGCCCATCGCACCGATGAACAGGAGCACGGCCAGGAGCGTGAGCGCGTCGACGGTGAGGCCGAAGGCGCGCACGCTCGTGCCGGCGTGCGCCCCGGCCTCGGCGAAGATCACGTCGTACTGGATGCTGTCGAAGAGGAGGAAGCAGAGTGCCACGCCGAGGGCCAGGCCGAAATCGCCCACGCGGTTGACGATGAAGGCCTTGATCGCCGCGGCGCAGGCCGAGGGCCGGGTGTACCAGAAGCCGATCAGGAGATAGGAGGCGACGCCCACGCCCTCCCAGCCGAAGTAGAGCTGCAGCAGGTTGTCGCTCGTCACCAGCATCAGCATCGCGAAGGTGAACAGCGAGAGATAGCTCATGAAGCGCGAGATGCTGGCGTCGTGCGCCATGTAGCCGATCGAGTAGATGTGGATGAAGCAGGAGACGAAGCTCACCACGAACATCATGACCGTGGAGAGCGTGTCGACGCGCAGCGCCCAGTCGACCTCGAGCCCGCCGACGTCGATCCAGCGCAGCACCGGCACCTTGAAGGCGGGCGCGCCGGTGTAGAGGAGCAGGCCCACGACCGAGCAGGTGGCCGAGACCACCATGAGCCCGCAGGTGACGAGCTGGGCGCCGCGGTCGCCGAGCCGCCGGCCGAACAGACCGGCGAGGAGTGCCCCGAGGAGCGGGCTGAAGACCAGGATCAGGTGCAGCACGGTGGCTCAGCCCCGCATCAGGTTGATGTCCTCGACCTCGATGCTGCCGCGGTTGCGGAAGTAGACGACGACGATCGCGAGGCCGATCGCCGCCTCCGCGGCCGCCACGGTGAGGATGAACATGGCGAACACCTGGCCCGCGAGATCGCCGAGCGCCACGCTGAACGCCACGAAGTTGATGTTGACGGCGAGCAGGATCAGCTCGACCGACATCAGGATCACGATCACGTTCTTGCGGTTCAGGAAGATCCCGAACACGCCGATCGTGAACAGCGTGGCGGCGAGCGTCAGGTAATGGCCGAGCGGGATCGCGCCCATCACACCCCCTTGCCCGGCTCGACGCGCTCGAGCACGAGCGTGTCGGCGGCGCGCCGGTGGACCTGGCGGGCCACGTCCTGGCGCTTGACGCCGACCCGCTCGCGCAGCGTGAGCGCGATCGCGCCGATGATCGAGACGAGCAGCACGACGCCCGCGATCTGGAAGACGAGCAGGTGGTCGGTGTAGAGCACCCGGCCGAGGGCGCGCGTGTTGTCGACCGCGGTCTGCCCCGCCTCGGCCGCCGCGCCCGGCTCGCGGAGCGCCCAGGTGCCGGCCACGAGGATCAGCTCGGCGAGCAGCACGAGGCCGACGAGCCCGCCGACCGGCAGGTAGCTGGCGAAGCCCTCGCGCAGCCGGGCGAAGTTGATGTCCAGCATCATGACCACGAACATGAACAGGACCGCCACGGCACCGACGTAGACCACCACCAGCACCATCGCCAGGAACTCGGCGCCGATCAGCACGAACAGGCCGGCGGCGTTGAAGAAGCAGAGGATCAGGAAGAGCACCGAGTGCACCGGGTTCCTGGCCGAGACCACGAGCACGGCCGAGGCGGTGGCGACCAGCGCCAGGAGCCAGAAGACGATCAGCTCGACGGTCATGGGAGGCTCTCCGCGCCGCGGCCGGCTCAGCGGTAGGGCGCGTCGCGCTCGAGGTTGGCGGCGATCTCGCGCTCCCAGCGCTCGCCGTTCGCGAGCAGCTTCTCCTTGGTGTAGAAGAGCTCGGCGCGGGTCTCGGCGGCGAACTCGAAGTTCGGCCCCTCGACGATCGCATCGACCGGGCAGGCCTCCTCGCAGAAGCCGCAATAGATGCACTTGGTCATGTCGATGTCGTAGCGGGTGGTGCGCCGGCTGCCGTCGGCCCGCGGCTCGCTCTCGATCGTGATCGCCTGCGCCGGGCAGATCGCCTCGCACAGCTTGCAGGCGATGCAGCGCTCCTCGCCGTTCGGGTAGCGGCGGAGCGCGTGCTCGCCGCGGAAGCGTGGGCTGAGCGGCCCCTTCTCGTAGGGATAATTCAGGGTCGCCTTGCGCTTGAACATGTAGCGCAGGGTCATCGCGAAGCCCTGCACCAGCTCCTGCCAGAGGACGGTGCGCGCGACCTTGTCGAGGGCGATCATGGTCCCTGGCTCCTCAGGTGCCGGCCGCGCCGGGCAGGAGGTCGAAGCCCAGCATCACGCCGGCGGTCAGCACGACCCAGGCGAGCGACAGCGGCAGCAGCACCTTCCACCCCAGCCGCATGAGCTGGTCGTAGCGGTAGCGCGGCAGGGTCGCGCGCGCCCAGATGAAGACGAACAGGACGAGGCAGATCTTGAGGATCAGCCACAAGGGCCCCGGGATCCAGGTCAACGGCCAGACGGCGAGCGGCGGCAGCCAGCCGCCCAGGAACAGGACGGACGCGATCGCGCTCATGAGGATCATGTTGGCGTACTCGCCGAGGAAGAAGAGCGCGAAGGTCATCGAGCTGTATTCGACGTTGTAGCCGGTGACGAGCGAGCTCTCGTCCTCCGGCAGGTCGAACGGGTGCCGGTTGGTCTCGGCGAGGATCGAGACCAGGAAGATCATGAACATCGGGAAGTGCCAGAGGACGTACCAGCCCTGCTCGCCCTGGGCGCGCACGATGGCCGAAAGGTTGAGCGAGCCGGCGCTGATCAGGACCGAGATGATGATCAGCCCGATCGCGATCTCGTAGCTGACCATCTGGGCCGAGGAGCGGAGCGCGCCGAGGAAGGCGTAGCGCGAGTTCGAGGCCCACCCGGCCATGATGATGCCGTAGACGCCGAGCGAGCTCACCGCGAAGAGGTAGAGCACGCCCACGTTGATGTCGGCGAGCACGATGCCCTCGCCGAAGGGGATCACCGCCCAGCCGATCAGCGCCAGGATGAAGGTGATCATCGGCGCCAGGACGAACACGACCTTGTTGGCGCCGGTCGGGATCACGGTCTCCTTGACGAACAGCTTGAGCCCGTCGGCCAGGGGCTGCAGCAGGCCGTAGGGGCCGACGGTCATCGGTCCCTGGCGGAGCTGCATCGCGCCGATCACCTTGCGCTCGGCATAGGTGAGATAGGCGACCGCCAGGAGCAGCGGCACGACGATCAGGAGGATCTGCAGGACCAGCAGCGTGACCGGCCAGATCGTCGAGACGAGGAGCTCAGCCATGGGTCCCGGTCGCCGGCTGGACGCGCGCCGCCGCGAGCGCGCTGCACTCGGCCATCACCGCGGAGGCCCGCGTGATCGCGCAGGTCCGGTAGAAGTCCGCGACCGGCGAGCGGAACGGCGCCGCCTCGACCGGCCCGGGCCGACCGAAGCTGCCCCATCCGGCCGGCCGGATCCGGTCGACCTCGCCGAGCTGCGGTGCCAGCTCGACCATCCGCGCGCGCACCGCCTCGAGCGTGTCGAGCGGTACGCCGAGCCCCGCCGCCTCGGAGAGCGCGCGCAGGATGCGCCAGTCCTCCTTGGCCTCGCCCGGCGGGAAGACCGCGAGCCGGCCGCGCTGCGGGCGACCCTCGGTGTTGACCCAGGTGGCGTTCTTCTCGGTCCAGGCGGCACCCGGCAGGATGGCGCTCGCGATCGGTGCGGTGCGGTCGCCGTGCGTGCCGAGATGCACGACGAACGCCTTCTCGAGCCGCTTCGGCTCGATCTCCTCGACCCCGATCGACAGCACGAGCTCGATCGCGCCCGCCTCGATCCCGGCGAGCACACCCGCCACGTCGCGCCCGCCGGGCCCGGGCAGGAGGCCGAGCTCCAGCCCACCCACCCGCGCCGCCGCGGTGTGCAGGAGGTTGAAGCCGTTCCAGCCCTCGCGCACGAGCCCGGCGCGCTCGGCGAGCGCGTGCGCCTGCGCCAGGACCGCGGCGCCGTCCGGCCGGGCCACCGCACCGGCTCCCAGGATCAGCATCGGCCGTCCGGCCGCGGCCAGCCGCTCGGCGAAGCTGTGCCGGCCCTGGGCGAGATCGGCGAGCGTCTGCGGCCCGAGCCCCAGCTCCTCGACCGGGTAGGTGAGGTCGGCGGGCACGCCGATCCGCGCCACCTGGAAGCCGCCGCGGCGCCAGCGCTTGCGGATCCGGGCGTTGACGAGCGCCGCCTCGTGCCGCGGGTCGGTGCCGACCAGCAGGCACAGGTCGGCCTGCTCGATGCCGGCGATCGTCGTGTTGAACAGGTACTGGGCGCGCGGCTCGGACCCGAGCGCCGCGCCGTCCTGACGGCAATCCAGGTGCGGCGTGCCGATCCGCGCGGCGAGCTCCCTGGCCAGCACCATGGTCTCGCAGTCGACCTGGTCGCCGAGCAGGATCGCGATCCGCTCGGGCGGGGTGGCGCGGATCCGCTCCGCGACCGCCGCCAGCGCGGTCCTCCAGTCGACCGGCTCGAGCCGGCCGCCGCGGCGCAGGATCGGCACGTCCAGCCGTCGCTTCTTGAGCCCGTCGGCGGCGAACCGGCTCTTGTCGGAGAGCCACTCCTCGTTCACCTCCTCGTGGAGGCGCGGCAGGATCCGCATGACCTCGTTGCCGCGGCTGTCGATGCGGATCGACGAGCCCACGGCATCCAGCACGTCGACCGATTCGGTCTTCTTGAGCTCCCAGGTGCGCGCCCGGTACTCGTAGGGCTTCGAGTTCAGCGCACCCACGGGGCACAGATCGACGATGTTGCCGGACAGCTCGGAGGTGAGCGCCGCCTCGATCCAGGTGGTGATCTCCATGTGCTCGCCGCGGTGCACCGCGCCGAGCTCCTCGACCCCGGCCACCTCGTTGAGGAAGCGGATGCAGCGGGTGCAGTGGATGCACCGGGTCATGTGGGTCGAGATCAGCGGGCCCAGATACTTGTCGGCGACCGGCCGCTTGTTCTCCTGGAAGCGGCTCTTGTCCGGCCCGTAGAAGAGCGTGAGGTCCTGGAGGTCGCACTCGCCGCCCTGATCGCAGATCGGGCAATCGAGCGGGTGGTTGATCAACAGGAGCTCGAGCACGCCCCTGCGCGCCTTGTGCACCGCCGGGCTGTCGGTGCGGACCACCATGCCGTCGGCCGCGGGCAGCGCGCAGGAGGCCTGCGGCTTCGGGCTCTTCTCCACCTCGACCAGGCACATCCGGCAGTTGCCGGCGATGTTGAGGCGCGGGTGGAAGCAGAACACCGGGATCTCGCGGCCGGCCGCCTCGCAGGCCTGCAGCACGGTCGAACCGGGCGGGACCTCGACGAGCTGGCCGTCGATGGTGAGCTTGGGCATGGCGCTCCCCGCCTCAGGCCGCCGCCCGCCGGGCGAGCTTGTGGTCGCGGATGCGCCGCTCGAGCTCCGGCCGGAAGTGCCGGATCAGGCCTTGGACCGGCCAGGCGGCGGCGTCGCCGAGCGCGCAGATCGTGTGCCCCTCGATCTCCTTGGTGACGTCGAGGAGCTGGTCGATCTCGGCGGTCTCCGCCTCGCCGCGCGCCATCCGCTCCATCATCCGCCACAGCCACCCGGTGCCCTCGCGGCAGGGTGTGCACTGGCCGCAGGACTCGTGCATGTAGAACTTCGAGAGCCGGGCGATCGCCTTCACGATGTCGGTCGAGCGGTCCATCACGATCACGCCCGCGGTGCCGAGCCCGGACTGCACCTCGCGCAGGCTGTCGAAGTCCATCTTGACGGTATCGCAGATCTCCTTGGGCAGGAGCGGCACGGAGCTCCCGCCCGGGATCACCGCCAGGAGATTGTCCCAGCCGCCCCGGACCCCGCCGGCGTGCTTCTCGAGCAGGGTCTTCAAGGGGATCCCCATCTCCTCCTCGACCGTGCAGGGCTGGTTCACGTGGCCCGAGATGCAGAAGATCTTGGTGCCGGTGTTGCCCGGCCGGCCGAGCCCCGCGAACCAGGCCGCCCCGCGCCGGAAGATCGTGGGTGCCACGGCGATCGTCTCGACATTGTTGACCGTGGTCGGCCGACCGTAGAGCCCGACCGCCGCCGGGAAGGGAGGCTTCAGCCGCGGCTGGCCCTTCTTGCCCTCGAGGCTCTCGAGCAGCCCGGTCTCCTCGCCGCAGATGTAGGCCCCGGCGCCGCGGTGCAGGTAGAGCTCGAAATCGTAGCCCGAGCCGCAGGCGTTCCTGCCGATCAGCCCCGCCGCGTAGGCCTCGTCGATCGCCGCCTGGAGGATCCTGGCCTCCTGGACGAACTCGCCGCGGATGTAGATGTAGCCGGCCGTACACCACATCGCGGCGCCGGCAAGGAGGCAGCCCTCGATCAGCTTGTGCGGCTCGTTGCGGATGATCTCCCGGTCCTTGCAGGTGCCGGGCTCCGATTCGTCGGCGTTGACCACGAGATAGACCGGCCCGGCGCTCTGCTTGGGCATGAACGACCATTTGAGCCCGGTCGGGAAGCCGGCGCCGCCGCGGCCGCGCAGCCCCGACTCCTTCATCTCCTTGACGAGCCAGTCGCGGCCCTTGAGGACGAGATCCCCGGTCCCGTCCCAGTCGCCGCGCCGGCGCGCCGCATCGAGGGTCCAGGGCCGCTCGCCGTAGAGGTTGGTGAAGATCCGGTCGCGGTCGTGCAGCATCACTCGCCCACCTCGAGCAGCGTGGTCTTGCCGCCCGCCGGCATCGAGCCCTTGCGGCCCGACTGCGGCCCCGGCGTGGGCCGCTCCCCCCGGACCAGCGCCTCGAGCACCGCCTTGGCGCTCTCGTAGGTGAGGTCCTCGTAGAACTCGTCGTCGACCCAGAGCACCGGTGCGTTGGCACAGGCACCCAGGCACTCGAACTCGCGCAGGAAGAACCGGCCGTCGGGCGAGCTTTCGCCGGGCTCGCAGCCGAGCACCTCGCGCGCGGCCTTCAGGACACCGTCCGAGCCGCACAGCCAGCAGGGCGTGGTGGTGCACACCCGCACCTGCACCCGGCCCACGGGCTCGGTGTTGTACATGTCGTAGAAGGAGGCGACCTCGTACACCCGGATCCTCGGCATGCCGAGGAACTCGGCCACGTGGTCGAGCGCGGCCCTGGGCAGCCAGCCGCCGTGCTGCGCCTGGGCCAGATGGAGGAGCGGCAGGACCGCACTCGCCTGCCGGCCGGCGGGGTAGCGGGCGAGGATCGCCCTCGCCGCCTCGAGGTTCTCTGGCGTGAAGGCGAAGCTCGCCACGTCCGGTGCCATGGCGCCGTGCGGCGTCTTCCGACCGGGGGCGGCGCTCATCGGTCGATCTCCCCGAAGACGATGTCGAGCGAGCCGATGATCGCCACCACGTCGGCGAGCTGATGGCCCCTGCTCATGAAGTCGAGCGCCTGGAGATGGACGTAGCCCGGCGAGCGGATCTTGCAGCGATAGGGCTTGTTGGTGCCGTCGGAGACCAGGTACACGCCGAACTCGCCCTTGCCGCTCTCGACCGCCGCGTACACCTCGCCGGCCGGCACGCGCACACCCTCGGTGTAGAGCTTGAAGTGGTGGATCAGGGCTTCCATGGAGCTCTTCATGAGCGCGCGCGGCGGCGGGGTCACCTTCTGGTCCGGCACGCGGACCGGGCCCTCCGGCATCTGCTCCAGGCACTGCCGCATGATCTTCATCGATTCGCGGATCTCGGCCATGCGCACGAGGTAGCGGTCCCAGCAGTCGCCGTTCCGGCCGACCGGCACGAGGAAGTCCATGCGGTCGTAGACCTCGTAGGGCTGCGCCTTCCTCAGGTCCCAGGCGATCCCCGAGGCGCGCAGCATCGGCCCGCTGAAGCCCCAATCCAGCGCGTCCTGCGCCTTGACCACGCCGATGTCGACGGTCCGCTGCTTGAAGATCCGGTTGTCGGTCAACAGGTGGTCGACGTCGTCGAGCCTCGGGCGGAACTGCTCGATCCAGGCGGCGATCCGGTCCTCCATGCCGTCGGGCAGGTCGCGCGCCACGCCACCGAACCGGTAGTAGTTGGCGTGCATGCGGGCGCCCGAGACCTGCTCGTAGAACGCCATCAGCTTCTCGCGCTCCTCGAACATCCAAAGCAGCGGCGTCATGGCGCCCACGTCGAGCGCCATCGTGGTGATGTTGAGCAGATGGTTGAGGATGCGGGTGATCTCGTCGAACAGCACGCGGATGTAGCGGGCGCGGATCGGCACCTCGCAGCCCAACAGCCGCTCGACCGCGAGCACGTAGGCGTGCTCCTGGCAGAGCATCGAGCAGTAGTCGAGCCGGTCGAAATACGGGATGTTCTGGAGATAGGGCCGGTACTCGATCAGCTTCTCGGTGCCGCGGTGCAGGAGGCCGATGTGCGGGTCGGCGCGCTCGACCAGCTCGCCGTCCATCTCCAGCACGAGGCGGAGCACGCCGTGCGCCGCCGGGTGCTGCGGCCCGAAGTTGATCGCGAAGGTCTCGAGCCTCGTCTCGGCCATGCCCGACCGTCACCCTCCCGCTCGCGCCGCGCCGCCCGCTGTCTCGGCCCCCGCCGGCGCCCCGGCAAGCCCGGGCCGGCGCGGCGGCCCGCCGCAGCGGCTCAGCCGCGCGCCTTCTCGTCGCCCGGCAGCACCCCGCCGCCGCCCTCCCAGGGGCTGAGGAAATCGAAGGTCCGGAAGTCCTGGCGCAGCCGGACCGGCTCGTAGACCACCCGCTTCTGCTCGTCGTCGTAGCGCAGCTCGACGTGGCCGGTGAG
>JBBIIE010000020.1:0-34266 GCA_037446605.1 Geminicoccaceae bacterium | reverse complement strand
GCGGCGGCGAGCCGGTGGCGGGCCCGCTCGGCCAGGACCCGCACGGCGCGCTCGGTCGAGGCCACGTCGAAGGCGACCTCGGCGAGCGCGCGGCGCGGCACGATCCGCGTGAAGGGCAGGCCGGCCGCGGCGAGCAGGCCCTCGTCCTCGAGGAACAGGCCGAGCAACTCGCGCTGCAACCGGTCGGCCAGGGCGAGGGCCGCATCCAGGAGCGCGAGGCTCGCCTCGTCCGGGGGCAGCGCCACCACGAGCCGGCCGGCGGCCGAGGGCGCGCTCACGCGCCCTCCTCCGTCCCGGCCCGCTTCGCCCCCTCCTCGGGCACGGCGAACGCCCGCCGCCGCTCGGCCATCGCAGCCAGTCTTTCCTCGGCCTTGCGGAACATCGTCCCCTCCGGGAACTGCCCGTCCGGCCCGCGCTCGCCCGCCGGCAGGCCGGTCAGGATCTCGATCCCCTCGGCCACCGTGCGGACCGGCCAGACCGCGAACCTGCCGGCCGCCACGGCGGCGCGGACACGCTCGTGCAGCATCAGATGCCGCAGGTTGGTGGCCGGGATCAAGACGCCGTGGCTGCCGTCGAGACCACGCGCCGCGCACAGGTCGAAGAAGCCCTCGATCTTCTCGTTGACGCCGCCGATCGCCTGCACGTTGCCGTGCTGGTCGACCGAGCCGGTGACCGCGAGGCTCTGGCGGATCGGCACCTGGGCGATCGCCGAGAGCAGCGCGTAGAGCTCGGCCGAGGAGGCGCTGTCGCCCTCGATCCCCCCGTAGGACTGCTCGAACACGAGGGTGGCGGCGAGCGAGAGCGGTCGCTCGGGCGAGAAGGTGGCGGCCAGGAAGCCCGCCAGGATGAGCACGCCCTTGCTGTGCAGCGGCCCGCCGAGCTTGACCTCCCGCTCGATGTCGACGAGCTGGCCCGCGCCCATGCGCACGCGGGCGGTGATCCGGCTCGGCCGCCCGAAGGCGGTGTCGCCGAGCTGGACGACCGAGAGGCCGTTGATCTGGCCGACCGCGCTGCCGCTCGTGGCGATCGCGACCGTCCCCTCGGTGATCTGCTCCAGGGCGCGTTCGCGGAGCCGGCCGAGACGGCGCTCGCGCGCGTCGAGCGCGCGCTGCACGGCGGCGGCGTCGATCGCGGCGGCGCTGCCCGCCTGGAAGTCGGCCTCGTGCAGCACGTCGCCCAGATGCTCGATCTCGGTCGAGAGCTTGCCGCTGTCCTCCGCCCGCCGCGCGGCGTGCTCGAGCAGCCGGGCGACCCCGTCGCGGGTGAGCGGCCGGAGCCCCTGCCGGCGGACGATGGTGGCGAGCAGCCGGGCGTAGAGCCCGAGCGTCGCCGGATCGCGCGGCAGACGCTCGTCGAAGTCGGCCGCGACCTTGAACAGCCGGCCGAACTCGGGATCGACCTCGACCAGGAGGTAGTAGAGCAGGCGCTCGCCCAGGAGCACGACCTTGACGTCGAGCGGCGCCGGCTCGGGCTCGAGCGTCTGGGTGCCGAGCACGCCGAGCGCCTGGAGCGGGGATTCGATGCGGATCTGGCCGGTGACGAGGGCGCGCTTGAGGCCGTCGTAGGCCATGGGACGGGTGAGCAGCTTGCGCGCCTCGAGCACCAGATAGCCGCCGTTGGCGCGGTGCAGCGCGCCGGCGCGGATCATCAGGAGGTCGGTGACGAGCGCACCCATCTCGGCGCGGTGCTCGATGCGGCCGACCAGCCGCTCGAAGGTCGGGTCGTCCTCCTGGACCACGGGCGCGCTGGTCCGGCCGGTGCGATCCACGATGAGGTTGACGCGGTAGCGGCGGAACAGCGGGTGGCCGTCCTCGATCGCGACCAGGGCCGGGCCGGCCTGCTCGGGGAGCTGGAGGAACGCCTCGACATGCTCGATCACGTCCGCGCGCGCCCGGTCGAGGAAGGCCTGCACCTCGGGGAGGTCGGCGAAGCCCGGCTTGACGGCGTCGAACAGGAAGTTGACGGCGAAGGCGGCGGTGTCGTCGTTGAGCTGCTTGATCCGCTCGCGCGTCTCCTTCATCCAGCGCGGTGCGCTGGCGAGCGCCTCCTTGAGGCGTTTCTGCAGCGCCTCGACGGTCTGCTCGATGCGCTGGCGGATCGGATCGGGCAGGGCCTGGAAGATCTCGGGTGTCACGATCCGCCCGTCGGCCACGGGCGCGAAGGCGAAGCCCATGGGCGAGCGGATCAGCGCCACGCCCTGGCCCTTGGCCTCCTGCTCGACCTCGGCGATCGCCTTCTCCTGGCGCTCCTTGAGCTCCTCCTCGATGACCTGGCGCCGGGTCCGGTACTCCTCGTTCTCGAAGGCGTTGCGCAGCGCCGGCAAAAGGTCGGCGAGCAGCCGGTCGAGCTCGTGGCGGAGCTGCGCTCCGCGGCCGGCCGGGAGCCGCAGCAGGCGCGGCGTGCGCGGATCCTTGAAGTCGCTGACGTAGCAGAGGTCGGACGCCGGCGGCTCGCCCGCCGCCCGCGCCTCCAGGAGCTGGTGGACCGTGGTGTGCTTGCCGATCCCCTCGGGGCCGAGCGCGAAGACGTTGTAGCCGGGCCGCCGGGTCGAGAGCGCGTAGCGCAGCGCCTCGACCGCGCGCTCCTGCCCGATCGTGTCGGCGAGGTCGGGGAGCTCGGCCGTGGTGGCGAACGGCAGCGCCTCCTCCGGGCAGCACCAGGCGAGGCTCGTGGCGTCGAGTGGGGCGGGAACGGGCATCGGGGCGTCCTCTCGGTCCGCCGCTCAGCGAGCCGGCAACGGCAGGGTCAAGAGCCGGCCGAGCCCGGGCAGGGCGTCGTCGATGCCGGCGAGCCGCAGCGCGTGCCAGGCCATGGCGTGGTTGGAGGAGGTCACGGGCTTGCCGAGCTCGGCCTCGACCGCCTGCGCGGTCTCGACCAGACGCAGGCTGGTGCAGGAGACGAACACGGCGTCGACCCGGGGATCGCGGCCGAGCGCCAGCGCCGCGTCGCGCACCGAGCCCGGGTCGATCCTGGCCACCCGGCTGTCGTCCTCCTCCTCGAAGCTGCCGAACACCGGGATCTCGAAGCCCCTGGCCTCGATGTAGCGGCGAACGACGTCGTTCACGGTCCGGCCGTAGGGGGTGAGCACGGCGATCCGCCGGGCGCCGAGCGCGCCGAAGGCCGCCAGCGCGGCGCCGATCGGGGTGGTGACCGGGACGCCCGGCCGGGCCTCGTGGACGCGTGCCGCGATCCGCTCCTCGCCCAGCACCATGGCCGCCGAGGTGCAGCCGAAGGCCACCACCGAGAGCGGCAGGACCGGCATGATGAGCCGGGTGGCCGCGGCGATGTCGCCGTCCATGGCGGCCAGCGTCTCCGGGGTGATCCTGACGTCGTTCCAGATGCGGCTCTCGTAGAGGGCGACGTCGGGCACCTCGCGCAGCACGCGGCGCCACTCGTGCTCGATGGTCTGGTCGGTGGCCAGGACCACGAGCCCGAGGCGGGCCCGGCTGCCGAGGCCGGCATCGAGCCGGTGCGGGAGCCCGCCGCGATAGGTGAAGCCGGCGTCCGCGGTCATCGCTCGCCCTCCCGCTCAGCGCGGCTCGAGGCCGGTCGGGTCCCACTCGGGGCGCCGCCCGGCCAGGAGGTCGGCGGTCACCCGCGCGCAGCCGCAGGCCCAGGTCCAGCCCATGTGGCCGTGGCCGGCGTTGACCCAGAGGTTGCGCTGCCGGCCGCGGCCCATGATCGGCAGATTGTTCGGGGTCATCGGCCGCAGCCCCGCCCAGTACTCGGGCCGGCTCCAGTCGCCGGCCTGCGGGAACAGCTCGTGCGCCGCCTTGAGCATCGGCGCGAAGTCCTCGGGCCGATGCGACCAGTCCCACCCGCCGAGCTCGGCCACGGCGGTCAGCCGCACCCGGTCGCCATAGTTGGCGAAGGCGAAGAGGTTGTCCTCGTCGACGCCGGAGAGTGTCGGCGGCCGGTTCGATCCGGCGATCGGCAAGGTCACCGAATAGCCCTTGACCGGCCAGATCGGCAGGTCGAGGCCGAGCTTCCTGCCGGTGGGCGCGCTGTAGCAGCCGAGGGCGAGGACGAAGGCGTCGGCCACTAGCTCGCCCTTGTCGGTGATCACGCTCTCGACCCGATCGCCCGCGATGCGGAAGTCGAGCACCGTCTCGGCGAAGCGGAGGACCGCGCCCTTCTCGGCGCAGCGCCGGGCGAGCTCGCGGGTGAACAGCCGGGCATCGCCACTCTCGTCGCCCGGGGCGAAGAGGGCGCCCGCGAACCGGTCGCGGACCGGGTCGTAGACCGGGTCGAGGGCCGCCGCCTCCTCCGGGCTCACCCGGCGCACCTCGACCCCGGCGTCGCGCAGGATACGGGCCTTCTCGTCGGCAGCCGCGAGACCGGCCGCGTCACGGTAGAGGTAGAGCGCCCCGCCCGAGCGCATGCCGCAGGCGATCCCGGTCTCGGCGAGCACGCTGCGCAGCCGGGCCTGGCTGTAGAGGCACAGGCCCACCTTGCGGCGGGTGTTGGCCGACGCCTTGGCGGAGGTGCACTGGAGGGCGAAGCGGACCGCCCAGCGCCAGAACTGCGGGTCGGCCTGGAAGCGGAAGCGGAGCGCCAGGTCGTCGCGCCGGAGTGCCCGGAGCAGCGTGCGGATCGCCTTCGGCGACGACCAGGCATAGGCGTGCCCCGGGGCGATCATGCCGGCGTTGGCGTACGAGGTCTCGCTCGCGGGCTCGGGCCGGCGGTCGACGATCGTCACCTCGTGGCCGTCGCGCAGCAGCTCGAAGGCCGTGGCGACGCCGACCACCCCGGCGCCGAGCACCGCGATGTGCACGGTCCGACCTCCTCAGCGCGCCGCCACGCACATGATCTCGACGCAGTAGTCGGGCGAGGCCAGCCGCGATTCGACCGTCGCGCGCGCCGGCGCGCAGCCCTCGGGCACCCAGGCGTCCCACACCCGGTTCATCTCGTCGAACTGGCGCATGTCGGTGATCCAGATGTTGGCCGACAGGATCCGGCTCTTGTCGGTGCCGGCCTGGGCCAGGAGCCTGTCGATCCGCTCCAGGATGTTCCGGGTCTGCTCGCCCATCGAGGCGCCGGGCTTGTCCATGGCCACCTGGCCGGCCAGGAACACGAGGTTGCCGTAGGCCACCGCTTGGCTCAGGCGCTTGCCGGGCTCGATCCGCTGGATGCTCATGGCGTTCTCCTCCTTGCCGGGGGGAGGGCGAGGCTAGTGCCCGGCCGCCGCCCGGTCGACCCACCCGCACGCGCCGCCGGTGCCCGCTCAGCGCAGATCCTCGGTCGGGATCAACAGGCCGGCCGCGGCGAAGCCGCCGTCCACCGCGAGCACCTGGCCGGTGACGTAGGCCGCACCGTCCGAGACCAGATAGGCCGCCGCCTCGGCGATGTCGGCGGGCTCGCCGTAGCGGCCCATCGGGATCTCGCGCAGCCAGCCGGCGCGGGTGCGCTCGGAGTGCACCGCCCGGACCATGTCGGTCTCGATCGGGCCCGGCGCGATGGCGTTGACCGTGATGCCGTGCGGGGCCAGCTCCTGCGCCGCCACCTGGGTCAGGTTGATCACCGCCGCCTTGGAGCTGCCGTAGGCCGACCGCCCGGTCGAGCCGCGCAGGCCTGCCACCGAGGCGATGTTGACGATCCGCCCGGCGGTGCGGTGCTCGACCATCCAGGCCGCCGCCGCCCGGCTCGCGGCGAAGAGGCCGAAGACGTTGATCCGGAAGATGCGCTCGAAGTCGGCCGGCTCGTGCTCGAGGAAGGGCTTCTGGGCCGCGATCCCGGCATTGTTGATCAGGATCTCGAGCCCGCCCATGGCGCGCGCCGCCGCCTGGATCGCCGGGCCGACGGTCTCGACCGCGCCCAGATCGAGCGCCAGCCCGCGCGCCTGCGCGCCCTTGGCGCGGAGCGCCGCAGCGGCGCCCTCCACCTCCGGGCCCTTGAGGTCGAGGAGGGTGACGACCGCACCCGAGCCGGTCAGCCGCTCGGCGATCGCCCGGCCGATGCCGGCGGCCGCCCCCGTCACGATCGCCCGCTTGCCACGCAGCGTCATCCCGGTCCCTCCGCAGCCGCCCGCTCGTCACCCGGCGGCCCGAGGACATCGGCCAGGAAGCCCAGGACCGCCGCGAGCGTCGCCTCCCGCGCCTGATGGTGCGGGACGTGCGCGGCACCCGGCAAGAGCCGCGTCCGTACCGGGCCGCGCACGCCCGTGGCGATCGCCTCGAGCTGGGCCGGGGTGGCGTACTCGTCCGCCTCGCCCTGGAGTGCCAGGAGCGGGGCGGTCATCGAGGCGAGGCGCCCGGCCACGTTCCAGTCGCGGAACCCCGGATCGAGCCAGGTGTCCGACCAGGCCCGGAACACCGCCTCGGTGCGGGCGCCGTGGAAGCGCTCGAGGCGGCGACGCAGCTCGCCCGCCTCGAAGGCCTGCACCGCCGCGCGGATGCCGCGGATCGTCTCCTCCTCGACGAGGACGTGCGCGGCGATCGCCACCACCGCCCGGACCCGTTCGGGGAAGGCCGCGGCGAAGAGGAGCGCGATCGTGCCGCCGTCGCTGTGGCCCACGAGGATCGCCCGGCCGATCCCGGCCGCATCCAGCACGGCGGGCAGCTCGGCGAGCGCCATGCGGTCGAGATAGTCGAGCGGGCGGGGGAGCGGCTCGGGGTCGGAGCGGCCGTAGCCGCGGCGGTCGTAGAGGAGGACGCGCCGTCCCGTGGCGGCGGCGAGCGCCTCGGGCAGGTCCTTCCAGAACCCGGTCGAGCCGAGCCCCTCGTGCAGGAGGACGAGCACGCTATCGTCGCGGATCGCCTCGGGCTCGACCCACTCCGCGTGCAGGCGGGCACCGTCGACCTCGAGCCCGACCCCGCGCCGGCCGATGGCCGGTGCCCGCCCGGCGGCCTTTGCCATGCCCGCTCCTTCGTGTAGCAGCGGCGGCAGCGATGGTCGGGGAGGCGCCGCATGTCCAGCCTGTTCTGGCTCGAGGATCGGATCGCGCTGGTCACGGGCGCCTCGCGCGGGCTCGGCTTCGCGATGGCCGAGGCGCTCGCGGCGCACGGCGCGCACGTGGTCCTCAACAGCCGCCACCCGAAGGCGGTCGAGGCCGCCGCCGGCCGGCTCAAGGACATGGGCTACCACGCCGAGGGGCTGGCGTTCGACGTGACCGATGCCGGCGCCACGCTCGATGCGGTCGAGAAGATCCGCGAGGTGCACGGCCGGCTCGACATCCTGGTCAACAATGCCGGCATCCAGCACCGCGTTCCGATCACCGAATGGACCGATGCCGACTTCGAGCGGCTCCTGCAGAGCCATCTCGTCGCGGCCTTCCGGCTCGCGCGCGAGGCCGCGAAGCTCATGATCCCACGGGGCCGCGGGCGCATCATCTCCACGGGCTCGGTGATCGCCATCCTCGCCCGGCCGACGATCCACGGCTACGCCGCCGCCAAGACCGGCCTGCACGGGCTCACCCGCTCGCTCGCCGCCGAGCTCGGCGCCAAGGGCATCACCGTCAACGCGATCGCGCCCGGCTACTTCGCCACCGAGATGAACACGGCACTCCTGGCCGACAAGGACTTCACCGGCTGGGTCGAGCGCCGAACCCCGCTCGGCCGCTGGGCGCAGCCGCACGAGATCGGCGGGGCGGTGGTGTTCCTCGCCTCGGACGCCGCCTCCTACGTCAATGGCCACGTGCTCGTGGTCGACGGCGGGATCTCGGTCACGCTCTGAGGGCGGACGGCGGGCTCAGCGCGGCGGCGGCAGGAGATCGGCAGCGTCCAGCTCCAGCTCGGGGACGAGGAGGGCCCGGAGCCGCTCGCCGCGCCCGAGCGTGCGGATCGAGCCGTAGCCTTCGGCCGAGGGCTCGTGGTGGATCTCGACCCGCTCGGCCGGCAGATCGACCAGCCAGACCTCGGGGATGGCGAAGCGGGCGTAGAGCGGCAGCTTGATGCGCCGGTCGTAGTCGGCGCTGCTGCGCATCACTTCGACCAGGAGCAGCACGTCCGCGGGGCCGGGGTGCCGCTCGCTGTACCCATCCGCCCGCCAACGGAGGACGAGGAGATCGGGGACCGGCTCGTTCCACGCGTCCAGACGCAGCGGGTTCTGCACGGAGAGCAGATGGCGCCGCGGAGCGAGGCGCGCGGCGAACGCGGAAAGCGTGAGGTTCAAGGTACCGGCGTGCTCGGCGCTGATGGGCGGCATGTCGACGATCTCGCCCTCGAGGAGCTCGACGCGGTCGTCCTCGCCGAGGATCCCGGCCTCGGCCATCTTGTGGAAATCGTCGACGGTGAAGCGGTGCGGAGGCGCCCGCCCGCTCTCCACCCGCTCCTTCGCGATCGGCTCCGCGAGCCCGCTCATGGGCGCGACCCCCGTCCGGTTGCGGGCGAGGATCGCCGGTCCGCGGGCGTCGGGCAAGCCGGGTCGCCCTGCTCCGGCCGGGAGAGCCGGATCCGGCAGCACCCCGCCCGCCCCGGCCGCCAGGTCTCGGCCGCGAAGGCGATCCCGGCGGTCTCGAACAGGCCGCGGTCGAAGGCGCCGGCGAGCCGGCAGAGCGTGGCGATCCGCTCGGCCTGGAGGCCACTCGCCCGCCAGGTGTCCTGGAGCGGGCAGCGGTGGACCTGGACCGTCACGCTCGTGCCGGCGCGCTCCAGGGTGTGCGGGTAGAGCCGACCCTCGTCCGGGCTCACGGCGAGGAAGCGCTCGGCTGCGGCCAGGGGCTCGCCGGGCGCCAGATCGGCGAAGAGGAGGGCGCCGACCTCGCGGCCGCGCCGCTCGAGCACCCGCTGGAGGAGCCGCTCGGCGGCCCCGGCGCCGAGCGCGGCCTCGAGCTCGTCGAGCAGCAGGCGGTAGAGATGCGCCCGGTTGGCGAACGCCTCCTCGAGCTCGCGACGCAGCCGGGCCTCGATCATCCGCTCCTCCCGCGCCGGTCCATCCCGGAGCGGCCTAGCCACCCGGGCGAGGCGGGGCAATCGCCGGCACGGCTTGCCCGGCCGCCGGTCGCCGATATGGTCGGCATCGGCGCGCTTGGCGCAGGGGGAGGCAGGCATGCGGCTCGATCTCGACCGACCGAGGCTCGTCGTGGCGATGGACCACGCGCGGGCGATGGGAGCGGTCGCCGGCCTCGAGGATCCGGGTGCCGTCCTCGACCGGGTGCTGGCGGCCGGCGCCGATGCGGTGATGACCAGCTTCGGCGTGGTCAAGCGCAACCGCGGCCGGCTGATCGGCCGGATCCCGACCTTCCTGCGCCTGGACGGCGGCCCGTCGCTGATCCGTGAGGCGTGGCTCGAGAACACGCAATGGTCGCTCCTGCACACGCTCGACGATGCCGCCCGGTTGGGCGTCGACGGGGTGTGCCTGATGTACTTCATGGGTGCCGCCTGCGAGCTGCGGACCCTCGAGATCGTCGCCCGGATCTGCGGTGAGGCCATGGTCCGCAGCATGCCGGTCATGGTCGAGGCGCTGCCCTGCCGGCATCCCTCGATCCCCGACACCAACGATGCGGGGATGATGGCGGATGCCTGCCGGATCGCCTTCGAGCACGGCGCCGACATCCTCAAGACCTACTTCCCGCACGACCGGGCGGGTTTCGCCCGGGTCGTGCGGACCTGCCCGGCGCCGGTGCTGATCGCGGGCGGCCCGCGCCTGCCCGACGACCGGGCGGTCCTGGCCATGGTCGCCGACAGCGTGGCGGAGGGCGGCAAGGGTGTGGTGTTCGGCCGCAACATCTGGCAGCACGCCCGGCCCGAGCGGATGGTCAAGGCACTCCTCGCGACCCTGCGCGGCGCGCCGCTCGCCGAGGCGGTCGACGAGCTCGGCGGCTGAGCGGCCGCACCTTGCCGACCGACGCGCCGGTGCTGCTCGGGATCGACGTCGGCACGAGCCGGGTCCGCGCGCTCGCCTTCGCGAGCGACGGCCGCGCGCTCGCCGAGGTCGGCCGGCCGACCCCCTGGCGCGTGCCGGCGCCGGGCGAGGCCGAGCTCGACGCCGAGGAACTCGCCCGCATGGTGGTGGGTCTGCTCGGCGAGCTCGCCGGGCAGCTGGACGATCCGCGCCGGGTGCGCGGGCTCGCCGTGGCGAGCGTCGGCGAGGCGGGCGTGCTGCTCGACGCGCAGGGCCGTCCGCTGGCACCCGCCCTCGCCTGGTACGATCCGCGCCCGGCGGCGCTGCGCGAGGCGGTGCTGGCCCGGGTCCCGGCCGAGCGCCTGGCCGCCGTGGCCGGCCTCGCACCGGAGCCGATCTTCACGATCTTCAAGCTCGCCTGGCACGCCGACCGCCAGCCCGAGGCCCGGGCCCGGGCGCGGCGCTGGCTCCACCTGGCCGACTGGATCGCCTTCCGCCTGGGTGGCGCGCCGGTCACCGATGCCAGCCTCGCCTCGCGCACCGCGCTCTTCGATCTGGCGGCCGCGGGCTGGTCGGCCGAGCTCGTCGAGGCGGCCGGGGTCGAGCCGGATCTCCTGCCCGTGATCCTGCCGTCGGGGACGCGGATCGGCACGCTCGCCCGCGAGCTCGCGCACGCCACGGGGCTGCCCGCCGACTGCGCGATCGGTGTCGGCGGGCACGACCACGTCATGGGCATGCTGGCGGCGGGGGCGGTGGCACCCGGGCTCGTGCTCGACAGCATGGGCACCGCCGAGGCGCTCACCCTGCCGCTCGAGGCGCCGTGCCCGGACGGTCGGCTGGCCGGCGAGGGCTTCAACCAGGGCCTGGCGCTGGTCGACCGGCCGATTCCCTACGTGCTGACCGGGCTCATGACCTCGGCCGCCTGCGTCGAGTGGTGCCGCGGCCTCGTGGCACCCGGCGAGCCGATCGAGCGGCTGGTGGCGGCCGCGCGTGCGGTACCGCCGGGCAGCCGGGGCACGCTGTTCCTGCCGCACCTGCGCTACGGCTCGCCACCGTTCCCGGATCCCGAGGCGCGCGGCGCCTTCCTCGGGCTCGCCGCCGCGACCGGCCCGGCCGAGCTGTTCCGCGCGACCCTCGAGGGCGTGGCGTGCGACTGGCAGCACATGCTGGAGCGGCTGTGCGCCCGGCTCGACCGGCCCCTGCCCGAGCGCTGCCTGGCGATCGGCGGCAGCACCCGCAACGCCCTTCTGCTCGAGATCAAGGCGGCACTCTTCGGCCGGCCGATCGCGGTCGCCGAGATGGCCGAGGGCACCGCCCTGGGTGCGGCGCTGATGGGCGGGATCGCGGCCGGCCTGTGGCCGGGGCTGGAGGCGGCGCGCGCCGGCCTCGCGCTCCGCTTCACCGAGGTGGCGCCGCCCGAGGGCTGGCCGCCGGCCGCGGCCCGCGCGCTGCTTGCCGCCTATGCCGAGATCTACCCGGGGACGCGGGCGCTGCATCGCCGGCTGGCGATCACGCGCGGGGGTTGCTGCGGGGTGGAATCGGCCTAGAGATGAGGCCAGCGGCGCGGCGCCCGCCGAGCTCGTCAGCGGCGTCGACAGGGAGGGACAGATGCGCAGCGTGAAGGCGCTCCTCGTCGGTACCGCGGCCTCGGCCCTGCTCGTGGGATCGGCCGCGGCCGGCCAGTACGTCGACTGGAACGCCGACGGCACCGCGACCTTGAAGCTCGGCCCGGAGTACGACAACGCCCGGATCACCGTGCCGCAGAGCATGCTGGGCAGCGCCTTCGGCCCCGGCAAGCAGCCCTTCAAGGGCGTCACGATCAGCGTCACGGTCAACGGCGCCGGCCCGAAGGGCGGCATCTCCGGGCCGCTGCACAGCTTCCGCCCGCTCTGGGAGGAGATCTCCGGCGGCAAGGTCAACATCGTCGAGCTGCCGTTCGCCGAGCACTACACGAAGATGATGCTCGACCTGCGGAACGGCACCGGCCAGTACGACGCCTTCATGGTGGGTGCGTTCTGGTACGGCGACATCGTGCCGGCCGGCTACGGCTACCAGATCGACGACCTCATGAAGTCGGGCAAGTACCCGCAATGGTCGTACGACGTGATGCCTCCCTCGCTCAAGACCCTGCACCAGTGGGAGGGCAAGTCCTACGGCGTGCTCAACGACGCCGACGGCCAGGTCCTCTACTACCGAAAGTCGGCACTGGAGAACCCCGAGCACAAGGCGGCGTTCAAGGCGCAGTTCGGCTACGATCTGCCGTCGCCGCCCGCGACGTGGCAGCAGCTGCTCGACATCTCGAAGTACTTCAACGGCAAGAACTGGGACAAGAACGACGCCGATCCGGACAGCGGTACGGTCCTGCACCTCAAGGTGGGCGAGCAGGGACACTATCACTTCCAGTCGCTTTCGGCCTCGTTCGTGATCAATCCGGGTGACGCGGTGACCCGGACGCAGAACGTCTACTGGTTCGACCCGGCCGACATGAAGCCCCTGATCAACAGCCCGGGGCACGTCAAGGCGCTCGAGTTCCTCCAGGAGCTGCACAAGACCGGCCCGGCCGCTCAGGTCGGCTGGTCGCTCGGCGAGGCCTGGGACTATTTCCTGCGCGGCAAGTCGGTGTTCGTGTTCTCCTGGGGTGACGTGGGCGCCCTGTGCCAGGACAAGGCACGCTCGAAGATCCAGGGCGACTGCGCCGCGGCGATGCTGCCCTCCTCCAACGAGTACTGGGACTTCGCCAAGCAGAGCTGGGTCAAGCTCGACAAGCCGCGCCAGGTCGGCAACACCACCGGCGGCTCCTGGCACGGCGTGATCTCGAACTACTCGGCCAATCCGGAGGCGACCTTCTCCTTCCTGTCGCTGATGGCGATCCCGCCGGTCTCCAAGATGATGGCGATGTACGGCTGGGACGGCGTCGATCCCGGCTTCTCCTACCAGTTCCTGGAGAAGGACGGCGGCACCGCCAAGCTCGAGGAGTACGTCAAGGCGGGATGGGCGGCCTCGGACGCCGAGACCTACACGCGGGCCTACAAGGATCTGTTCTACGCCCCGACCACGCTGACCTATCTGCGCATCCCGGGCAGCTTCGAGTACTGGGACATCCTGGACAAGAACCTGTCGGCGGCGATGTCGGGGGCGAAGAACGCCAAGCAGGCGCTCGAGGAGACGGCGGCGGCCTGGGAGGGCGTGACCAACCGGATCGGCCGCGACAAGCAGCTCAAGGACTATCGCGCCGCGATCGGCTACAAGGGGTGATCGCGGGCTGAGCTCGGCGGTCCCGGCCGGACGGCGAGGTTCGGCCGGGACCGGACGGGTGTCGAGATGCGCTGGACCGGACGGATCCGCTTCCTGTTCCTGGCACCCGCCGTGCTGTGGGTGCTGGCCTTCACCGTCTTCCCGCTCGGCTATTCGCTCTACCTCGCCTTCTTCAAGGTCGAGCAGAAGGTCGAGATCAGGCGGATCCAGCAGCCGGTCCTGGACGAGCGCGGCCAGCCGGTCCTCGAGGACGGTCAGCCCAGGATGCGCAACGTGGTGCTGCGCGAGAACGTCACCACCTCGACCTTCATCGGGCTGGACAACTTCGCGCGGCTGGTGGCCGATCCGCAGGTGCGCGACGCGGTGCGCGTCACGCTGGTCTTCCTCCTCCTGGCCGTGCCGAGCGAGCTCGTCCTGGGCTTTCTCCTGGCCCTCCTGTTCAACCGCCAGATCATGGGGCGCGGCGTGCTCCGCGCGGTCATGATCCTGCCGATCTTCGCCACGCCGCTCGCCGTGGGCTACGTGTTCTTCACCATCTTCTACGAGGTCGGCGGCCCCTTGGCTTGGACCGGGATCCCCTGGCTCTCCCATCCCACCTGGGCGCTCGTCTCGGTGGCGCTGGTCGACATCTGGCAGTGGACGCCGTTCTGCTTCCTCGTGATCCTGGCGGCCCTGCAGGGGGTGCCGGACGATCTCTACGAGGCGGCGCGCATCGACGGTGCGTCCAACTGGGACATGCTCACCAGGGTGCTCGTGCCGCTCCTGACCCCGACCTTCGTGATCGTGCTGTTGATCCGCCTCGCCGAGGCCCTGAAGCTGTTCGACATCCCCTTCGCCATGACCGGGGGCGGGCCGGGCACCGCCACCCAGCCCTATTCGATGCTCGCCTTCCGAACGGGCCTGCGCTTCTTCGACCTCGGCTACGCCTCGGCCATGGCCTACGGGCTCCTGGCCGTCGTGATGGTGGTCATCACGCTGTTCTTCCGGCGGATGCGCGAGAGCTATGGCTGAGCCCACGGCGCGCCGGCCCGCGAGCCTCGCCGACGGGCTCGCCTTCCTCGCGGCGGTGCTGGTCGCGCTGGTCTTCGTCTTCCCGATCTACTGGGCCTTCTCGCAGTCGCTGCGCAACCCGCTCGACACCTTCACGGTCGCGGGCTTCGGCATCCCCTGGGTCAATTTCACGCCGACGCTCGCCAATTGGATCGACCAGGTCGGCACGCCCGAAACGCTACGCTCGCTCACCAACAGCACGATCGTGGCCGTGGGTGCCGCGGCCCTGGCGCTCCTCCTCGGCACGCCCGCGGCCTATGCGGTCGCGCGCTTCCGCTTCGCCCGCTGGAAGAACCGCGACATCACGATCTGGTTCCTCTCGCAGCGCGTCCTGCCGCCGGTGGCGACCGTGGTACCGTTCTACCTCGTGATGCGCGCGCTCGGCCTGCTCGACACCCACGCCGCGCTGATCCTGGTCAACGCCACCTTCGTCCTCCCCTTCGTGGTCGTCATCCTCCGCCAGACCTTCCTCGACCTGCCGCTCGAGCTCGAGGAGGCGGCGCTCGTCGACGGTGCCTCGCACTGGGGGGCGTTCTGGCGCATCGCCCTGCCGCTCGCGGCGCCCACGCTGGCCGCCACGGGCCTCATCGTCTTCGCCTTCACCTGGAACGAGTTCCTGTTCGCGGTGGCGCTCTCCAGCCGCAACGCACTCACCGTGCCGGTGCACATCGCCGGTGCGGTCGACACGCGCGGCGTGCAGTTCTGGTTCATGGGGGTGCGGGCGATGACCGCGATCGTCCCGCCGGTGCTGATCGCCCTCCTCGCCCAGCGCTACATCGTGCGCGGGCTGACGCTGGGTGCGGTCAAGGGCTGAGGCCCGACCGCGGCCTCCTCCGGCAGCCGCATCTCGGCCGCGACGAGGGCTCGGGTGGCGGCTGCCCGCGGTGCCCCGAGCACCGCTCCGGTCGGTCCCTCCTCGACGATCCGGCCGCCGTCCATGACCAGCACCCGGTCGGCGGCGACGCGGGCCACGCCCAGATCGTGGGTGATCATCAGCCAGGCGAGCCCCTCCTCGCGGCGCAACCGCTCGAGCAGGTTCAGGATCTGGGCGCGCACCGAGACGTCGAGCTGGGCCACCGGCTCGTCCAGGATCAACAGGCGTGGCCGGCTGGCGAGCGCGCGGGCGACCGCCACGCGCTGGCGCTGGCCGCCCGACAGCTCGTGCGGAAGGCGTGCGGCCAGGGACGGGTCGAGGCCGACGCGACCGAGCAGGGCCGCCACCGCCTGCGGCCGCTCCCGCCGCGGCACGATGCCGTGCAGGCGGAGCGGATCCTCGAGCTGGCGGCCGATCCGGGTGCGCGGGTCGAGCGCTGCGAGCGGATCCTGGAAGACGAGCTGGAAGCTCGCGCGCAGCCGGCGCAGCGGCTCCGGCCGCAGCGCCAGGAGGTCGCGGCCTTCGAGCTGCAGACGGCCGCGATCGGGCTCGATCAGCCGGACCAGCAGCCGGGCGAGGGTGGTCTTGCCCGAGCCCGAGGCGCCGACCAGGGCGACGCGCTCGCCGGCGCGGAGCACGAGCGAGACACCGTCGACCGCGGCCGTCTCGCTGCCGGGCCAGCGCTTGGTCAGCTCCTCGGCCTCGAGGAGGGCCGGTGCCGCGCCCGGGGCCGCGTCCCCGCTCAAGGCTGCACCCCGCTCATGGCGGCACCAGATGGCAGGCGACGCCGGCCCGGCCGTCACCGCTCCAGGCGGGTGCCTCGGTACCGCAGCGCGCCAGGGCGTGCGCGCAGCGCGGCGCGAAGGCGCAGCCGGCGGGTGTGGCCGTCGGATCCGGCGGCAGGCCCGGGATCTCGGTGAGCGGTCCACCGCCGAGGCGGCCCAGATCACGTGCCGTCGCCACGAGCGCGCGCGTGTAGGGGTGGCGCGGGCGCTGCAGGAGTGGGCCCGCCGGTGCCACCTCGACGATCCGGCCGGCGTAGAGCACCGCGATCCGGTCGGCGCAGTGGGCGGCGAGCGCCAGATCGTGGGTCACCAGCAGGAGTGCCGTGCCCCGCTCGCGCACGAGGCTCGACAAGAGCTCCAGGATCTGCGCCTGGATCACCGTGTCGAGGGCCGAGGTGGGCTCGTCGGCGAGCAGGAGGCGGGGGCCGGCCGCGACCGCCATGGCGATGGCGATCCGCTGCCGCTGGCCGCCCGAGAAGCGGTGCGGGTAGTCGTCCACCCGCCGCTCCGGCCGGGTGATGCCGACCCGCTCCAGGAGGCCGATCGCGGCCGCGCGGGCGGCGCGCCAGCCCTGGCCCCGGTGCGTCACCAGCACCTCGGCGATCTGCTCGCCCACGGTGAGCATCGGGTGCAGGCTCGCGAAGGGGTCCTGCAGCACGAGCCCGAGCTCGCGGCCGCGCAGAGGCGGCCGCCCGAGCGCCGGGAAGCGGACCGTTCCCGCGAGCTCGGCCTCCGCCGGGAGGAGGCCCGCGAGGGTGAGCAGGAGCGTGCTCTTGCCCGATCCGCTCTCGCCCACGAGCACGAGCCGCTCGCCCGGACCGAGCACGAGGTCGACGCCGCGCAGCGCCTCGACAGGCCCGCGCGGGCCGGGCAGGCGGACGCGGAGCCCGGCCAGCTCGACCAGCGGGGTCGCGCTCACGGCCGGGCGCGGCGCGGTGCCAGGGCCTCGTTCAGGCCCTCGCCCACGAGGTTGACGGCGAGTACGGTCGCAAGCAGCGCGAGGCCCGGGACGATCGACAGCCAGGGCTCGCTCACCAGCACGGCGCGGCCCTCGGCGATCATCGCCCCCCAGCTCGCCCGGTTCGGGTCGCCGAGGCCGAGGAAGGAGAGGGCCGCCTCGATCAGGATCGCGGCCGCCACGGTGAGCCCGGCATAGGCCAGGATCGGCGGCAGCGCGTTGGGCAGCAGCAGGCGCAGCGCGATCTCGTGGCGCGGCATGCCGAGGACCACTGCGGCGGCGACGAAGTCGCGGCTCCTGAGGCTCGCGATCTCGGCCCGCACGAGCCGTGCCGGGCCGGTCCAGGCGGAGGCCGCGATCGCCACGACGATGCTCGTGACCGTCGGGCCCAGCACGCTCACGAGCGCCAGGGCCAGAAGAAAGCCCGGGACGGTCTGGAAGGCGTCGGTGACCCGCATCACGATCTCGTCGGTCCAGCCGCCGGCGAGGCCGGCCAGGAGACCCACGAGCGCGCCCATCCCGAGTGCGGCGGCGGTGGCGGCGAGCGCCACGGTGAGCGACACGCGGGCGCCCTGCAGGAGCCGGGCCAGCACGTCCCGGCCGAGCCGGTCGGTGCCGAGCGGATGGGCGGGATCGGCGAGGGGGGCGGCCAGCGGCGGACCGCCGACCGCATCCGGGTCGACGGGCCAGAGCAGCGGGGCGAGCGCGGCGGCGGCGGCGAGCAGGAGGAGGAGCAGCGCCGCCGCCAGCGGCGCCGGATCGCGCGCGAAGCGGGCGAGCGCCCGGCTCACGGTCCCCGGGCGCCGAGCTCGACGCGCGGGTCGAGCCGGGCGTAGAGCAGGTCGATCAGCAGGTTGACCAGCACGACGAGGAGCGCCGAGGTGACCAGGATGCCGAGCAGGAGCGCGAGGTCGCGCTGCACCACCGCCTCGAGCGCGAGGCGGCCGAGGCCCGGCACCGCGAAGACGCTCTCGACGACGACGCTGCCGCCGAGCAAGGTGGCGCTCTGCAGGCCGAGCACGGTGACCACGGGCAGGACGGCGCTGCGCGCCACGTGGCGGAGCACGAGGCGGCGGCGGGAGATCCCCTTGGCGCGGGCGGCGCGGACATGGTCGCTGCGCCAGGCCTCGACCATGCCGGCGCGCATCATCCGCAGATAGAGCGCGGCGTAGACGAGGCCGAGCGTCGTGGCCGGCAGCACGAGGTGGCGGGCCGTGTCGAGCAGGCGGGCGAGGCCGGTGTGGCCGGCGCCGATGGTCTCGATCCCGGCCAGGGGCAGCCAGCGCAGCTTCACCGCGAAGACGAGCGCCAGCACGAGACCGAGCCAGAAGCTCGGCATCGCGTTGAGCACGAGCGCCAGGCTCGAGAGCAGCCGGTCGGCGAGGCTGCCCGGCCGCGCCCCGGCCAGGACGCCCAGACCGGAGCCGACAAGGAAGGCCAGGAGGGTGGCGGATGCCATGAGGGCGAGCGTGACGGGCAGCCGCTCGAGCACCACGGCGCGCACCGGCCGGTCGAAGGCCACCGACCAGCCGAGGTCGCCGGTGAGGAGGCCGAGCAGGTAGAGCAGGAAGCGGGTCGGCGCCGCGCGGTCGAGACCCCAGCGGGCGCGCAGCTCCTGGACCAGCCCGGCGTCGCCGCCGAGGCCGGCCAGATAGGCGTCGACGGCATCGCCCGGGGCGAGCTCCAGCAGGAGGAACGCGCCCAGGAGCACGATCAGGAGAACGAGCGGCGCCTGCAGCAGTCGCCGTCGCGCCAGGACCAGCGAGGGGTGCGGGGCCGGCCGCGGTACCGCCGGCTCGCTCAGCTCGCGAGCCAAGTGTCGCCCCAATGGGACGTGGCCCAGCGCGGGTTGCTCGCGACCCCTCGCACGCTCGTCCGTGCCACCGTGAGGAAGGTGAACTCGACCACCGGGATCAGGGGAAGCTGCTCGGCCGCGAGTCGCTGGATGCGGTGGTAGAGGGCGCTGCGGGCGGCCGGGTCGAGGGTGCGCGCGGCGGTGGCGATCAGCTCGTCCATCGCCGGGTCGGCATAGCCGTACTGGTTGGAGAAGGGCACGCCCGGCGGCAGGCCGCCCCGGTAGAGGATCGTGGTCGAGATCGCCGGGTCGTTGCGGTAGACGGGCGAACCGATCGCCAGATCGAAGGCGTGGTCGGTGTAGACCGCCTTCTGGTGCCCGGCCGGGTCCTTCACGGTCAGCCGCGCCTCGATGCCGATCGCCTTGAGCGCCTGGCGCAGATAGTCGCCCATCTGCCGGGTCTGCTCGAACCAGGGGGCGGGGAGGAGGTCGAGCGCGAGGCGCACGCCGTCGGCGCCGCGGCGCAGCCCGGCCTCGTCCAGGAGCGCCTCGGCGCGCTTCGGATCGTAGGGGTAGGTCGGCACGTCGGCGGTGTGGAACTGCGTGTCGAAGCGCGGCACGAGGCCGGTGGCGGGTCTGGCCCAGCCGAGGAAGATGCGGTCGACCACGAAGGAGGGATCGATCGCGTGCGCGATCGCCCGCCGCACGCGCGGGTCGGCCAGCTCCCTGCGGCGATGGTTGATCTCGACCGTGAGGAAGTAGGTGATGCCCTCGTAGCCCTTGTCGATGACGGCGATGCCCGGGACCTCGGCGAGGCGCGCCATGTCGGCGAGCGGCACCGCGGAGAAGGCGGCCAGCTGGATCTCGCCCGCCTCGAGCGCGGCGGCGATCGCCCCGCGGTCGGGCAGCACGCGGTAGACGATGCCGTCGAGCCAGGGGCGCGGCGCGTCCCAGTGGTCCGGGTTGCGCTCCAGCCGGTAGTACTGGCCGGGCCGGTGCTCGGCGAGCCGGAACGGCCCGGTGCCGACGAGCTTCTGGTTGTGCGGGTTGGTGAGCGGGTCGGTGCCCTCGTAGAGATGGCGCGGGACGACCGCGGTGAGTGCCGGCAGCGCGTTGGCGACGAGCTGGAGCGGCGTCGGCGTGGCGAAGCGGAGGATCGCGGTCAGCGGGTCCGGCGTGTCGACCGCCTCGAGGTCGGCGAGCACGACGCGGCCGAGATTCTGGTGCCGGCGCCAGAGCTCCATGGCCGAGAAGGCGACGTCGGCGGAGCCGAACGGCCGGCCGTCCTGGAAGCGCACACCGGGCCGCAGGCGGAGCGTGACGCTGCGCCCGTCGGGCGCGCCCTCCCAGGCGAGCGCCAGGCGCGGGGTGAGCCCCGGCGTGCCGTAGGCCATCTCGGCCAGGGGCTCGACCACCTTGCTCGCCACGAAGAAGACACCGTTCGAGGCGACCAGCGCCGGGTTCAGGTTGCGTGGCTCGGTATCCGCCGCCACGGTGAGGACGCCGCCACGCCGCGCCTCCTGGGCGAGGCCGCGGCGGGGGGCGAGCGCGACCATGCCCGTGGCCGCTGCGGCGGCGAGCAGCTCGCGACGGTCGAGGATCATCACCCGGGCTCCCTCGCGTGGGCACGGCGGCTCCCGCCGCCCTTGCCTGGCGCCGGACAGCATGGCACAAGCCGGGGCGGCTTGGACATCCAATCCCAACCGTGCGAGGAGGGCCAACCGTGCATCGTCGACATCTGCTCGCCGGTCTCGGGACCGCGCTCGTCCTCGGATCGCGCGCCTTCGCGCAGGCGCCGGCCGGTCCGTACAGCCTGCCGCCGCTCGGCTATGCTACGAACGCGCTCGAGCCGCACATCGATCAGCGGACGATGGAGCTGCACCACGGCCGGCACCACCAGGGCTACGTCAACAACCTCAACAACGCGCTCAAGGACCATGGCGAGGCGGCGAAGCTGCCGCTGCACGAGCTCGTGGCCAGGCTCGGCGAGCTGCCCGAGAGCATCCGCACGGCGGTCCGCAACAATGGCGGCGGGCACGCCAACCACAGCATGTTCTGGCAGATCATGGGACCCGGCGGCGGCCAGCCGGCGGGCGCCCTCAAGGAGGCGATCGACCGCGACTTCGGCGGGCTCGACAAGCTCCAGGAGCAGGTCAACGCCGCCGGGCTGCGCGTCTTCGGTTCGGGCTGGGTGTTCGTGACGGTGGACGGTTCGGGCAAGCTCGCGATCGTCACCCGCCCGAACCAGGACACGCCGTTGATGGAGGGCGGCCGCGTCCTCCTCGGCAACGACGTCTGGGAGCACGCCTACTACCTGCTCTACCAGAACCGCCGCGCCGACTACCTGAAGGCGTGGTGGAACGTCGTGAACTGGGGGAAGGTGGGCGAGCGCTACGCCGCGGCCAAGGCGGGCACGCTCTCGATCTGAGGCGGAAGGCGGGACGCGGCGGCGCGGGTCCTCTCGCACCGTCCCGCGCTCACCTCGTGGCGTCGAGGGCCTCGAGCACGCGGGTGCCCATCTCGGCGGTGGTCACCCGCGTGCAGCCGGGCTGCAGGATGTCCGGGGTGCGCCAGCCCTCGTCCAGCACCCGCGCCACCGCCTGCTCGAGCCGGTCGGCCTCGGCCGGGAGCTCCAGGCTGTAGCGCAGGAGCATCGCGAAGGAGAGGATGCAGGCGAGCGGATTGGCGATCCCCTGACCGGCGATGTCCGGGGCGCTGCCGTGCACCGGCTCGTAGAGTGCCTTGCGGCGGCGGTCCGGGCCGGGTGCCCCGAGCGAGGCCGAGGGCAGCATGCCGAGCGAGCCCGTGAGCATCGCCGCGCAGTCGGAGAGGAGGTCGCCGAACAGGTTGTCGGTGACGATCACGTCGAACTGCTTGGGCCTGCGGACGAGCTGCATGGCGCAGTTGTCGGCGTACATGTGCTCGAGCGCCACGTCGGCGAACTCGCGGTCGTGGACCGCCTGGACGACCTCGCGCCAGAGGACGCCCGTGTGCATCACGTTGGCCTTCTCGACCGAGGTCACCCGCCCGCGCCGCAGCCGGGCGAGCTCGAAGGCGACGCGCGCGATCCGCTCGATCTCGCCGGTCGTGTAGACCTGGGTGTCGACCGCCCGCTTCTGCCCGTCGGGCAGGGTCTCGATGCCGCGCGGCTCGCCGAAATAGACGCCACCGGTGAGCTCGCGCAGGATCAGGATGTCGAGACCGTCGACGAGCTCGCGCTTCAGGCTCGAGGCCTCGGCGAGTGCCGGGAAGACGATCGCCGGGCGGAGATTGGCGAAGAGGCCCATCTCCTTCCTGAGCCGCAAGAGCCCGCGCTCGGGCTTCTGCGCGAAGGGCAGGGTGTCGTACTTCGGACCGCCGACCGCACCGAACATCACCGTGCCGATGGCCTGCGCCCGGGCGAGCGTCGCCTCGGCGAGCGGCGTGCCGTGGCGGTCGAAGGCGGCCCCGCCCACGAGGTCCTCCTCGACGCGGATCGCGAGCTGGCGCTGTCCGTACCAGCCGATCACGCGGCGCACCTCCTCCATCACCTCGGGCCCGATCCCGTCGCCGGGCAGGAACAGGATGGTGCGCTCGCTCATGCGCGGCCTCTCGCTCGCGGGCAGGGGGAAAGGAGGGGGCTCAGCCGCGGGTCGGCTCGAGCCAGGGCATCTCGCGCCGACGGCGCGCCTCGAAGCCGGCGATCCGGTCGACCTTCTCCATGGTGAGCCCGACCTCGTCGAGCCCGTTCAAGAGGCAGTGCTTCCTGAACGGGTCGATGTCGAAACGGATCGGCGCGTTGCCGGTGGGCCTGCGGATCTCCTGGCGCTCGAGGTCGACCTCGAAGGTCGGGTCGGCGGCACTCTCCGCCTCCTTGGCGAGCAGCTCGACCTCCTCCTTGGGCAGGGTGATCAGCAGCATGCCGTTCTTGAAGGCGTTGTTGTAGAAGATGTCGGCGAAGGAGGGTGCGATCACGCAGCGGATGCCGTAGTCGAGCAGCGCCCAGGGGGCGTGCTCGCGCGAGCTGCCGCAGCCGAAGTTCTCGCCGGCGATCAGCACGCGGGCGTGCCGGTAGCGCTCCTGGTTCAGCACGAAGTCGGGCCGCTCGCGGCCCTGGTCGTCGAAGCGCAGGGCCTCGAACAGCGCGACGCCGAGACCGGTCCGCTTGATGGTCTTGAGGTGGCGGGCCGGGATGATCTTGTCGGTGTCGACGTTGATCGCGGGGAACGGCGCCGCGACGCCGCGGAGGGTGGTGAAGGGCTGCATGGCGGGGATCCGGCTCGGTCGCGGCCCGTCTTTAGGCGGTTCGCCGGCGGCCAGCAACCCGCCGGCGGTGGGAGGAGGGGCCTCCCGCACCCGGCCACGGACGGCGCGATCGACCGGACGCACGAGCGTCGTGCCCCGGATCGCCGGGAACAGCGGCGCCAGCACCTGGAAGAACGGATCGTTGCCGAGCCGGGCGAGCGCCGAGGCGCGCAGCACGACCGGCTCGAGGTCGGCCCGGACGATCCGGGTCGCCCCGGCCGCGGCGTGGAACACGAGCCCGATGGTCCCGTCCTCGGCGAGCCGCAGGATCCCGTCCCCCTCCGCCTGCCGGCTGCCCGCCGCGGCCGCGCACGGACGGCTCGTCCGCGCTCCGTGCCGTCGCCCGACAGCACCCCGGGCTCGCCTGCTCCACCAGCACGATCCCCGGCCGAACGAGCGCGCGGCCGATGCGGACGGTGGCGCGGAAGGCGAGGGGAGCCTCGTCCGAGCGTGCAGCCGAGGAGACCGGCAGTGGGTCGACCGTGCCGTCCGCGCGCACCGCCGAGGCGGTCCCGGCGACCACCCGGCAAGACGTCTCCCGCTCGTGGTCGCTCTCCACCTCGCGGCGCCCGCTCGTGGCCGCGATGCGCACCCGAGAGCTTGACGACTCCGGGTTGAAGGATTATGGTCTTATACGAGGACGAAGAACGCTTCCGTCGGGAGGACGGCCGGTGCCGGAACCGCAGCCCTTCGCGCTCTCGGACCGCGAGGTCACCCACGTCATCGTCGAGCTGTTCGGCGGCGACAACAATCTTTCGGCCTTCGTGGAGGAGGACCTCTACGAGATGGCGGCCGGCAACCGCGGGCCGTTCGCCGTGCTCGCCCTGGCCGACTACGCGGGCAAGGGCGCCCAGGTGATCGAATGGACCCCGCGGACCGGGCGCCGCGAGGTCGAGCGGCTGGGCGAGATCGACACCGGCGACCCCGAGACCCTGGCCACCTTCCTCGCGCGGGCGCTGGTCAGCTACCCGCCCGGGGTCAAGGTGGCGATCGGCTTCTGGGACCACGGCTCGGGGGTGTTCGACGAGTACGACCCGAACGAGCTCCTGCTGGAGCGCCGCCCCGGCCGCTACCCGGCAGTGCCGCGCCACCGACGGCCGCGCTCGTTCCGCGCCCGCCACCTGCTGCTCGGGAGCTGGCGGCGGTCGGCCGAGGTGCGCGCCCGGGCGATGCTGCACGACGACACCAACGCGGGCGTGCTGACCAACCTCGAGGCCGGCCGCATGCTCGCCGCCGCCTTCGCGCGGGCCGGACGGACCGCCAAGGTCGAGCTCCTGTTCTCCGACACCTGCCTGAACGGCATGGTCGAGGTGACCGAGCAGCTCCGCCCGTTCGCCGAGGTCGTGATCGCCTCCGAGGATCTGGAGCCGGGTGACGGCTGGGAATATCACGAGTGGCTCTCGCGGATGAGCGACGCACCGCCCGCGGACGCCGCCGCTTGGGGGCGGCAGGCCGTCGAGGGCTTCGAGGCGGGCTATCGCGACCGGCCGGGCGAGCATCCCTGCACGCTCGCCGCGTTCCGCGCCGAGAACCGCATCGCCGCCGCCTTCAAGGGGTTCGTCGAGGCGGCGCGGAGCCTGGGTCGCGCCGGCTTCGACCGTCTGCAGCGGGCGCGTGCGCTGGCCCAGTCCTTCGCCGGCACCTACGACAGCTACGACCTCGAGCACTTCATGCAGCTCGTCCGCCGCCAGCGCGGCGCCCCGGCGCTGCGTGCGGCCGCGGCCGAGGTGGCGGCGGCGACGGCGGAGGCGCGGGTGGCGAGCACGGCGCTCGGCGCCACGGTGCGGCGGGCGACCGGCCTCGCCTTCTGGTTCCCCTCCACGCGGCGTGCCCTCGAGGAGGCGATCGGCACCTACCGCCGGCTCGCCTTCGCCGAGCGCACCGGCTGGGCGGACTATCTGGAGGCCCGCTACGGCTGAGCGGCGCGGCCGCCCGGCTGCGGCCTCAGCCCAGCCGCCGCACGTCGGCCAGCCGGCCCTCGATCGCCGCCGCGGCGGCCATGGCCGGGGAGAGGAGGTGGGTGCGGCCACCCTTGCCCTGCCGGCCCTCGAAGTTGCGGTTGCTCGTGGACGCGCAGCGTTCGCCGGGCGCGAGCTGATCCGGGTTCATGCCGAGGCACATCGAGCAGCCCGCCTCGCGCCACTCGAACCCGGCCTCGGTGAAGATCCGGTCGAGCCCTTCCTCCTCGGCCTGGTGCTTCACGAGCCCGGAGCCGGGGACGATCATCGCCTGGACGTGCGGGGCGACCTTGCGGCCCTCGACCAGCCTCGCGACCAGCCGGAGGTCCTCGATCCGGGCGTTGGTGCAGGAGCCGATGAACACCTTGTCGACCCGGATCGCCTGCATCGGCGTGCCGGGCTCGAGGCCCATGTAGGCGAGCGCCCGCTCCATGGCCGCGCGCCGCTCGGGGGTCGGCGCGTCCTTCGGATCGGGCACCCGGCCGCCGATCGGCACCACGTCCTGCGGCGAGGTGCCCCAGGTCACCTGCGGCTCGATCGCCGCGGCGTCGAGGGTGATCTCGCGATCGAAGACCGCATCCGGGTCGGAGGGCAGGGTCCGCCAGTAGGCGACCGCCGCCTCCCAGGCGGCACCCTTGGGCGCCTTGGGCCGGCCCTTCAGATAGGCGAAGGTGGTCTCGTCGGGGGCGACCAGGCCCGCGCGGGCCCCGGCCTCGATCGACATGTTGCAGATGGTCATCCGCCCCTCCATCGAGAGCGAGCGGAGGACCGAGCCGGCATACTCGATCACGTGGCCGGTGCCACCGGCGGTGCCGATCGTGCCGATGATGGCGAGGATCACGTCCTTGGCGGTGCAGCCCGCGTGCAGCTCGCCCTCGACGCTGATGCGCATCGTCCGCGGCTTGCTCTGCAGGAGCGTCTGGGTCGCCAGCACGTGTTCGACCTCGCTCGTGCCGATGCCGAAGGCGAGCGCGCCGAACGCGCCGTGCGTGCTGGTGTGGCTGTCGCCGCAGACGATCGTCGTGCCGGGCAGCGTGAAGCCCTGCTCGGGTCCGATGACGTGGACGATGCCCTGGCGGACGTCGTTCATCCCGTAGAGCTCGACGCCGAACTCGGCGCAGTTCCGCTCGAGCGTCTCGACCTGCAGGCGCGAGACCGGGTCGGCGATGCCGAACCTCCGGTCGGTCGTGGGCACGTTGTGGTCGGGCACGGCGAGGGTGAGCTCGGGCCGGCGCACCCTGCGGCCGGTGGCGCGCAGCCCCTCGAAGGCCTGCGGGCTCGTCACCTCGTGGACGAGGTGGCGGTCGATGTAGAGCAGGCAGGTCCCGTCGGCCTGCTGGTCGACGACGTGGCTGTCCCAGATCTTCTCGAAGAGCGTCCGGCCCAAGGCCCTTCCTCCCGCCCGCTCCACCCTACTCCTGGGCGGCCGGCTCCGCCGCGGCGGCCGACTGCCCGGCGGCAGCCCGGGGCTCGTCGCGCCGCTCGGCGATCCGCGCCGCCTTGCCGGTCCGCCCGCGCAGATAATAGAGCTTGGCCCGGCGCACCCGGCCCTTGCGGACCAGCTCGATGCTGTCCAGGCGCGGGCTGTAGAGCGGGAAGATACGCTCGACGCCCTCGCCGTAGGAGATCTTGCGCACGGTGAACGACGAGTTGATCCCGCGGTTGCGCCGCGCGATCACCACGCCCTCGAAGGCCTGCACGCGCTCGCGGTTGCCCTCGATCACCTTGACGTTCACGCGCACCGTGTCGCCGGGCCCGAACTCGGGGATCGGCCGCTCGGCGGTCAGACGCTCGATCTGCTCGCGCTCGAGCTCCTGGATCAGGTTCATGGCGGTCCTCGCTCAGGGATCGGCGGTGGCGACGGGTTCGCGGGCGGCGCAGGATGGCGTCGGCGCGGCAGCCGTCAAGAGGTCGGGGCGGCGGGTGCGGGTCAGCTCCAGCGCGCGGGCGCGGCGCCAGGCGCGGATCCGCTCGTGATGGCCGGACAGGAGCACCTCGGGCACCCTCCGGCCTTCCCACTCCTGCGGCCGGGTGTAGTGCGGGTACTCGAGCAGGCCCTCGGCGAAGCTCTCCTCGGCGAGCGAGGCGGCATCCCCCACCACGCCCGGCAGCAGCCGCACGCAGGCGTCGATCACCACCATCGCCGCGAGTTCGCCGCCGGACAGCACGAAGTCGCCGATCGACAGCTCGCGGAACGGCCGCGCCTCGAGCACCCGCTCGTCGATCCCCTCGAAGCGGCCGCACAGCGCCACGAGGCCGGGCCCGACCGCGAGCTCGCGCACCAGCCGCTGGTCGAGCCGCTCGCCGCGCGGCGAGAGGTAGAGGAGGGGACCCGGCGCGCCGCGCCCGCGCACCGCGTCGACCGCGCGCGCCACCACGTCCGGGCGCATCACCATGCCGGCACCACCGCCGAACGGCGCGTCGTCGACCGTGCGGTGGCGATCGGTCGCGAAGTCGCGCAGGTCGACGGCATCGAGCCGCCACAGGCCGGCCGCGAGCGCCTTGCCGGCGAGCGAGTGGCCGAGCGGCCCGGGCAGCATCTCCGGGAAGATGGTGAGCACGGTGGCGGTCCAGGGAGCGGCGCTCACGCCCGGACCTCCTCGGCCAGGAGACCCACCGGCGCCACCGTGAGCCGCCCGGCCGCCAGATCGACCACCGGCACGGCCGCCCGGGTGAAGGGCAGGTCGAGCCGGCCGCCGGCCGGGGTCTCGAGCTCGAGCACCGCACCGGCACCGTGGTCGGCCACGCCCACCACCCGGCCGAGCGGCGCGCCGGCCGCATCGACCGCCTCCAGGCCGAGCAGGTCCTCCTGGTAGAACTCGTCGGCGCCGGCCGCCGGCAGGCGGCTGCGCGGCACGAAGAGCTCGGCCCCGCGCAGCGCCAGGGCGGCGTCGCGATCGCTGACCCCGGCCGCCCGCGCCACCACCCCGCCCGGAATGCGGTGCAGCACCTCGAGCACGAGCTCGCGGCCCCTTCCATCGCGGACCGGGCCGTAGGCCGCCACGTTCTCCGGCCGCTCGGTGAAGCAGCGCAGCTTGAAGGCGCCCCTGACCCCGTGCGCGGCGGTCACCACCGCGAGGCAGACGAGCTTCTCGGCGGGCGCGGCGGCCACGGCGACCGGCTCAGCCCTTGGCCTCGGCCTCGGCCCGCTTCCTGGCGAGCTCCTCGGCCTTCTTGCCGGTGCCCCGCAGGCGCGGCGCCTCGGCGACGATGCCGGCCTTGAACAGGAAGCGGTGGACCCGGTCGCTCGCCTGCGCGCCCTGGCCCAGCCAGTAGCGGATCCGCTCCTCGTTGAGGGTCACCCGGTTGGGGTCGTCGGCGGCGAGCAGCGGCGCGTAGGTGCCGAGCCGCTCGAGGAAGCGGCCGTCGCGGCGGGCGCGCGCGTCGGCGGCGACGATCCGGTAGAAGGGGCGCTTCTTGGCGCCGCCGCGGGCGAGACGGATGCGGACGGCCATGCTGGACCTCTCTGGCTGCTCGTTCGGGACGGTCGGTCGGGATGCTCGGTGGGTGGTGGCTCGCTCGCCGCTCGGCTCGGGCTCAGGGGCGCGGCAGGAGGCCGGGCGGCAGGCCCGGCGGCAGACGCCCGCCGAACAGGCCCTTGAGCCCGCCCGACTTGCGCATCCGCCGCATCACGTCGCGCATCTGCCGGTGCTGCTTGAGCAGCCGGTTGACCTCGGAAACCTCGGCCCCGGCGCCGCGCGCGATCCGCCGCCGGCGCGAGCCGTTGATCAGATCGGGCTGGCGCCGCTCGCCCGGGGTCATGGAATCGATGATCGCCATCTGGCGGATCAGCAGGCGGTCGTCGAGCCTCGCTTCCCCGAGCTGCTTCTTGACCTTCTGGATGCCCGGCAGCTTGCCCAGGATGCCGCCCATGCCGCCCATCTTCCGGAGCTGCTGGAGCTGGCTCTTCAGGTCCTCGAGGTCGAACTCGCCCTTGGCCATCCGCTTGGCGAGCTTCTCGGCCTGCTCCTTGTCGAGCGTCTCGGCGGCCTTCTCGACGAGGCTCACCACGTCGCCCATGTCGAGGATGCGCGCCGCCACCCGCTCGGGGTGGAAGGGCTCGAGCGCGTCGAGCCGCTCGCCCACGCCCACGAAGCGGATCGGCCGGCCGGTGACGTGGCGCATCGAGAGCGCCGCCCCGCCGCGCGCGTCGCCGTCCATCCGGGTCAGGACGATGCCGTCGATGCCCACCCGCTCGTGGAAGATCCGCGCGGTGTTGACCGCGTCCTGGCCGGTCAGCGCGTCGGCCACGAGCAGCGTTTCGTGCGGCCGCGCCAGATCGCGCACCCGCACCAGCTCCTCCATGAGCGCCTCGTCGATCGAGAGGCGACCGGCGGTGTCCAGGATCAGGACGTCGAAGCCCTCGCGGCGGGCCGTATCGAGTGCGCGGCGGGCGATCTCGAGCGGCGGCTGGCCGGGCACGATCGGCAGCGAGCCGACCTCGGCCTGGCGGGCCAGAACCTCGAGCTGCTGCTGGGCCGCCGGCCGCTGCACGTCGAGCGAGGCCAGAAGGACCTTCTTCTTCTCGCGGACCCGCAGCCGGCGGGCGAGCTTGGCCGCGGTCGTGGTCTTGCCCGAGCCCTGCAGCCCGGCCATCAGGATCACGGTCGGCGGCGAGGCGGCGAGCTGCAGCTCCCCGGTGCCCGCCCCGCCCAGGAGCTCGACCAGCCGGTCGTGGACGATCTTGACGACCATCTGACCGGGCGTGATCGAGCGCAGGACCTCCTGGCCCACGGCCTTCTCGCGCACGCCGGCCACGAAGTCCTTGACCACCGGCAGGGCGACGTCGGCCTCGAGCAGGGCGATCCGGATCTCGCGCATGGCCTCGCCCACGTCGTCCTCGGAGAGGACGCCGCGGCCGCGGAGCCGGTCGAACACCCGGCCGAGCCGGCCGGTCAGGTTCTCGAACATGCGCACGCCCGACGGCGCGCACTCCATCCCTCTCGGGAGGCTCGTGCGCGCCCGATCACGATCCCGTCGCGGAGCCGCGGCCCCCGGCCGCGAGCCCTCGCTAGATGCGCGCCCGGCCCCGGGGTGTCAAGCGCGCCCCCGGCCGCGCCCCCCGCCTCGGGACCGTCGTGCACGGCCCGTCCCGCCGCGGCGAGGGAGGCGTCGGGACCGTCGTGCAGCATTCGCCCCCGTGCCCGCTCCCGCCGCCTCGGGACCGTCGTGCACCGTTCGACCGGCGCCCGCCGCACCGGCTCGGGACCGTCGTGCAGCGAAGGTCCCGGAGGACCGGCGCGGCTCCTCGGGACCGTCGTGCGCGGATGGCTCCGTGCCGACCGCGCGGCGCCGTGCCCGCCGGGCCGGTGCGATCCAGGATCAGCATCCTAGCATGGGCCGGACCCGCGCGGAAGCCGGCCGCTACCAGGGCGTGCCGTCCTTGTGCAGGTAGCCGCGGGTGCTGTCGTAGAGCAGGTCGATGTCCGGGTAGGTCGCCCGCTCGCCGTCCGCCGAGCGGGTGCCGATCTCGAGCAGGAGCACGTCGCGGTCGCTGCGGTTGACGAAGTGGTGGCCGTCCGCCCGGCCGGCGGGAAAGCCCGCCACCATGCCGGGCCCCAGCACCGTCTCGCCGGCGTCGGTCACGAGCACCACCTCGCCCTCGAGGACGTAGACGAATTCGTCCTCCGTCTCGTGCCAGTGGCGCTGCGAGCTCGCCGCGCCCGGCTCCAGCCGGCAGAGATTGACGCCGAACTGGGTGAGCCCGAAGGCGTCGCCGAGCCGCCGCCGGTGGCGGCCGGCCACGAGTGCCCGGAACGGCTCCGGGTAGCCGGTCGAGGAGACCTCGGGCAGCTCGGTGGCGCGAAGGGCCGCCGGCCGGGCCGGGTCGCTCGGGTGGCGCATGCCGCTCTCCTCGGGAAGACACCGCATCGGGGGAAGACGCTGCGTCGGGGCAGGGTACGGCGTTGCGCGCGGCGCCCGCCGGACCTATCTGCGGAGCATGGCACGCTCGCTCGCCTTCACCAAGATGCACGGCCTCGGCAACGACTTCGTCGTGGTCGACGCGCGCGAGGAGACGCTCGAGCTCTCGCCCGAGGCGATCCAGCGCCTGGCCGACCGGCACCGGGGCGTGGGCTTCGACCAGCTCGTGGCGATCGCGCCGTCGGCCACCGCCGACGCCCGGCTGGTGTTCTACAACGCCGACGGCAGCGAGGCGGGCGCCTGCGGCAACGGCACGCGCTGCGCGGTGCGCCTGTTGATGCTCGAGGGCGACCGCGAGGAGATCCTGCTCGAGACCCGCGGCGGCACGCTCCGGGGCCGCCGCCGCCCGGACGGGCTGGTCTCGGTCGAGATGGGCACGCCCCGTCTCGACTGGCGCGACATCCCCCTGGCCGTTCCCTGCGACACCCTCGAGGTGCCGCTCGACCATGCCGGGCTGCCACGGCCGGTGGCGACCAGCATGGGCAACCCGCACGCCACCTTCTTCGTCGCCGACGTCGCGGCGCTCGACGTCGCCCGGCTCGGGGCCGAGCTGGAGCGCCACCCGATGTTCCCCGAGCGGGCCAACATCGGCTTCGCCGCGCCGGCCGGCCGCGACACGCTGCGGCTGCGCGTGTTCGAGCGCGGCGCCGGGCTCACGCTCGCCTGCGGCAGCGGCGCCTGCGCTCGCCTGCGGCAGCGGCGCCGGCGCGGGCTCGTGGGCGACCGCGCCACGCTCCTGCTCGACGGCGGGCCGCTCGAGGTCGCCTGGGACGGGGCCGGCCCGGTGGTCATGACCGGGCCCACGGCGTTGGTCTTCGAGGGCCGCGTCTCGACCGAGCTCTTGGCCGGCTGAGCGCCCGGTGGAGCCGCGCATCGTCACCTTCGGCTGCCGGCTGAACGCCTTCGAATCGGAGGTGATGCGCCGTCACGCGCGCGCCGCCGGGCTCGCCGACACCATCGTGCTGCACACCTGCGCGGTCACCGCCGAGGCCGAGCGCCAGGCCCGCCAGGCGATCCGCCGCGCCCGCCGTGAGCACCCGACGGCGCGCATCGTGGTGACCGGCTGCAGCGCGCAGCTCCAGGCCGAGCGCTACGCCGCCATGCCCGAGGTCGACCACGTGCTCGGCAACGCCGAGAAGCTCGACCCGGCGGTCTGGCGGGCGCTCGCGCGGCTGCCCGAGGGGGCCCGCGCGCGCGAGGTCGGCGACATCATGGCGGTCAGGGAGACCGCCGGGCACCTGCTCGACGGCTTCGACGGGCGCACGCGCGCCTTCCTCGAGGTGCAGCAGGGCTGCGACCACCGCTGCACCTTCTGCGTGATCCCGCTGGCCCGCGGTCCGGCGCGCAGCGTGCCGTCGGAGGAGGTCGTGGCGCGCGCGCGGCGGCTGCTCGGCGCGGGCTTCGCCGAGCTCGTGCTGACCGGCGTCGACCTCGCCTCCTGGGGGCGTGACCTCGCCGGCGGGCCCGCGCTCGGGAGCCTCGTGCGCCGGCTCCTGGACGAGCTGCCGGAGCTCGCCCGGCTGCGGCTCTCCTCGCTCGACCCGGCGGCGGTCGACCCGCTCCTGGAGCGGCTCCTGGCCCTGGAGCCGCGCCTCCTGCCGCACCTGCACCTCTCGGTCCAGGCCGGCGACGATCTCATCCTCAAGCGGATGAAGCGGCGCCACGACCGGCGCACGGTGATCGGGCTGTGCGCCCGGCTGCGCGCCGCCCGGCCCGAGCTCGTCTTCGGGGCCGATCTGATCGCGGGCTTCCCGACCGAGGACGAGGCGATGTTCGCGCGCACCCTCGATCTGGTCGAGGAGGCGGGGCTCACCTTCCTGCACGTGTTCCCCTACTCGGCGCGCGCCGGCACGCCCGCTGCACGCATGCCGCAGGTCCCGGCAGCCCTGCGCCGCGAGCGGGCGGCGCGGCTGCGGGAGCTGGGCGCGCGGCGGCTCGAGGCGTTCCTTGCGGCCCAGCTCGGGCGGCGCGTGCGCGGTCTGGTCGAGCAGGGCGGCCGTGGCCACACCGACCAGTTCGCGCCGTTCCGGCTCGCGGGCGAGCCCTTGCCGGCGGGTCGGGTGGTCGAGCTCGCGGTCGAGGACGCCCGGGAGGGGGCGCTCGTCGGGAGAGCTTCGTGAGCGGCGATCGGATCGGCTGGCTCGGGCGGCTCAGGGCCGGGCTCAAGCGCTCCTCGAGCGCGCTCAAGGAGCGGCTCGCGGGCGTGCTCGGCCGGCGTCGGCTCGACCAGGAGACGCTCGACGAGCTCGAGGAGGCGCTCATCCTGGCCGATCTCGGCGTCGAGACGGCGCGCGAGCTCGTGGCCGAGCTCAGGAAGGAGCGCTTCGGCAAGGAGGTGAGCGAGGAGGAGGTGCGCACCGCACTCGCCGAGCGGATCGCCCGCATCCTCGAGCCCTGGGCGCAGCCGATCCCGCACCGCGAGCGGTTCCGCCCGCAGGTCGTGCTGGTGTGCGGGGTCAACGGCACGGGCAAGACCACGACCATCGGCAAGCTCGCCAAGCAGGCCCGCGCCGCCGGCCTCGGGGTGGTGCTCGCCGCCTGCGACACCTTCCGCGCCGCCGCCGTCGAGCAGCTCCAGGTCTGGGGCGAGCGCAACGGCGTGCCGGTGATCCGCGGCAAGGAGGGGGCGGACCCGGCCGGGCTCGCCTTCGCCGCGCTCGAGCGGGCGCGCGGCCTGGGGGCCGATCTGCTGCTGATCGACACCGCCGGGCGGCTGCACAACAAGCAGGCGCTCATGGAGGAGCTCAGGAAGATCGTCCGCGTGCTGCGCAAGCTCGACCCCGAGGCGCCGCACGACTGCCTGCTGGTGCTGGACGCCACGACCGGGCAGAACGCGCACGCGCAGGTGGAGATCTTCAAGTCGATGGTGGATGTGAGCGGGCTCGTGGTCACCAAGCTCGACGGCACCGCCAAGGGTGGGGTGGTGGTGGCGCTCGCCCGCCGCTTCGCCCTGCCCGTGCACGCCATCGGCGTGGGCGAGGGGATCGACGATTTGCGCCCGTTCGAGGCGCGCGCCTTCGCCCGCGCGCTGGTCGGGCTCGACGGCGAGGGCTGAGGCGGCGGGGCGGCGATGCAGCACAACCTGATCGAGACGATCCTGGGTGCCGTCGTGCTGGTGGTCGCGGTCGCCTTCCTCGGCTGGGCCTACGGCCGGAGCACCGCGGGCGATCCCGGCGGCTACACGCTCACCGCCCGCTTCGAGCGGGTCGACGGGCTCGAGGTCGGCGGCGACGTGCGCCTCGCCGGCATCAAGGTCGGCCAGGTGCTGGCGCAGGAGGTCGACCCCGCGACCTGGCGCGCGCGCGTGCACTTCAGCGTCAAGGCGGGGATCGAGCTGCCCGCCGACAGCACCGCCGCGGTGGCGAGCGCCGGGCTGCTCGGCGGCAAGTACCTCTCGCTCGTGCCGGGCGGCGACGACCGCATGCTCAAGCCGGGCGAGGAGCTGACCTTCACCCAGTCCGCCGTCAACCTCGAGGACCTGATCGGCCGGTTCATCTTCAGCGGCCAGGGCGCGCAGGGCGGCAAGGCCGACCAGGGCGCCGGCAAGGCGCGGGAGCCGTGAGGCCCGGGCCGGCCGCGCTCCTCCTGCCGGCGCTGCTCGCCGC